>PBRG01000165.1 GCA_002726615.1 Marinobacter sp.
GTTCGGCTTCAGAGCCAATCATGAACCGCCGTGGTACGGAACCGTATGCCCGGTGGTGTGAGAGGACGGGGGAGGTAACTCCCCCTCCTACTCGATGCCGTCCGAAAAGTGTGTTCCTGACGGCATCGTGGAAACCTCGTAGCCACTAGTTCGTACAGACGCCCGGGCCATATTTGGCGATAATTTGCACACTAATCAATGCAATGTATCGTCAGAAATCAGAGGTTGAAACCCAGTAAGATGTCCGAAGAAAACGGATCTGCAAAAAACCGGTTACAGTCACATGCCATTGTCGAAGTGCTGCTTGTCCTGGCGCTCGCCGTTTACCTGTTCATCGCCCGCAGCCAGATGGTGGGTGACGATTTGTCTTTTACCGTCATTGGGGCGGCGCTGATGGTGCTGGTGACCTACTGGACACTGAACACCTTGCGTGACGGCCTCGAAGTCCTTGCCCTCAAGGTGAATAGCTCCCAGCGCTGAGTTCCATGCCAGAGCAGAGTTCCATGATGGAAACCTCAGACCTGCCGGCTGCGGCCGTGAAGCGGTTCGTCATCCACGGCGAACAGTTGGATCTCTTCCCAGGTTCTGTGGAGGATAAGCGCGTCGTTTGCCGCCCTGTGCACGGGTAACCCCAGACGCTTGATAACCTGCTGACGCGATGCTGACCAATGCCTTACCTGGTTGGCATCCAGCAACATGGAAATGGATTCCAGTTGAAAGTCGGCGCGGGTGTTGGCGGCACGGAACAGGCGATGGAGCCAGAAGCTGTCGAACGTCCAGGCATCACAGAACACCTGCCCCGAGAGCAACTCGTTCAGGTGCGCCGCAACCTCCGACACGGGTGTACCCTCTGCTTCCAGGGTTCCCCGGGTGATTCCGTGAACCTGCTCGGCACTTTGTGACCAGTCCTGCCAAAGCACATGGGGTCGTATCAGCCAACTGTGCAAGGTGCCGTCGGGCAAGCATATGCCCACCTCGATTGGATAGCTGGCGATCAGGTCAAGGCTGGAGGCCTCGAAGTCAATAAAGGCTGGGCTGGTTCTGGTTCTCATTCCGCCTGATTTTTGTTGATGTGCCGTCATCAGAGTTTACCCGCACGCTCCTGCAGACGCGAACCCATCGTCGCATTCCACTGTTACAATGTGTCCACGGATGTTACTCCGAGCCTATAACAATCCAGTGACGCCCTGCTGGCTGTCTGAAACCGGGATGACCTGATGACCGAAACCGTCGTTGTAATCTACTCTGGGGGAATGGATTCGTTCACCCTGCTCCACCTTGCCCGTGCCCGAGGGTACAAGGTTCATGCTCTGTCGTTTGACTATGGCCAGCGGCACGTTCGCGAACTGGAAGTTGCCCGCCAGGTCTGCGAGGAGTTATCGGTGCCGCACAAGGTGATCGATATTCGTGCACTCAGTGAAGTCATGGCCGGATCGGCCTTGACGGACGAAGTGGACGTGCCCGAAGGGCACTACGAAGAAGACAGCATGAAGGCCACCGTGGTACCCAATCGCAACATGATCCTGTTGTCGCTGGCCACCGGCTATGCGGTTACCGCCGGTGCCATTGCCGTGTGGTACGGCGCCCATGGCGGCGATCACGCGATTTATCCGGACTGCCGACCGGAGTTTGTGGAAAAAATGGATGCCGTCTGTCAGGTGGCCAACTATGAGCCGGTGAAAATTGAAGCGCCTTTCATGGGCTCGGACAAGGGTGCCATCCTTGCCGAGGGCCTGAAACTGGGGCTTGAGTACAGCAAGACGTGGACCTGTTACAACGGTCGCGACCGGGCCTGTGGCCTTTGTGGCTCCTGCGTGGAACGTCTGGAGGCGTTTGCCGCCAACGGCGTTTCAGACCCCTTGCCTTATGAGGTGGAAACCTGATGTATCGGGTAAAGGAAGCGTTTTATACATTGCAGGGTGAAGGTGCCCAGGCCGGGCGGGCGGCGGTGTTTTGCCGCTTTAGCAAGTGCAATCTCTGGACCGGTCGTGAAAAGGACCGAGCCAATGCCGTATGCAGTTTCTGCGATACCGACTTCGTAGGTACCGATGGCCAGAACGGCGGCCAGTTTGAAACCGCGGAAGCGCTGGCGGCGCATATTCGCCGTCTTTGGCCGGATGCGCCTGGGCGGCCCTATGTGGTGTGTACGGGCGGTGAACCCTTGCTGCAACTGGATGATCAGCTGGTGGACGCCTTTCACCGGGACGGCTTTGAAGTGGGCGTGGAAACCAACGGCACACTGCCGGCACCGGCCGGTATTGACTGGTTGTGTGTGAGCCCCAAGGCGAACGCGCCGGTGGTGCTTCGCCAGTGTGACGAGCTGAAAGTGGTGTACCCTCAACCCCTGGCGATGCCGGAGCGCTTCACCGACATTCAGGCCAGCCACTATTTTCTCTCGCCAATGGCGTCGCCGACCGTCTCGGAGGGTGAGCCTGACCCCGTCAAGCAAAGTAACACCCGCAAAGCCACGGATTACTGCCTGACCCACCCTCAGTGGCGGTTGACTCTGCAGATGCACAAGATCATTGGCATCGACTGAGTGTGTCAGGCCATCGAACGGGCTAATGTTCTCTTGATCGACGTTGTTGTTGGCAGTGATTCCTGGTTTCGGTACTGGCTGGGACTCTGTCCGGTCCAGCGCTTGAACGCCCGGGTAAAGTTGGCTGCATCGGCGTAGCCCAGGGCGTCGGCAATCTGGCTAAGGTTCATGGCGGTTTGTTGCAGCAACTCACCGGCTCTTTCCAGCCGCACCTGATCCACCAGGTGCTGGAAACTGGCTTCCTCCGCCTGTAAACGTCGTTTCAGGGTGCGCTCCGAGACAAACAGCGTTGTGGCCACTCTGGCCAGTTTCGGTGGGAACGGGTGGCTGGTTTCAATCACCCGCCTGACCCGACAGGCAAAACCGGCATCTTCCGTTAGAAGGCGCAGCGCCTCCTCACACTGGGCTTTCGAGGAGGCGGCCAACTGATCGTCAGAAAAGCGAATGGGCAATGCCAGCTGCGAATCGGGAATGACAATCGCATCTTCGTTAGCGCCGTACACCACGGGTATGGGTATTTGCTGGCGAAAGCGATGGAAGTAGGCCGGTTCCGGTCCGCGTCGCTGAATCGACGAGCCGGCGACCGGTGAGCCAGTCAGTTGCGCGCCCATGGACGCGCAGCCGAACAGCATGGCGTCCATGATAAAGCCCTGCAATGGACCCAGATCAATGCCACACGAGATGGCGTAGATAGCCTGGCCATCGTGCTGCCGGCGCCTGACCTGCAGATGTGGGGCACGCAGAGTCAGGTAGCGCGTCATCAGGTCCAGAGCCTCTGCCAGTGTGCGGCTGCTCATGACCGCGGTGCCCAGAGCTCCGTGCAGTGGCAGTCGAAGCTCCCGGGCCAGCATGATGCCGAGCCCGGGCTCGCCGCTTTCAATGATGGCGCGGGTCACGAATTCGCTGGCCTGTGACTGACTGACTCTTATATCGGTTGATTGCAGACGCACTGGGTCGAGACCGACACGCTTGAGCAGCGCTTTTTCATCGACGCCGATGGTATTAAGCAACTCCGCCAGCAAGTGCAGGTAAATGGCCGGCATGCCCAGATCCTGAGTGGTAGATACTGAGGCGCGCATGGGATTTCCTCGTGTTTCCTGTTGTTGTTATGTCAGGGATGAAACTTCTTCCACGATTATGAACGGAATGTTCTTCCCACCCCATGACTCCGCTGACGGGTCAACAGGATATACAGGCCAATTAGCGGGCCCGGCCGCCCGGCTAGTGGCGTTCGATAAAGGCTGCCAGTGCACGGGCTGAACGACCGGGATTCTCCAGCATCGGAAGATGGCCCACCCGAGGGAATATGTGGATATCGGCGTGGGGTGTGACCTTTCGGTACCAGTCCACGCAGCGTGTGGGAGTGATCACGTCCCGGTCCCCCCACTGAACCTGAAGGGGAGGCGTGTCGGGGCCAAGGTAGCGCGCCGGTGCCAGTGCGTCAGTGAGCATGTCGTTGAAAATATGGCGCAAGGACGCGGTTCGCTGCAATAAGTCCGGCCCCAGGAGCCCTGTCATGGCAACGCCCATGGCCGTGGGCTTGCCGCTGCCGACGCTGTTGAACATCTGGTAGACACCGGCCCAGTCCTGGGGAATGAGGATGGCGTCGCGGTCGGATTCGAACGGTGCGTTGAGGTCCACGTTGGTATGTTCGGGTATGCCGGCGCTGTTTAGCACCGTCAAGGAAGCGGGTGCGGGCTTCATTTTGTGGGCAAGAACAGTGGCAATGGCCCCCCCCATGGAGCTGCCGACCAGATGAAGGTTGTTGGTGGCCAGGGTATCAACCCAGGCTTCCAGCCTTGACGCCTGGGCCTCGTAGCTGTACTCGGCTTCCGGGCGGTAATCGCTTTCTCCAAGCCCTGGCAGGTCCGGAACCAGAATGTGCCAGTGCTCGGGCAACCGCTGCAGCCAGAGCGCCCAGTTCTCTTTCATGGCGGCAAAACCGTGCATCAGTATCATCGTGGGTCGGTCTGCAGCCGGGGTCCCTTTTTCCAGATACACCATGCGGTGGCCGTCGATCACGGTTTCACGACGTTTTGCCTGTACCAGCCATCGCTGACCGGTGCGGGCGGCGGGCCATAAGTTTGGAGTGGGTATTTTCACGGTCGGTTTCCGTTTCAACTGGATTGGAGCCAGTGTACCGCTTATCCCACGCCGGGCTTTGGCCTGTTTGCCCTGTTGCTGCGGCTCGCGGGCAAGGTGGAATCAGAGTGACAGGTCGGTGATGACCGGGTTGTGGTCCGACGAGCGCCAGGGCTGGCCAGTGGGTACGGTAACCGGCCCCTTGTAGCCCAGCGCCCGGGGTTCATCGGAATTTATCGACCAGGTGCGGGCACCGACAATCTGTGGGAGGAGCCCGTTTGAGACCAGGCTGTAGTCCAGGGTTCCGCTACGGCCCTGATAGCTATAACTGGTGTGCTTGCATGAAGTATTGGTGCAGTCGTGGATGTGACGAACGGCGTTGATAAAGCCTGCCGCTTCCAGCAGTTGCAGCGGTGTTTCCCGAGCGTAGGCGTTCAAGTCCCCGGTGATCATGGTGCCGGACAGGCTGTTCGGGTTCGGCAGAATATTGGTCCAGCGGATAATGGCCCGGGTCGCCTGTTCGCGGCTGTGACTGTAGCAGCCCTGGCCGTCGTCCTGATTCCGGTTCGGACCGCTGGCGCCACGGCAGGCTTTGGATTTCAGGTGAGGAACGACCACTCTCAGGGCTTGATCGCTGTTTATGGGGCGGAATACCTGGGCCACGGGTGGCCGGCCACGGCGATCAAACGGTGTCGTTGTCAGGCGGCTGGCAGAGCCTTCCACGAGCACCCGGTCGCTGCGGTACAGCAGATCGGTGCGTATGGCATCACTACCAGTGTTGTCGCTCGTTTCCACGTAGCGCCAGTGTGAACCCAAGGCTGTGGCCAGCTCGGCAATGGCGCTGTCGCCGTCATACCCATCGTTCTCCATTTCTGTGACAGCGAGGATGTCCGGGTCCGGCGCTGTCAGTGCGGCAACCAGGCGTGCTTTCTGCTGTTCAAACTGGGTGGCGGATTGGGCGCCCCTTGCTGCTGGAAAACCACCGCCGCGGCCATCACCATTGAAAAAATTACCAAGGTTGAGTGTGACCACCCTGAGCGTGGCCGACTCTGGCCGCTCGGGTGCTGGTGGGCGTGGATTGGCTGGACTGAATGCCGGCGTTGATTGCGGCTGCAGCCGCCAGGCGCCGAACCGGAAATCCAGTATGCCTGCTAACCCACTGACCTTGTCGCCGGTACGAACCGTGTTACCGGCGGACAATGGTGGCCCGGGCCAGGGAATCGGGCGCGGGTTGCGCGCACCCAGGCCGTCATCAAGCAACAGTCGGTTGATCGTCTGTTGCCTGTGGCGCGATTGAGCACCCGGCCCTGGTTCCTGGATTTCCGTGGCCATCGTCTGAGGCTCTGCCGCGAGGGTCAGTTCACCGTAACGGGCCAGGTTATAGTGATTGATAACCGTCAGCTCACCGGCGACGTTGATCCACATGTTTTCCAGGTGTTCCGGAGGTTGGCCATCCTGCCACGGCAGCGTGACGGAGACAGGCTCTGGCAGACGGCCATTCCCGCAACGGGTGATGGAGGTAATATCGGTGAGCTCGGTCAGGCCATGGAACTCTTTCACCCGCCCTGAGACATGGACTCTATCCCCGTGCTGTCCGTCGGTGCGATGGGTGTAAACAAACAGTGCCTCGGAGGTTTTCGGATCGTTGTCCGTTTCACCATCGGCTTGTTGCAGATAAAAACCGCGGAAGCCGCCTTGTTGGCGTGCATCCATGGTTATGATGCCTTCAACGGAAACGGTCTGGCCGGCGAACGGGGAATGATCGCCTGGGCCCTGAATGCGGGAAACCGGGATAACCCCGGTACCGCAATCGCCCACCGCGACAGCGGGCAGGCCTATGAGTAGGGTGAGGGCGAAGCGCCAGAGCATGATAGGGTTGGTTGTGATCACCCTCCCAGTCTAGCAGAGCCCCGCCACTGCTTTAATAGCCCGCTCGCGGGCCGACTCGGCAATGCCCAGCTGCTCCTCGTTGGCCAGTTCCAGCTGCTGGACCATCGGGTCCGGGTGCTGGCTGTCTGAACCCAGGCCGAGCCGGGACAGAACGTAAGGTGCAAGGGCTGCGCGTATGGTGAGCTCAAGGCGGTTGTCACTCATGCCGTAGTCGGTAGCGACGATGTCCTGCTGTGCCTTATTCAGGCGGCTATCAGGCATCATGACCAGAGAGACCTGACGGTTCCAGTCATCGTCATGCTGGATCGTGTGCCGACTGCGTTGCCGGGTGGTTTCGGGCTTGCCACGGAAACGGCTGAGGGCAAAGTCCCGAAATTCCCGGTTGGAGTCGCACCAGGCACGGAGGTGCCAGTTCTGACCGACACACACCAGGGTGTGGGGTTCCAGAGTGCGCTGGGAAACGCCTGCCGGGCTGAGGGAAGCATAGTCTGCCTTCATCACACGACCATGGCGGGCTGCCGCAACCACGGCACGCATGACATCCGGCTTAACGACCCGTTCCGGACCGCGCACGATGGTGTTGTCAGGTAAGCTGATATTAAGCGACTCAAACGTGTCACTGAGGCTGTCCTGGCGGGCCAGCAGGTCCTGGTATTCGCTGGCGTGTCCCCGGGTGACAACCGGCCGGAAACCGGATGATGGCACATAGCCTTTAAGGTGGCGATCATAAACCAGATTGTCCGGTGCCAGTTCCCGAAGATAGGTGTTGATATCCTTGGAAGCCTGTTGCCGCCCGATGCCGAAACTGTGGCAGATATGATTGGTCGTGAGCCGTCCTTCCCAGAGGGCGATGATTTCAATCAGCCGGTAGCGAAGCAACAGATCCCACCGAATTGGCCAGTCCGTTTTTTTCATAACCAGACGCTCATGGTTAGCGTGGATTGCATGAGATGAGAGACTCTCGTGGGTTCAAATAGGCAGCGATCAAACTACCGACATGTTAACCCTTCAGGCCGCCAGCGTGTGTTACGTCACCTTAATGTAAAATGATGTTAAATCCAGTTATCACGGCGCTGCAAGCGGTATTGGGAATTTCGGGAACTGCGTAGTGGTTTTGTGGATTACGTCCTGTTCTAATTTGCGCTCTGCAATGTTCCGGCGTTGCTGCTACTTTCATTACATTCCTGTATCAACCTGTTTCAATTACGCCGGAACCTGACTGATGACCCGAATGGTCACCTCACTTTCAGCCCTGATCCTCAGTATTGTCCTTCTGGTCAGTGGCAACGCTTTTCTAATGACCCTCTTGGGTGTGCGACTGAGCATTGAAGCGGTCTCGCCGGACATTATCGGCTGGATCCTGGTGTGCTATTCCATTGGTTTCGTGCTGGGCACGCTCTACGTGCATCTCATTATCGGTCGTGTCGGGCATATCCGGGCATTTGCTGTCTTTGCTGCCATGGCGGCGGTGTGCGCCCTGCTTTATCCCATGGCGGTGTCCGAGGTGTTCTGGGCCATTCTGCGCGCGTTGTCGGGCTTCAGTGTGGCTGGCGTTCTGGTGGTGATTGAGAGCTGGTTCAGCAGTCGCGCGACCAACGCCAACCGGGGCGCCCTTTTCGCGGTTTATCAAATCGTGTTCTACCTGTCTGCCGCTGGCGGGCAGTTGCTGATCAACGTCGGTGAGCCGTCCTCGTTCATACCGTTTTCACTCGCTGCTGTCCTGCTGACGCTGGCATTGATTCCTTTGTCGTTGACCCGTATGGATGCGCCGGTGATCGAGCAGTCCGAGCGACTGTCATTCTTCACTCTGGCGCGTGAGTCGTTCTCCGGGGTTTCCGGCGCACTGATTTGCGGCGTCATGATCGGCTCTTTTTATGCGCTTGGCCCGGTCTACGCCACCCTGGTGGGTCTGGAGGTCAGCCGGGTGTCCACCTTCATGGCCAGTGCCATTGTGGCAGCGATGATCCTGGCATGGCCGTTGGGACTGGTGTGTGATCGGTTTGACCGCCGCCGCGTCATGTTCTGGGTAGCGGTAACAGCGGGCACCGCGGCGGTTTTGGTTGGTATCTTTGGAGCTGAACGGACGTGGTTGCTGACCCTGCTGGTCGGCCTGTTTACGGGCCTCTCGGCAACGCTGTATCCAATCGCGGTTGCGATTACCAACGACCGAATGGAAAGCAATCGTATCGTGGCCGCCAGCGCGACACTGCTGCTGAGCTATGGCGTGGGTAGTGTTATTGGCCCCATCGTCATGGCCGAGCTGGTGGGTATACTGGGCCCCAGGGGACTGTTCTTCGGTAACGCCGGGTTCCTGGTGGTGTTGGCAGTGATAACCAGTTATCGAATCAGCCACACGGAGGACGTGCCGGTGGCGGAGCAGGAACACTTCATACCTGCCATGCCTGAGACCTCGTCGGTGCTGACGGAAATGGACCCCCGTAACGAGGGATTCCACGAGTCACCAGCGGCTCAGGAGCTTCACGAAGACCTGCTCAAGACCGGTTGATAGGCCGGTCCTTCTTGCTTCTCGGGCCGCGTCTCTCGGTTTTCCCCAATTTTGTTTCACCTTGCATATCTGTTTTTATCGTAATGGTTAGCTTACTATTGGTAGCGTCATTCGTCACTGCACCGTTGCGGCAGTGGTATTCGTTACAGGTAGTACAGCAGTCGATACCCATTACCGGAGTTCCAGATCATGAGAGATCAGTTTCCCTTTGCCGTCGCCCGGGTCACCCGTCGCTGGCGCAAATTGCTGGATGAACGCCTTAAGGATCTGGGCGTCACCCAGGCTCGTTGGACCACCATGGTCTATCTGCAGCAAGGGGGCGAAGGGCTGACCCAGCGTGAGCTTGCCCGGCTGATGGCCATTGAGAATCCGACTCTGGTGCGATTGCTGGACAGCCTTGAACAGCAAGGCCTCATTGAGCGCCGCCCCTGCCCCAATGACCGTCGTGCCCGCCGTCTTCACCTCACTAAGGACGGAACCGAATTTATGAACGTCCTGACCGAGCGAGCAGCCCGTCTGCGTGAAGAGATGCTGGACGGTATTAGCGACCGGGACATCGAAGGTGCCGTCAAGGTGTTCCACAAGATCCTGGA
>PBRG01000166.1 GCA_002726615.1 Marinobacter sp.
AATACGTCCCTGTACGCTCGGCTCCGCCATCCATGGCTCCGCACGGTTTTGGCAGAGCCTGCCCGCCGGTTCCACCTAGTTCTTCAAGGCCTGAAACCTTGAAATAGCCTCTTTTCTGCTTTCTTTCAGGTCAACAATAGGTCGCGGATACCCGCCGGGGATGACACCGCCGAGCCAGGGTTGGTGAATCCGCTTGTTGTCCAGTTTTGCAATCTCCGGAACATACTGGCGAATGAAATCGCCGTCGGGATCGAAACGTTCACTCTGCGTGGCAGGGTTGAATACCCGAAAATAGGGCGCAGCATCGGTGCCGGTGGAGGCGCTCCACTGCCAGCCGCCATTATTGGAGGCCAGAAAGCCGTCCACCAGTTTCGACATGAAGTAAGCCTCACCCAGCCGCCAGTCGATAAACAGGTTCTTGGTCAAAAACATGGCCGTGATCATGCGCAGCCGATTGTGCATCCAGCCGGTCTGGTTTAACTGACGCATGGCGGCGTCGACGATGGGGATGCCCGTGTTGCCACCCTTCCAGGCTTCAAACTTCTCGCCGGGTGTATTCCAATGCAGGGCCTCGGTTTCCGGTTTGAATGCCCGGTGCATACTCACCCTTGGGTAGTGGTAGAGGATGTTGATGTAGAAATCCCGCCAGGCGATTTCATTGGCCCAGGTGGCCAGGCCTTCCTGATTACCTCCCATACCCTGGTGCTGGCGGACGGCAATCAGGCACTGTTTGCCGGAAAGCACCCCGTTAGCCAGGTAAGGGGATAACAGGCTGGTGCCGTCTACGGAAGGCAGGTCGCGCAGATTCTTATAGTCCCCGGCGTGGTCGTCGAGGAATTGTTCCAGTTGCCGATGGGCGGCATCCTCGCCGGTTTCAACAAGCCGGGGTGGCGGATTGTCGAAGCTGTTTGGCAGGCCATCATAATGAGGAGGCTCAACAGCTTCATCGACAGGCTCGGGGATGGGAAAGAGGCCTGGTTGCGCCTCATCAATCCAGCTTCGCCACCGACGGGAAAACGGGGTGAACACTGAATAGGGCTCACCCTGTTGAGTGAGGATGGTGCCCACAGGCGCTACTGTCTGGTCCCGGTATTTATTCACCGCCACGCCGATATCATCAAGGGCGTGTTTTACGGCTTTATCACGTCGCCTTTCGTTAACTCCGTATTCCTCATTGAAATGAACATGCCGGATACTCTCGCGCCGGCAGAATTCCTCCAGTTTTTCAATGCTGTCGGCGAAGGTGGCTGAGGTCATGAAAGAGAGAGAAATACCCAATTTCGCCAGTTCTTTCGACAGTGCATTGGCATGGTCCAGCACGAATCGAACCCGTGCAGGAGACCAATCATGCTCCTGCCACTGAGCCGGGGTTACGATAAAGCAGGCCTGTACCGGTTGTTGTTGCTTGCAGGCTGCAGTAAGGGCAGCGTTGTCGGCAACGCGCAGGTCATTTCGGAACCAGACGAGCTGAGTCATTGAGCTTCCTGAGATTGATGGCGGATCGACCGTTACGGATGGATATTCGCTGGAACGTGCTGATTGGATTATAGTTAATGGAAGAATTCATGGATAAAGGGCCGGAATGACGACGAGTCTGGACACGCAACGAACGATGCAGGATGGCCACTGGGCAACGCCCTACACATTGGAGCCCGGGCAGACGCAATACCACGAGCTCAGCCACACCCGAATCTGGATAACCCTGCTGGATCAGGAATGGCTGATTCGCTACCAGCGTATGCCCGAAGACGACAATCAGGAACGTTGGCAGCAAAGGGTAACCCACACGCTACCCGATGCAGATCTGGAGGTTCAGCGGTTCGTTCGGCCGGACGATGGCTGCCAGGTTTGTTACCTGCCGGCGATGTCCAGCCTTGCCACGGTGATACGTCCCTACCAGCCGCTCACCATCCCCGCGGAGAGTGAGTGCACCATTTATGTTGGCACCCTGCTGTGGATGCGAATCCAGGTTGGAACCAAAGGCACTCACCTGATGGAACTGCCGCTGGCGGACCCGTCGCTGACCTGGGTGGGCAGGACCACCATGGAAGGTGAACTGTGCTATTCCGCCGCCACGTTTGCTCGCCTGGTGCTCGAGGCTGTGCCCAAACGGCCCTGGCGGGCGATTACACCGGTGCGAATTGTCAACGAACGACAGGAACCGCTGCTGCTGGAGCGGTTCAATCTGCCAACTCCGTTGCTGTCTCTGCATCGCAATGACAAGGGGCAGCTCTGGACTCCGCGCGTGACGGTGACCTGCGAGACCGATATGAATTCAGCACGCCTTAAGATTGATCAGTCGCTGATTGCCGCTGCTGGCCAGTGCGAGCTTATTTCTCCGGCGCGGGAGCAAACCGCCCGTGGTGGGTTGGTACGAGCCTACGACCGTATATTTGGCTGATGTCATCGGCCAATTGCCGATTTTGAACCCGTAAACGGAGTTACCTCCTTGATTGAGCAGTTTGAAAACAGCCTGATGCAGTTTTTTGGGGCCATTGCCTGGGGCAAGTGGATCAGCACGCTGTTCCTGATTATTCTCGGTATTGTGCTGGCCACATTTGCGGCCCGTGGTGTCACCCGCTTCATGCAGGACCGTGCGTCGCGGCACCACACGGTGATGTTTAGACGGCTGGTTTTCTACATTGTACTGGCCATATTCTTCGTTGCCGCGTTGCGCGAAGCTGGCTTCTCTCTCGATGTGGTGCTGGGCGCCGCCGGTATACTGACGGTTGCCATCGGTTTCGCATCCCAGACGTCCGCCTCCAACATGATCAGCGGGCTGTTCCTGCTGGTGGAAAAACCCTTTGAAATCGGTAACTTTATTGAAGTGGAAAATACCATTGGTGAGGTGGTTTCCATTGATATGCTGAGCGTGAAGTTGCGCACACCGGACAACCTGTATGTCCGTATCCCGAACGAGACCCTGATTAAGACCCGAGTAGTCAATCGCTCGCGCTTTCCCATCCGCCGTATGGACCTGACGGTGGGCATTGCCTATGCAGAGGATGTGGAACGGGTTGAAAAGCTGCTTCTTGAACTTGCGAGACAGAACAGTGTGAGTCTGGAGGAGCCGAAGGCGTTTGTGCTGGTCACCGGATTTGGTCCATCCTCAGTGGACCTGCAGTTCTCTTTCTGGGTACCCAGCAACAAAGTGCTTGAGGGCCGCAGCCAGATGATGGTGGCCATCAAGAAAACGCTTGATGAGGAGGGTGTCGAAATACCTTTTCCCCATACGAGTATTTATGCCGGAAGCCATTCCGAGCCCTTCCGGGTGGAGCTGCTTCGGCCGGAAACCACAACCAACAAGGGAGGCCCGGATGCCGACCAGAATGGATGATGCCTCAAAATCCGGCGCGGTGTCGGACACAGACGGAAAGCTGGCATTGGGCTGGCGCGAGTGGATTGCCTTGCCGGAGTTCGACATTTCCCGGATCAAGGCAAAAGTGGACACTGGTGCCCGCACCTCATGCCTGCACACGTTTCGAACGGAACCATACACAGAGAGTGGCCAGCGTCGGGTCCGCTTCTGGGTCCACCCCGTTCAGAATGACTTACATCATGTGGTCGAGTGCGACGCGGCGGTGTTGGATGAACGCAATGTCTCGGACTCCGGTGGCCATAAAGAACTGCGCCTGGTGATCGAGACTCGGCTGGTACTTGGCGACATCGAGTGGCCCATCGAAATGACATTGACCAATCGTGACTCCATGCGTTTCCGTATGCTGCTTGGTCGAACCGCAATGGCCGGGCGTGCCATTGTTCTCCCTGAATGTTCCTACCTTGCCGGTGAGCCGGCCCTAAGGACAAAATAATGAAGATTGCGATTCTGTCGCGTAACCGTCATTTATACTCAACACGTCGGCTAGTAGAGGAAGGTATCAACCGGGGCCATGAAGTGAAGGTGATCGACTGTCTTCACTGCTCCATGAATATAAACTCCGCCGATCCAAAGATTCATTATCATGAAGAGGTGCTGGAAGATTTCGATGTGGTGGTCCCCCGCATTGGCGCGTCTGTGACCTTCTACGGGACGGCCGTGTTGCGGCAATTCGAGATGATGGGTGTTTTCCCCGTTAATGAGTCCGTAGCCATTACCCGCTCACGGGACAAACTGCGTTCATTGCAGTTGCTGGCCCGTAAGGGCGTTGGCATGCCGGTGACCGGCTTCGCCAACAAGCCGGACAACGTACCGGAACTGCTGCAGATGGTGGGCGGTGCTCCCGTCGTTATTAAATTGCTGCAGGGTACTCAGGGCATTGGCGTGGTGCTGGCCGAAACCCGCAAAGCGGCGGAAAGCGTCATTGAGGCCTTCATGGGCCTGAAAGCGGACATCCTGGTGCAGGAGTTCATCAAGGAAGCCGGTGGCGCCGATATCCGCTGTTTCGTGATTGGTGACAAGGTGATCGCGGCGATGAAACGCCAGGGTGGGGAAGGCGAGTTCCGTTCCAACCTGCACCGGGGCGGTACAGCCTCGCTCGTGAGGATAACCCCCGAAGAACGCAAAACGGCGATCACGGCGGCAAAATCCATGGGCCTGAACGTGGCCGGTGTGGATCTGCTGCGCTCCAGCCGTGGGCCTCTGGTCATGGAGGTAAACTCGTCACCGGGCCTGGAGGGTATCGAAAATGCCACCAACAAAAACGTCGCTGGCATGATCATCAACTGGACCGAGAAAAACCAGAAGCCCTGGAAAACCCGCACCAAGGGGAGAGGCTAATATGGCCGCTCGGGCGCCGTTTGTGATCGCCGGCCATGAAATCAAGGCGGGCACGCGACAAACAGTGGAAGTTCCGGTTGCCAAACTATACACCCACACGCCTCTGCATATACCCGTTGAAGTGGTTCATGGCCGCCGGAGTGGGCCTGTACTGATGGTCTGCGGAGCGATACACGGGGACGAAATCAACGGCGTCGAGATTGTGCGCCGCGTGCTGACCAACTCGGCCCTGCGGCATTTGCGGGGCACGCTGGTGGCAGTTCCCATCGTGAACATTTTCGGGTTTGTTCAGCGTACCCGCTATCTCCCGGATCGCCGCGATCTGAACCGCTGTTTCCCGGGTAGTGAAACCGGCTCCCTCGGCGGCCGTATCGCCTACCTGCTGCGCACGCAGATCATGGAAAATGTCTCCCACATTATCGACCTGCACACGGGCGCCATACACCGATTCAATTTGCCGCAGATTCGCGCGGAACTCAAAAACCCGGAAACCATTCGTATGGCTGAGGCCTTTGGCGCGCCCATCATCATCAACGCCAGCTTGAGGGAGGGCAGTCTTCGGGCCTATGCTGACTCTCAGGATATTCCGGTAGTGACATTCGAGGGCGGTGAAGCCCTCAGATTTGACGACGTGGTGATTTCCAGCGGAGTGAAAGGGGTCATCCGGGTGATGCGGGCGTTGGAGATGATTCCCGCCAAGAAAGGCCCCAAGGCCCCCAGGAAACGCTCGGAAACGGCTGCGAACTCGCAATGGGTGCGTACCGATATCGATGGCATCATGCGCCCGGTTGCCAGTCTTGGCCAGAAAGTTCGTAAAGGTCAGAAGCTGGCCATGGTGGCCGACCCATTCGGCGAGTCTGAAACCGCCGTGACATCACCCTGTTCCGGTATCGTCATCTGTGTAAACAACCTGCCGCTGGTAAACGAGGGCGAGGCTATTTACCACATTGCCCGATTCGACGAGCTTAGCGAGGCGGAGAAGGCGATGGACTATTTCCGCAGCAGCTATGAAGGAGATGTGGGCGACGATGTAGTGCCCGTTCATCCCTGGGACGACCGGCAGAAATAGAAACGAGGTTGGACATGATCTGGGATCAGACTTTTATAGACCTAACGCCCCAGTCCAGGGGCTTTCATCTGGTGACCAATGAAATCCTGGCCCAGGCGCCGGCCCTGCAAAACTGCCAGGTGGGGCTTTTGCATCTGTTTATCCAACACACCTCGGCCTCCCTGGCCATTAACGAGAACGCCGACCCGGATGTGCGCGGCGATCTGGAGCGCCATTTCAATGTGATGGTGCCCGAGAACGCGCCCCACTATGAGCACACCATGGAAGGCCCGGATGATATGCCGGCTCATATCAAAAGCGTTCTGGTCGGCCCGTCACTGACCATTCCAGTGAACGATGGACGCCTTGCGCTTGGCACCTGGCAGGACATCTATCTGTGCGAACACCGGGACAATGCCGACAGTCGCCGCATTGTCGCTACGCTACAGGGGCGGTGGTAAACGTTGAGAGCGGGTGTCGGGACAGCTTGCTCAGTGTAGACGGCGGAGGCGCCCCGGAGGCTCTCCATACTGCCGCCGAAAGGCGTGAGTAAGTGCGCTTTGACTGGAAAATCCCACCTGACTGGCAACCTCTGTCAGTGGCAAGGATGTTTCCAGTAACAACTCGCGAGCGCGACTCAGGCGCATGGCGCATACGTATCGGTACGGAGTTACACCCGTCGCATCGCGAAACAGCACGTGAAAGTGACCCACACTCCGGTGCACAGCACCAGCCAGCCTGGAGACCGGAAGCGGCTCGGGAAGGTGTTTTTGGATGAACGTATCCAGCGCCGCCAGATCAAGCTTGCTCAGTTGGTTGGGCGTAGGGCCAGTGGAGAACGTACGGTGGTGCAGGGCGGCCAACAGGCTTTGTGCCATACCTTCGGTCGCTTCCGGGTATATCTGCCAGATGGGCGCTTCCCGTTGAATATACGATAAAAGCAAACGCAGGTTGGAATCCGCCTCGAAATAGCGCGGGTCATCGAATAATCGCACCAATTTCGGGTCAACGTGTTCCGCGGGCAGGTCGACCACAACGTGGTTGTTCTCGCCGATCCCTTCATAGAAGTGTACTTCCCCGCCTGGCACCAGGCAGCCATGGGAAGCATCTATCTGTCCACCCTTGCCGGCAATCTCAAACTCTGCCCGCCCTGTCATTGCGATTACAAACTGGTGGTATGCGTGGTCGTGATGAAGGCAGCTGTTGGCCAGCGGTAGCGTTCGGATGCGGCTATTCATATTCGAAAATCATTCGCTGATGATGACGGTAGCTTATAGGTAATAAGTTCCTATGCAAACAGCAAACCACAATCCCTGCAATTCATATGCGTCTATCGCTTCAATAGTGATGATTGCAAGTTTCTTAGTTTCGATCAAAAAAACCGCAGATCTGAACAAGACCGTTGCGGGTTCTACTTACGACAATCAAGTCATGTTATCTGAACGATCACTCACAGGGTCACCTAGCCTTTCCATGGCGGCCCGGCATGCAACAAGAGAGCAACACCATGAACCAGACAGTCGCCTTCTTGGGCGCCGGCAACATGGCCGGCGCTATCATTGGTGGATTGATTGAAAGCGGTATGGCTGCCGACAACATTACGGCCACGTCTCCGGATAGCGCCGCGCAGGATGCGGTTCGCGAGAAATATGGCATCCATTCTCATGCAGACAATCAAAAGGCCGCCGAGAGCGCAGACATTCTGGTTCTGGCGGTTAAACCGCAGATCCTGAAGGCCGTGTGCGAGCCGCTCAAAGGTGCCATCCAGGCGCGCGAATCAGCGCCGCTCATTATATCTGTAGCTGCAGGGATCCTGGGTGAAAACATCGATACGTGGCTTGGCGGGGGCCTGCCCATCGTTCGTTGCATGCCCAATACGCCCGCCCTGGTTCGTGCTGGTGCTTCTGTCCTTTGGGCCAACGACCGTGTGTCTGATGATCAGCGCACCAGCGCCGGCGAGTTGTTGGGCGCTGTCGGTCGCGTGGAATGGATTGAGAGAGAATCGCTGATGGATGCGGTCACCGCCGTTTCCGGCAGTGGCCCGGCCTACTTTTTCCAGATCTTTGAAGCCATGGAAGAAGCCGGTGTCAATCTGGGGCTACCCCGCGACACGGCTCGCCGTCTTGCCCTGCAAACCGGCTTTGGTGCTGCCAGCATGGCGTTGGCGAGCGATGAATCACCGGCGCAGCTGAAGAAAAACGTGATGTCTCCAAATGGATCGACCGAACAGGCTGTTATGAGTTTTGAGGCAGCGGGCCTGGCTGAAATATTTGAAAGGGCAATGATCGCCTGTGCCAATCGGGCGCATGAGATGCAGACAGAGTTCTCTTCCTGACGAGCGCGCAATGTGCGACTCGCAGGATCTACCCCCCGTAAAACAAAGAAAGGCACAACTATGAAACAGATGCATAAGTTCGCGTCCGCAGCGCTGTTGGCCGCTGCCGTTGCAGCCAGCGTTACTCCGGCTCAAGCCGAAGACAAGTCCTGGCGCATGGCCACTCCCTGGAGTGGTGGGCCCTGGCTGGAACGTGATGCTCAGGATTTCGCTAATCATGTTACGTCGCTAAGCGATGGGGAAATCGAACTACAGGTGTTCCCTGGCGGCACGCTGGGTAGCGCTCTGAAGGTAACGGAGACGGTTGAAAGTGGCGTGGCTCAGGTCAGTCACAACTATCTGGCCTACGACTACGGCAAAGACCCCACCGCAGCTTTGCTGGCCGGCCACTCAAGCGGCCTGACGCCGGAAGAATTCATGCTGTGGATGTACCAGGGCGGTGGCGCCAAGCTGTACGAAGAGTTCCGCATGGAAGAGTTTGGTGTGGTGGCGTTCCCATGCACCATTCTTGGTACCGAGATCTTCCTGCACTCCAACAAGAAAGTGCAAACTCTGGAAGACTTTAAAGGACTGCGTCTTCGTACTTCGGGTGCCTGGGCTGAAATTGCCTCGCGTCTGGGCGCATCTACCGTGGTTATGGCCGGTTCCGATATCTACACGGCACTGGAGCGTGGCGTAATTGATGCCGCCGAGTGGGGCAGCCCTGAAATGAACAAGCCAACAGGCTTCCAGGACGTGGCTCAGTACGTCATCGTGCCCGGCGTTCACCAGTCTGGTGGTGTACTGGAGTGCCAGGTCAACAAGGATGCATGGGCAGAACTGAACGATCAGCAAAAGAATGTCATGCGTGAGGCCGCAAAGCTGACCGTATTCGACTCCTGGCTGGCCGCGTCCTACTCGGATCTGGAGGCTTACCGTGAGCTGGAAGAAGGGCCGAACGAAATCGTCCGCCTGGAACCGTCATTCATTCAGAAGATTTATGAAGAAACCGCTGCGTGGGAAGACGAGAAAGCCAAGGACAACGAATGGTTCGCCAAGGTTCTTGAGTCTCAGCGTCAGTTCAAAAAGGATATGGATAGCTGGCCTCAGTACCGTCTGAACGTCGGCAAATCTGAACTTTAATTTTCTGTTTCCAGTTACCGGAGCAGGGGCTGAAAGGTCCTTGCTCCGGCTTTTTTATTCGCCGGATCATGCTCATGACACTGATTGTATTAATAGAGAGGCTCACGAGGTACGCCGGGCATTTGGCGGCCGTCCTCATCCTGCCGTTGGTCGCCGCCTTGGCCTATGAGGTTTTCAGCCGTTACGTACTGGACGCTCCAACACTATGGGCCTTTGAAACAAGTTATATGATGATGGGTGCCATCTTCATGCTGGGCATGGCCAACGCTCTTCGCATTGGTCAGCACGTCAGCGTGGACGTGATTACCCTCAAGCTGGCGCCGCGCGTGAACGCCGCCATCCGTATTCTCTGCTACCTGCTCTTCCTGCCTTTGATGATCTGGTTGACCTGGGAAGTCTTCAAGTACTTCTACGATGCCTGGGAAAGTGGCGAGCGTTCCGGACGTTCAGCCTGGAACCCGGTTGTATGGCCGGTTTATCTGATCTGGTGTGTTGGTTTTTCTCTGATGTGCCTGCAACTGCTGGCTGAGCTTATGAAATCCGTTCGCACCTTGATCAAGGGTGACAGCGAAGCTCAGCACCGGGAGGAGTTGGTATGAGTGATTATCTGTCGTTGTTGATGTTCCCGCTGTTGATGTTGTTGATCTTCGCGGGCTTCCAGATTGCCTTCTCCATGATTCTGGTAGCGGCTGTGTTCGGCTTGATGCTGTTCGGTCAGACCGCCCCGTACCAGCTTTTGACCAAGATCGAGGATACCGCTTCCAACGCGATTCTGGCCGCAGTCCCACTGTTTATATTTATGGGCGCCATGTTGGAAAAGTCCGGCATTGCAGAGCGTCTGTTCAAGGCAGTCCATATGTGGACCGTGCGCTTGCCCGGTGGTCTGGGTGTAGGCGCCATCGTATTGGGCACCATCTTTGCTGCCTCGTCTGGCGTCGTGGGTGCCACTGAGGCGGTTATCGGGATGCTGGCCATCCCTGTGATGATGAAACATCACTACAACAAGAGCCTGATGTCTGGCGTCATTTGTTCATCGGGTTCCCTGGGAACTGCGATTCCTCCGTCCATTACCGTCGTTGTACTGGGTCCAGTGGCCAGTGTGTCCGTTGGTTCGCTGTTCAGTGGCCTGTTGATCCCGGGCCTGTTGATGGCTGTGTTATTTATCATCTATATCATTGCTATCGCCCATATCAAGCCCTCCATGGCGCCACGGGTTGATGACGAGGCTGTACATTACACCCTGGGCCAGAAGATGAAGGTTACCGTCTACGCCTTGCTTCCCACCGCCGCCCTGATATTCACGGTTCTGGGCACCATTCTGATGGGGCTGGCCACGCCGACTGAAGCCGCCGCGTGTGGCGCTGCCGGCGCGCTGGCATTGTCTGCGTTCTACCGAAATCTGAACCTGAAGGTGTTCTGGGATTCCTGCGGCCGCACGGTCAACATTACCGCGATGATCCTGCTGATCCTGTTAGGTGGCCACATGTTTGCCGGGGTGTTCTTCGCTGCCGGCGGTATGGCGACGGTGCAGTCGATGCTGATGGCTACTGGCCTGGAGCCCTGGGCCATCATTGGCTTGATTCTGTTGATTGCCTTCCTTGCGGGCTTCGTGCTAGACATGATGTCTGTCGTGCTGATCGTGATTCCGGTTGCCATGCCGGTCGTCCGCGCCCTGGGCTTCGACGACATCTGGTTCTGCGTGGCCTTCCTCGTGGTACTGCAGACAAGCTATCTGACACCACCTTTGGCACCGTCGATATTCTACTTGAGGGCCATAACACCGCCGGAGATCACTCTGAAACACATGTACCTCGGGGTCATTCCCTTCATTGTGATCCAGTTGATCGTGCTGGCAGTGGTGCTTTTCTATGAGCCGGCTGTCATGTGGTTGCCGGGCATAACTGGTGGGCCGTCCTGGTAAACCATTCATTGCGGGTGTCTGCTTGCAGGCACCCTGAACGGGAACTCAACGTATGCAAATACTCGACTCTGAAGTCGTCGCCGAAAACCTGCCCTGGAATGCGCTTGTCGACCAGTTGGAACGTGCTTTCGCTGGCGGTATCGTAACACCACCTCGCCACCATCATGCGGTTGACCGTCAGGACGGGGAGGCCACGATGCTGCTGATGCCGGCCTGGGAAGATCAGAGCAAACAGCCGGGCTATCTTGGTGTGAAGATGGTGAACGTTTTCCCCCAGAATGCGAATCATGGTATGCCCGCGATCAGCGGCGTCTACCTCCTGAGCGACGGCGCCACGGGCCAGCCCCTGGCCTGCATCGATGGCAGTGAGCTGACTCGCCGCCGCACTGCCGCGGCCTCCGCTCTGGCAGCCCGCTATCTGGCCCGTGAAGATGCTGAGACATTGGTCGTCGTGGGCACTGGCAAGCTGGCGCCAATGTTGATTGAAGCCCATGCGTCAGTACGGCCGATTCGCCGGGTTGTGGTGTACGGCCGCAATCTGAGTAAAGCGGAGGACCTGGCGCGGTTGTACTCGGGTTACAACAAAGGGCAGGCGGCGTTTGAGTCCGTCACCGCTACTGACAACCTGGCCTCGGTGGTTCAAGAGGCGGATATCGTCAGTGCGGCGACGCTCTCAACCAAACCCATGATTCAGGGTGAATGGCTGAAACCCGGAACGCATCTGGATCTGGTGGGGGCATTTCGTAAGGACATGAGGGAGACCGACAGCGAATGCGTTGCTCGTTCTGATGTCTTTGTTGACTCCTATGCAGGCGCTAAAGGCGAAGCAGGAGATCTGCACTTTGCTGTGAACGACGGTGTTTTTGACATGGAACAGATTCAGGCGGAGCTGTCCGAACTGGCAAGTGGTGCCCGTACTGGGCGCGCCGGTAATGATGCCATTACTCTGTTTAAATCCGTGGGTGTTTCGCTTGAAGATCTGGCTGCGGCGATTCTGGTTTGGGAGAACTATTCGAGTTCCAGTAAGCAGGGTAAAGCCTGATTACACGGTTTGTGTCATGCAAAATGGGTGGATGTCCACCCATTACCCTCCTGGAAATGGGTGGAATATTACCCGCTAGCGCTCAGTCTGCCCCGTCCTTGTTTTGTAAATTTTATTAAAATCAATTATTTACCTTATTTGGCCTGCTAGTTGCTCCTGTTCGTTGCTGTAAGTGTCCAACCGGAACCTGCTGGGCTCCGTTCTAGCACCCAACAAACACAACGAAATGGGAGCATTCTCTATGAAAACCCAATCCGTCATTGCCATGGCATTTGTCTCAACGTTGGCGGTCACCAGTCCCGCCATTGCACAGGACCGGTCTGATTGGCCGGATAACTTCACGGTCGGTACCGCAAGTCAGGGGGGGACCTACTTCGCGTATGGGTCCGGATGGGCAAACTTTGTGGCCGAGAATCTGGGCGTCTCCGGCGGTGCAGAAATTACCGGTGGCCCGATGCAGAATATGGCGCTGGTTCATACTGGCGATCTGAAGTTCGGCCTGACCACCATGGGGCCGGCGCAAGAGTCCATCGACGGTAACAGCCCACTGGCACCGGGCATGAAAATGGACAATGTGTGCGCGATGTTTCCCATGTATGAAACGCCGTTTTCCGTCACCGCACTTTCCAGTTCCGGCATCACGTCCATCTCTGATATTCCCGACGGTGCCACCATTGGATTCGGGCCGGCCGGCTCCACATCCGATACCTATTTCCCCCGCATCATGGAAACCCTGGGCGTCAATTTTGAGCGCCGTAACGGTAGCTGGTCCGATCTGGGTGGGCAGTTGCAGGATGGCCTGATTGACGTGGTGGCCTTTGCAGCCGGCATTCCGATTCCGGCGGTCAGCCAGTTGGAAGTACAGACCGATGTGACCATCATCGGCATGACGGATGAAGAGGCGAAGAAGGTGACGGATAATTTCCCCGTATCGGAATTCACCATTCCAGCCAGCACCTACCAGTCCCTGAATGAGCCGTCCCGCGTGGTGTCCATGTGGAACTTCGCCATGGTCAACTGCGACATGCCGGAGAGCTTTGTTTATGAAATTACCAAGCTGACCATGGAGAACAACGACAAGATGGTGTCCATCCACAAGGCCGCCAAAAACTCCGTTCCGGAAAACTACACGAAGAACAACGTCCTGCAATGGCATCCCGGCGCAGCTCGTTGGTTCAACGAAAACGGCTACACGATCGAAGACAGCAAGATCAATCAGTAACCATCGTGTGTGCAGGAGAGCCACGGCGGTGGCTCTCCTGAGCAAAGCCGGCGAACAGCCGGCCCCGTTTTCCCGTGAGCAGGGTCTATCATGACTGACAAACAACACCCCGAAGAACACCCGGTGAATGACATTGGCGATGACCACGTCCTGGCCCACGATGTCGATGAAGAACCGGTCGAGGCCAATCGCCGGCTGTTTAAAGGCGGCATGCTGAAATTTGTGACGTTGCTGGCTATCGCCTACTCGTCGTTTCATCTTTACAGCTTGAACATCGCACCGCTGGAAACCTGGTCGTTCCGGATTGTGCACATTGCGGGCGCGCTGGTGTTGGGCTTCATCCTGTTTGCCGGTGCCCGTTTTGTCTCCGCCGAAGAAGGTCCCGCACGCCATCGCTGGACGACCTGGATCGGCGCCTTGGCCATGGTGCCGGCTGTATACGCGCTGTACCAGACATTTTCGTTCCACCAGATGATTCTGGGTGGCGCGCTAAGAATTCCTGTTGACCTCGAAACCTGGCACTTCGGCTGGCCGCTGTTGGTCGCCAGTGCGACTGGTATCGTGATGAGCTGGTTTCACCAGCGTGAGCGTTCCCGCTTCAGTGTGCCGGATCTGGTGCTGATTGTGTGTTCGGTGGCGGTCGCCGCCTATTTCCTGGTGGTTTATAACACCTCCATGCGCATGTCCACGGGCACCTCGTTTGCGCCGGTCGGCATTTCATTCGCCGCCATTGCCGGCACGGCCTTGATCATGGAGCTGACTCGCCGGGTAGCAGGTCTGGCTCTGGTCGTTATCGGGCTGGTCTTCCTGGTGTATGTCTTCCTTGGGCCCTATCTGCCCGGCTTCCTGGGGTATCCGGGCCTGTCGGTTCAGCGCTTTTTCAGCCAAGTGTATACCGACGCAGGTATTCTTGGCCCAACCACCGCCGTGTCATCGACCTATATCATTCTGTTTATCGTCTTTGCTGCCTTCCTGCAGGCGTCAAAAGTGGGCGATTATTTCGTGAATTTCGCCTTCGCCGCGGCGGGCCGCACCCGGGGTGGTCCAGCCAAGGTGTCGATTTTTGCCTCCGGTCTGATGGGTATGATCAACGGAACCAGCGCCGGCAACGTGGTCTCCACCGGTTCCCTGACCATTCCGCTGATGAAAAAGGTGGGTTACAGCAAACAGTCGGCAGGGGCCGTGGAAGCAGCTGCCTCAACCGGTGGACAGATCATGCCACCGATTATGGGGGCGGGCGCCTTCATCATGGCTGAGATCACCGGTATTCCCTACACAGAAATTGCCATTGCGGCGATCATCCCGGCCATTCTTTACTTCGCCTCGGTCTATTTCATGGTGGACTTTGAGGCGGCGAAGACCGGCATGCGTGGCATGCGCGAGGATGAGCTGCCCAAGCTAAAGACCATGGTGAAACAGTGCTACCTGTTTGTGCCCATCATCATTCTGATTGTTGCTCTGTTTATGGGCTATTCGGTGATACGGGCCGGTACGCTTGCTACCGTGTCTGCCGCTGTTGTCAGTTGGTTCTCACCCAACAAAATGGGCATACGGAAGATCCTTGAGGCGCTGGAGATTGCGTCGTACATGGCCATCCAGATCATCGTGGTGTGTGCGGCGGCCGGTGTGATTGTGGGCGTGATTTCCCTGACCGGTGTCGGGGCGCGGTTCTCCGTGTTGCTGCTGGATGTGGCCGAAGCCAGCCAATTGCTGGCTCTGATCTTCGCCATGTTCATTTCCATCCTGTTGGGTATGGGTATGCCAACCACCGCCGCCTACGCGGTTGCCGCGTCAGTGGTTGCTCCGGGGCTGGTCCAGTTGGGCATTGAGCCGCTTACCGCGCATTTCTTCGTGTTCTATTTTGCGGTGGTGTCGGCCATTACCCCGCCGGTTGCCCTGGCCTCCTACGCGGCTGCCGGAATCTCGGGCGCCAATGCGATGGAAACCTCCGTGGCCTCGTTCCGCATTGGTATTGCGGCGTTCATCGTGCCCTTCATGTTTTTCTACAATGGCGCGCTACTGATGGATGCCGGCTGGTTTGATATCGCCCGTGCACTGATCACCGCCCTGTTCGGGGTGTATATGCTGTCCGGTGGTGTGCTGGGCTGGTTTGCCCGGGCCTCTGCTGGTGTGATCACCCGTCTTCTGCTGATTGGTGCGGCGCTGCTGATGATCGAAGGCGGTTTATGGACGGACTTGAGTGGTATTGCCCTGGCGGTCGTTGCGTTCCTGGCGCAGCGTCAGAGCAAGCTGCGCCCGGCCAGTACCTGAACAACAGTGGCTGGAGTGTCCGGGGCAGGGTGGCCGAGTGAAACTCGATTGCCCTGGCCTGGACAGGGCTATACTCTAGCGGCTTTCAACGGTTTTTCAGGAACCGGAGTGTATGTCCTACCGCATTATCGCGTTTCTTGTTTTTCTGGTGACTCTGGCCTGCTCATGGATCTTGGGTGGCTGGTATGGTTACCGGCAGGTTGAACAGGAGAGCGTGGAAGAGTCGTTTCGCTATCGCCAGCTCGTCGCCAATGAGCTGAACCGGTATGTACCCATCCCCGAGTTGATGGCCGAGCATCCGCTGTTGGCCGAAGCTCTGGCATCACCGGGTGACCCAGGGACACTCTTGCGAGCTAACGACCAGATGCAGCGAATGGCGACCATCGTCGGCAGTTCGGACGTCTATCTTATGGATGCCTCCGGAACGACTATTGCGGCAAACAACTATCTGCGCAGGGACAGCTTCGTGGGCCGCAACTTTGATTTCAGGCCCTATTTTCAGGACGCCATGGCAAGCGGGGATTCCGCCATCTATTTTGCCCTGGGCATCACCTCCGATGTCCGTGGCCTGTACTTCTCCCATCCTGTTCGCGGTGACAGCGGCGAGATCCTGGGTGTTATCGCCATGAAAGTTCTGGTGCATGAACTGGAGTCCCAGTGGCGGCGCCCCGCCTCACTGAAGGATTCGGAAATGGTGGTGTTGGACGACGCTGGTATCAGTTTCCTGTCCAGCAAGAGCGAGTGGCTGTACCGGAACTTTACTGGTGAGAATGCAGGCGCTCCCAGTGAACTGTCTCGCCAGCGTTACCCTGATCGTGAGCTTTCGCCGATTGATTTCGACAGCCTGGGATCACCCTGGGGGCTTTCCGACAAGGCAGGGACCATGCGTATTCACAACGATGGAGAGAGCCGCGAATATCTCAGAGTGCGAACACCCCTGCCGCGCCTGGACTGGACGCTGCAAGTCATGGTCAGTACCCGCTCTGTTGTGTGGAGTCGGCTCGGGTTTGCGGCGGTGGGCGTGGCGATCTTCGTGGTGGGTTTGCTCGCGTCGTTGTATTTGCGCGAGCGCTACCGCCGGGAGGCGGAATTGGCCTACCGGGGAGAGCAGCTCGAGCGCAGTGTCGCCAGCAGAACGGCGGAGCTTGAGCGCTCCAACCAGCAACTTCTGGATGAAATCCGCGAGCGGGAGAAAACCCGCGATGAACTCCGTGAAACCCAGCACGAGTTAATCCAGGCGGCCAAGCTGGCGGTGCTTGGCCAGATGTCTGCGGGCCTGAACCATGAAATCAACCAGCCACTGACGGCGATTCAGACCTATGCCCGCAACAGTCGCCGGTTCCTCGAGAAGGGGACGACGGAGATGGTGGATGCCAATCTTTCGGAGATCATCACCCTGTGTGACAAAATGGCGGAGCTTACCCGTCAGTTCAAGGTGTTTGCCCGCAAATCGGAAGGGCCACCGGCATTGGTTGATTTGCGGCAATCGGTTGACGGCGCCCTGAAGATAATGGCGGCGCAGGAGAGCCGGTCCGATATCTCCATTCAATGGCACCGCCCGGAACAGCCAGTGCAGTGCCATGGAGACCTGATCCGGATCGAACAGGTCATGGTAAACCTGGTGGCAAACGCCATTCAGGCCGTCGAAGGCAGAGAGCAGCCGAAGATCACCATTGATGTGGAAGAAGATGACGGGCATTGGTATTGCCTTGTGCGGGATAATGGTTCGGGCCTGCCGGGCAGTACGGAGCGGATTTTCGAACCTTTTTTCACCACCAAATCGGTGAAGCAGGGGCTGGGTCTGGGCCTTTCAATATCCCGGCAGATCGTGGATGCGCTGGGCGGCAGCCTGACGGGGCGTAACCGGAGCGACGGACCGGGCGCGGAGTTCGTATTATCACTCAGAAAGCGGGAGGCCACCGAATGACAGAGGCGTCGGTAATTTTTGTGGACGATGACCCGCATATCCGCAAGGCCATCGCGCAGACCCTTACGCTAGAAAGTCTATCCGTTGCCTGTTTCGAGGATGCACGATCTGGCCTTGAAAACATTACGCAGGACTACGAGGGCGTGGTGCTATGTGACTACAACATGCCGGGGATGGATGGCCTGGAAATGCTCGACAGGATTCGCGCCAAGGATGACACCATCCCGGTGATTATTCTGACCGGGCAGGGCGATATCAGCACGGCCGTCACCGCCATGCAGCAAGGCGCCTACGATTTTATCGAAAAGCCTTTTGATCACGACGAACTCCTGGAGCTGCTTCGCCACGCCCTGGAAAAACGTCACCTGGCACTGGAAAACCGACGGCTGAAAGCCCAACTGAAGCACCTGGCCCGGCCGGGTCCCAGGATTCTGGGGGATTCAGCCGGTATGCAGAAAGTGATGGCAACCATCGATCCGGTGCTGGATATCTCCGCCAATATTCTGTTGCACGGCGAGACGGGTTCGGGAAAGGATGCCTTGGCCCGCTATATCCATGAGAACAGCCCCCGAAGCACTCACAATTTCGTCGCCATTAACTGCGGCGCGGTACCCGAGAACCTGATCGAGAGCGAGCTTTTCGGCCATGAAGCCGGAGCCTTTACCGGTGCGGACAAGCGCCGCATCGGTAAAATCGAGTACGCTCACAAGGGCACCCTGTTCCTGGACGAACTGGAAAGCATGCCCATGGCCCTGCAGGTCAAGTTGCTGAGAGTGCTCGAAGAACAACGTGTAGAGCGCTTGGGCAGCAACCAGGTACAGGATGTGGATGTCCGCATCATCGCTGCCACCAAGGCCGACCTGAAGCAGCTTAGTGATGAGGGCGAGTTCCGGGCCGACCTGTACTATCGGCTGAATGTGGTGAAGCTGGATATTCCGCCACTGCGCGAGCGCAAGGACGACATTCCCGTGCTGTTCCACCATTTCGTGCTGATTGCGGCCGCCCGATACGACCGCGAGAGCATACCCCTGGATGCCAGCCAGGCCGCGCGTCTGATGCAACATAGCTGGCCGGGGAACGTGCGGGAGTTGAGGAACCTGGCCGAACGCTACGTTTTGCTGGGGCCGGTCGCATTGGACGAAAACGACTCCTCCGTCACCGCCAATGTGTCCGGGCGCCAGACGCTGTCCGAGATGATGGACGACTTTGAACGTTCAGCCGTCGTCAGCGCGCTCAATACCTGTCATGGCAGCATCAAGGACACCATGGTCCAGTTGGGCATTGCCCGCAAAACGCTGTACGACAAGATGAAGAAGTACGGGCTGGACAAGGCGCAGTTCCGGGATTGAGCCTGAAGGCGCGGAGTCAGGCGCGATACCGCCTCTCCGGTCGTCCAACGTTGCCATAGGTGACTTCCGCGGTTAACTCCCCCCGACCAACGAGGAATTCAAGGTAGCGCCGAGCCGTGGTACGTGATGCGCCCATGGCCTGGCCAACTTCCTCGGCACTCCACTGGCCGGATGAAACCACCTCGCGAATTTTATCCAGCGTGATGCTATCGATGCCCTTGGGCAGTCTGTCTGTAGGCGCGGGCTGACCGGTTTCGCTTGACCCTCTGGGCAGGAGGGCATCGACTTCTTTCTGGGCGATTTGCACCAGGCCGGACAGTTGCCGCAAGTGGTCGCGGTAACGGTTGACGGCTTCCTCAAGGCGTTCGAAAACCAGGGGCTTGAGAATGTAGTCGAAGACGCCGCCGCGCAGGGCGCTTTTGAGCGGTTCCACTTCTTTGGCGGCGGTGATAAGAATAACGTCACTGCTGCTATCCCGTGCCCGGAGTTCCCGCAGCAGATCCAGCCCATTGCCGTCGGGAAAATAGATATCCAGCAGGATCAGTTGGGGGGCCATAACGTCAATAAGGTCGCGGGCATCCCCCAGAGTGTGGGCAATGCCGCAAAGCTCCACGTTCTGGAGTCGCTCGACAAACCGCCGCTGGATTTCGGCGATCTGCCGGTCGTCCTCAACAATCAGGATTCGAAGGGTATTCAATGACGGTCACTCCCCTGACTGGTTTTCGGAAGGTAAAGGGTAAATCGGGAGCCTACACCCGGTAGGTTCTCCACTGTGATGGAGCCGCCCCAGCGATTCAGGAACTGACGCACCAGATGCAGGCCATAACCGTGTTCTTCAGCGCCCTGCTTGGTGGTCACGCCTTTCTCGAAGATCTTCTGTTGCGAGTCTTCCGGGATACCGGGCCCCTGGTCTTCCACTTCAAAGATCAGTTCATGCCCCAAGTCTGTCATGGATAGCTGAACCCGTCCTCCTTCGCCGGTCTGATGGCGGGTGGCTTCCAGGGCATTGTCGATGAGGTTGCCGAGGACACTCACCAGCTGATCCCGTGGCATGTCGGCGGGTATGTCCACCATGCGGCTTTCGGCATCGATCTGTAAGCCCAGCCCCATCTCCCGGGCGCGATTGTACTTGCCCATAAGGCAACCGGCGATAACCGGGTCGGGGACGGCTTCCAGAAGCAGGTGGATCAGTGCCTGGTGGTCGCTGACTTCGCTGCCAATCAGGTTCAGGGCGTCGTCATAGGCTTCAATCTGGATCAGCCCCGCGATGGTATGGAGCTTGTTCGAGTATTCGTGAGTCTGGCTTCGCAAGGTATCTGCGTATTGTTGTATGCGGGTCAGTTGCCGGCTGACCTGATCCACCTCGTCCTTCAGCCTGAAACTGGCCACAACACCGGTAATCTCAGCGCCCTGGCGAACGGGAAGGCGGTTTACGATCATCTGTCGGTTGCGCAGCCAGGCCTCCCGATCAAAGTCCGGCATGCCGGACTCGAGTACCGACAGCAGATCACTTTCGGGAAGAACGTCAAGAATGGGGCGGCCGGAGAGTGGCGTGTCGGGATCAATGCCAAGGGTTTCCAGGGCCGTGCGGTTGAAGGTCGTGATCACACCGTCGCGGTTGATGGCGATGATGCCCTCCCGGACGGATTGCAGGGTGGCGTCCCGCTCCTGGAACAGGCGTGCGATTTCCTCGGGCTCCAGGCCGAATATGGCGCGTTTGAACCGACTGGCGATCACCATGGCGATGAATATGCTGACCAGCAGGGTGAGGGCAACCACGGTATACAGTACGAAACGGTAGCGTTTGATGGTGGCATCCACCTGATCAACTCCGTATCCCACGGAAACAATTCCGATGATCTCGCCAGTCTCTGGCTCGATCACGGGGGCCTTGCCACGCATGGATTCGCCGAGGCTGCCTGCGGCCCTTGCCACATAGGCCTTGCCATCAACCAGGGCAGGCCGGCCCTGGTCGCCATCGTCGTCGGCCATGGAACGCCCGATGCGGTCAGGGGAGGGGTGTGCCAGGCGCATGCCCTGGTGGTCGCCAATCACAATGAACAGGGCTTCGTTGGTGCGGGTCAGTCGTCTTGCCAACCGGTTCAATCCGTCAATATCACGCTTGTGTACTCCCTCAATTACCGAGGGTGCTGCTGCGACGGTCTTCGACACCATGAGCGCCCGTTGTCCGATTTCATCGAACAGGGAGTCGCTGAGGTAATAGCCGGCAAACACGCCAATGAGAATCGTCTGTACGGCGCTGACGAATCCGAGCGTGAGGATCATTCGGGTTTTCAGTTTGGTTTTTCGGAACACGTTGTCAGCAATGATTGGGTTGTTGTCGTTATCGGGTCAGGTTAAAACACCCGCTTTATGATTGCCCGTGAATTTTATGAACGAAACGTCCTTTAGTTTCTTTAAAGGCATTACGCGCACAAACTTCTGGCCCCATTGGTGAATCTTTAACCTCTGCCTTGTAACGCTTTCCTTTGGCCCTGAATGCCGGCCACATTCCCCGGAAGCGATCACAAAAACAAGACAGAGGTGACAATCATGACTCTCAAACGAAGCGTGTCGTTTATCGCGGCAGCGGCTTTCAGCCTTAATGCCATGGCATGGCAACCCTCCGGAAAAGTGGAATGCATCGCCCCGTCAGACCCGGGTGGCGGCTGGGACTTTACCTGTCGCAGCGCCGGCAATGTGATGCGGGATCTTGGCCTGATTGAGGGCACCGTGCAGACCATCAACATGGCAGGTGCCGGCGGCGGCGTTGCCTATGCTCACACGGTCAGCAAACGTGCGGAAGACGACAAGCTGATCGTCGCCGCGTCGACGGCAACCACCACCCGTCTCGCCCAGAAACAGTTCCCCGGACTGGATGCCGATATGGTGACCTGGGTCGGCGCACTGGGCGCGGATTACGGCGTTATTGCCGTAGGCAAGGACTCGCAGTATGAGAACCTGAATCAACTGCTCGATGCCATCAAACAGAACCCGAAATCGGTCAAGTTCGCCGGTGGTAGTGCCCGTGGAGGCTGGGATCACCTGAAGGTCCTGATCACCGCGAAGGCTGCCGGCGCAGATAAACTGCCCGCCATTCCGTACCTTTCCTACAACAACGGCGGTGAGGCCATGACCCAGGTGGTCGGCGGCCAGGTTGATGCCTTCACTGGTGATATCTCGGAAGTTACCGGCTTCCTGTCGTCGGGCGACCTTCGTGTGCTGGCTGTGCTGGCCGACGAGCGCCTGCCGGGTGAATTTTCCGATATCCCGACCGCAAAAGAGCAGGGCGTTGACGCCGTTGGCCCGAACTGGCGCGGATTCTACATGCCCAAAGGCGCTTCCAGTGACTCCAAGGCATTCTGGGTCGAGGCCGTCGATACGCTCTATGCCAGTGAGCAGTGGAAAAAGGTAATGAAAGCCAATGGCCTCATCCCGTTCCATCCGCCTGCAGATGAGTTCGACAGCTTTGTCGAACAACAGGTACAGGACATCGAGACTCTGTCCCGCGAAATAGGACTGCTGAAATGACAGGCCTGGGTGATCGACTTCTTGGTCTGGGCCTGTTGGTTCTGGCGGTGGCCTACGGCTGGGTTGCACAGCAGTGGCCCGAGCCGTTTGGTGGCGCCGAAACCGTGGGCCCGGAAACCTTCCCAACCATCCTTGCGGTGGTTCTGGTCGCCGGCAGCATCTATCTGATGGTCAAGCCAGACCCCGACGCCCAGTGGCCGCTGGGGCGGTCCGCAGTCGAGCTTGTGGTGTCGCTGGTCGTGCTGGTGGTCTACGCGATGCTGCTCGAGCCCCTGGGGTTTGTCATCTCGACAACCCTGGCGGTTGGCACCCTTAGCTGGCGCATGGGCGCGCCCGCCAGGAATGCCTTTTTAACCGGCCTGATCAGCGCCGTGGTGGTGTTCGTCCTGTTCAACTATGGCCTGGCGTTGAGTTTGCCCGGTGGCATCCTGGAGGTGAACTGATGGAAACGCTCGGTTTTCTGATGGACGGCTTTGCGGTCGCCCTGACGCCGTATAACCTGATGTTTGCGCTCTTCGGCGCTTTTGTCGGCACCCTGATTGGCTGTTTGCCGGGCCTGGGGCCGGCAAACGGTGTGGCGATCCTCATCCCGTTGGCGTTCACCCTTGGCTTGCCGCCGGAAACCGCGATGATCCTGCTGACGTCGGTTTACGCAGGTGCGATGTATGGCGGTCGTATCTCCTCCATCCTGCTCAACATTCCTGGTGACGAACCGGCGATGATGACCTGCCTGGATGGCTACCCCATGGCCCAAAAGGGACGGGCTGCGGATGCACTGGCGATCTCGGCCATTGCGTCCTTTGCGGGTGGGCTGATCGGCACCATAGGGCTAATCATGCTTGCCCCGGTGCTGGCAAGGTTTGCCTTGAGTTTCGGCCCGGCGGAGTATTTCGCGCTGTTCCTGCTGGCCTTCGCCACCCTGGGTGGTATTACCGGCAAGAATCCGATGAAGACGGTGATCGCCGCGACCCTGGGGATCATGATCTCCACCGTGGGCATCGATATCTCCACCGGCACCCAGCGCTACACCTTCGGTGTGCTGGAGCTGTACGAGGGGATCGATTTCATCCTCGCGATTGTTGGCCTGTTCGCCATCTCTGAGTTGTTGTTCTTCGTCGAGTCGCGCATGGGTGGCGGTCGCAAGAAGATGAACGTGGGCAAGCTGACGCTGACCTTCAAGGAGTTGGTCTCCACGGTTCCCACTCAGTTGCGTGGCGGCGTGCTTGGATTTATTTCCGGCGTGCTGCCTGGCGCCGGTGCGTCCCTGGGCAGTTTTATCAGCTACACCCTCGAAAAGAGCGTGATCGGCAAGAAGGGCACGTTTGGTGAGGGCGATATCCGTGGTGTGGTAGCGCCGGAAGCAGGCAATAACGGTGCTTCATCGGGCGCACTTGTTCCCATGTTGACGCTGGGCGTGCCAGGTAGTGGTACCACTGCGGTGCTGCTGGCGATGCTGATTTCACTGAACATCACGCCGGGCCCGCTGATGTTTACCCAGAACGCCGATATTGTCTGGGGTGTGATTGCCGCCCTGCTGATTGGCAACGTACTTCTGCTGGTGCTCAACATACCGCTGGTCGGCTTCTTTGTGCGCCTGCTGTCGGTGCCTCCCATGTACCTGCTGCCGATTGTGACCATGGTTGCCTTCGTGGGTATTTATTCCATCAGCAACAGTGCCTTCGATCTGTACTTCATGGTGGCTTTTGGTGTGGCGGGCTATTTCCTGCGCAAGCTGGAGATTCCGGTGGTGCCGATCATTCTCGGGCTGTTGCTGGGGCCGGAAATGGAAAAGAACCTCGGGCATGCGTTGGTGCTGTCGGACGGTGACTGGAGCATTCTCTGGGCCAGCACGCTGGCGAAGTGCTTCTGGCTTGTGGCCGGCCTGAGTCTGGTATTGCCTTATGTGGTGGGTCCGGTGCTGCGTCGCCGCATGAACGCGGCCATGAAGGAAAGCCCGGCCAGCGACTGAGCCGGTTCCCGGTCGCTAACCTCCGCTTTGCCGCACCGGATAACCGGTGCGGCTTTTTTCGTAGGGCTTATCAGAGATTCGCTTCTGCGTATTCCGCGAGTACCGAGCGAGGAACCCCCTGAAGGTGGATATGCCCGCCATGACTGAAACTCTTGAAGCGCTCGGTCATGTAGGTCAGGCCTGAGCTCAGCGCGCTGAGGTAAGGGGTGTCGATCTGGGCCAGGTTGCCCAGGCAGATCACCTTGGAGCCATTGCCGGCACGGGTGATGATGGTCTTGATCTGGTGTGGCGTGAGGTTCTGGGACTCATCAATGATGATCAGGCTGTGCTGGAAGCTACGGCCACGAATGTAGTTCATCGACTTGAAGTGCAGGGGCACCTTGCTGAGTATGTAGTCCACGCTGGCGGTCATGTTCTCATCATCTTCGTGAAGGGCCTCGAGGTTGTCGACGATGGCTCCCAACCAGGGTTCCATCTTCTCAGCCTCGGTGCCAGGCAGGAAGCCGATATCTTCATCCAGCCCCTGGGTGCTGCGGGTGGCAATGATGCGTTTGTACAGCTTACTGGCAACCGTCATTTCGATGCAGGCCGCCAGGGCCAGGATGGTCTTGCCGGAACCGGCGGAACCGGTCAGGTTCACCAGGTGGATATCCGGGTCCAGCAGCAGGTTCAGGGCAATGGCCTGGTAGATATCCCGTGGTACCAGGCCCCAGACTTCCTCGTGCATCAGGTCGTGCTGGTGCAGATCCCGAATGACAATCTGGTCTTCGCCGACATCAGACACCTTGCCGACAAATCCCTGTTCATCAATCACGAACTCGTTGATGGTCAGCCTGGCCAGGTCGCCTTCACGACGAAGGATGTGTTCGGTAATACCCTCCCGCTGAATGGTTTCGACTTTCTCGATCGTGTCCCAGAATGAGTTTGAGAACTCTTTGTACCCTTTCGGCAGCAGGTCGATATCGTCCAGCAGCATGTCGTTGTGGTAGTCCTGGGCCTCCACGCCGAAGCCCCGGGCCTTCAGCCGCATGTTGATGTCCTTGCTGACAAGGATGATGTCCCGCGATGTGTGGCGGGTTTGCAGGGCCGCCAGGGTATTGATGATCTTGTTGTCGTTCAGGTGCTCGGGCAGGCCATGGTTGCCCTGGTAGTCCGTGCTCATCAGTATCGATAACGCGCCGAGCGGTTCTGCCTTCTTGCCGCGCACGATGGGTACGCCTTTCTCGATTTCTCCGGGACTGGCGTCACCCAGCAACTTGTCGATGTTGCGGATGGCCTGTCGGCAATAGGCAGCAACGGCCTGTTTGCCGGATTTGAGACTGTCGAGTTCTTCGAGGACCGTCATCGGGATGATGACGTCGTGTTCTTCAAAGTTCAGGAGGGCGTTCGGGTCGTGGATGAGGACGTTGGTGTCGAGGACATACATCTTTCTGCGAGCCTGCGATGCTCTTGGCATAGGGTGTGATACCTCTCTGGTCAGCCGTTCCCGGCACAGCGGTTGGTGAGCTCCTGGTCGGAGATCAGTTTGAGCATGTCATACGTGGTCACAATACCGGTGATCTTTTCGTCTTTGGTGATGAAAATCCGGTGCAGGTGTTCACGCATCATAATATCGGCAATGTCGCGCACCGGCGTTTGCTCGTCAACCGATAAAACGATAGGGGTCATGATGTCACGCACTTCCACCGGCACCTTGCCCATCTCCTCAAAAATGGCCATGCGCAGGCGCCGGGCTTCCTGTTCTTCTTCCTGGGTCATGCGGGCATCGGATTCGGAACGGCTGGCGTTCCAGCGGAATTCGGTGATGTCCTTCAGGGTGGCAATGCCGACGATCTCGCCGGTTTCGTCGGTAACCGGGCTGCCGGTGATTTCGTTGTCGGTGAGGAACCTGGCCAGACGGTCCATCGTCCAGGATTGGGGTACGGCCTTGATGCTCGGGGTCATGA
>PBRG01000167.1 GCA_002726615.1 Marinobacter sp.
ATTACTGGCCCCTTCCCCATGAGGACAACCCATTCCTTGGGCTGCGCGGTATTCGCTTGTCGCTGACGCGACCGGAGATCCTCGAAACCCAGCTGCGAGCGCTGCTGACGGCGTCCGACAACCGCCCACTGCGAATCATGTTTCCCATGGTCAAGGACCTGGAAGAATTTCGCGCGGCGAAGGCCATCGTCGAACGGGTCCGCGCCGAGATTCCCTGCCATGGCCTGCAGGTGGGCGTGATGATTGAAGTGCCCTCCTGCGCCCTGTTGGCCCACACCCTGGCACCGGAAGTGGATTTCTTCTCAGTGGGCACCAATGACCTCACCCAGTACACCCTGGCCATCGACCGTGGCCACGGCCAGCTTTCGGCCGAGTCCGACGGGTTGCACCCCTCGGTGCTGCAACTGATCCGCATGACCGTCGAAGCCGCCCATGCTCACCAACGCTGGGTAGGTATCTGTGGCGAGCTCGCCTCCGACCCCCAGGCTATTCCGGTATTGTTGGGCCTGGATGTGGACGAGCTGTCGGTGACCAGCCGGCGAGTGCCACTGGTCAAAGCCTGTATCCGCGGGCTGAGCCGGGAACACGCCCGTGAACAGGCGAAACTGGCGCTGGGCAAAGCCACCGCAGCCGAAGTGCGCGACGCCCTGGAGACACTGTAATGGCCCGCGTACTCACCATCACCCTGAACCCGGCGTTGGACCTTAATGCCGAGACCGACTCAATCCGACTGGGTAACGTGAACCGCTCTCGGTCCACACGCCTGGAAGCTGCCGGCAAAGGCATTAACCTGGGCCGTGTGCTGTCACGCCTCGGCCATACCGTGACCGTGTCCGGGTTGCTGGGAGAAATCAACGCCGCGCCCTTCGATCGCCTGTTTTCGTCTGACATCCTGGCAGACCACTTTGTCCGCATCCCCGGGCAGAATCGCATCAACGTGAAAATTGCCGAGGGTGATGGCCGTGTGACAGACCTGAACGGGCCCGGATTCGATGTACCCGCTGATGCCCTGGGCCGATTGAAGGCACGTCTGGGAAACCTGAAAAACAGGTTCGATGCCGTTGCCATTGCCGGCAGTCTTCCCGGCGGCTTTCCGCCCGAGGCGCTGGCGGAACTGGTCACCCTGGCTCGCGAAGCAGACATCCCCGTGTGGCTGGATACCAGCGGCGCAGGCCTCATAGCTGGGGTCAAAGCGCTGCCGGACGGCATCAAGCCCAATACGGACGAGTTGGCTGAGTGGGCCGGGCACCCTCTGGAGAGCCTCGACGCCATCGCCGAGGCAGGTCGCTCACTTCAGGCCACCGGCATCGCCAATGTGGTGATTTCCATGGGCGAGAAAGGCGTGCTCTGGCTGTCACCGAAGGGCAACTGGCAAGCGTCGCCACCGCCCGTGACCGCCACAAGCACCGTCTGCGCCGGCGACACTTTGGTGGCGGGAATGATTCACGGCCTACTCGAACGTCACCACCCTGAACAGGTGCTGTCGACCGCCACCGCGCTGTCGGCCGAATGCGTTCGCCACATTGGCGTTGGCGATCCAATGGCCGACGACTTCACCCAACTGATTCAGCAAACCCGCGTCACTCTCTACACCTCCTTCACCCCCTGGCCCGGGCACAACAACAATGGGGAGATGCCATCATGAAACTGATCATTGTAACCGCCTGCCCTCAGGGCGTGGCCACCAGCTTCCTGGCGGCCCGGGCCCTGGAACGGGCCGCGCAGCAAAAAGGCTGGGAATCCAGAACAGACATTCGCAGCCCGCAACAACCACTGTCGTCCCTGCCCGAGGATGTCATCGCCTCGGCGGACCTGGTCGTTGCCGCAACAGGAACACCAACGGACCTGAACGCCTACGCCGGCAAGCGTCTCTATCAGGTACCCGTAACAGCCGCCCTACCCGATCCCGGTACGATTCTGGACCAGGCCGAAAAGCAGGCCGAGCCCTATCAACCAACAGAGGTTTCAGAGCCAGAGCATGCCACCTCAGGTAACGCAGGCAAACGCATCGTCGCCGTCACCGCCTGCCCCACCGGCGTTGCCCACACTTTCATGGCGGCAGAAGCCCTGACCGCAGCCGCGACGGCTGCTGGCCATCAGATCCGAGTCGAAACCCAGGGCTCCGTGGGCGCACAGGACCCGCTGACCGCCGAGGAAATCGAGGCGGCGGATGTGGTTATCCTGGCCTGTGATATCGAGGTCGATCCCAGCCGTTTTGCCGGCAAGCGGCTTTGGCGCACATCCACCGGCAGCGCCCTGAAAAAACCGGGGCCCACCATTGATGACGCCATGACCAATGCCTCCGTTGAGGAAGGCCAGAAAAAAGCGACCTCAGGAGGTGGTGGCGAGAAACGCGGCCCCTACAAGCATTTGCTGACGGGCGTATCCTTCATGCTGCCCATGGTGGTGGCCGGCGGCTTGCTGATCGCCCTGTCATTCGTGTTCGGCATTGACGCGTTTGAAGAGGAAGGCACCCTGGCAGCCGCGTTGATGCAGATCGGCGGCGGCACTGCCTTCCAGTTGATGATTCCTCTGTTGGCCGGCTATATCGCCTGGTCCATTGCCGACCGGCCTGGCCTGGCGCCGGGCATGATCGGTGGCTATCTGGCCAGCACCCTCGGTGCCGGCTTTCTTGGTGGCATCATCGCCGGCTTCCTGGCCGGTTATGTGGCGCGCTTCATCAGCCAGAAACTGCCAATGCCAGAGAGTGTCGAATCCCTCAAACCCATTCTGATCATTCCGCTGCTGGCCAGCCTGGTCACAGGCCTGGCTATGATCTACGTGATCGGCGAACCCGCCGCCACCCTGATGGATGGGCTGACCAACTTCCTGGAAAGCATGGGCACCACCAATGCCATCTTGCTGGGGGGCATTCTCGGGGCCATGATGTGCTTTGATCTGGGCGGGCCGGTGAACAAAGCCGCCTATACCTTCGGTGTCGGTTTGCTATCGGAAGGCAGTGGTGGCTCAGCCCCCATGGCAGCGATCATGGCTTCTGGCATGGTGCCTGCCATCGGCATGGGTGTGGCGAGTTTTATCGCCCATACCAAGTTTGCCGAAGCGGAACGGCAGGCCGGGCGGGCCTCCTTTGTGCTGGGACTGTGCTTTATTTCGGAAGGCGCGATCCCCTTCATGGCCAAGGACCCACTGCGGGTTATCCCGGTGTGCATGGTAGGGGGCGCCATCACCGGCGCCCTGTCCATGCTGTTCACCGTCAAACTCATGGCACCTCATGGCGGCCTGTTCGTGCTCGCCATTCCCAATGCAGTGAGCGCGGTACTGCCCTATGTGGCCGCCATAGCCATCGGCTCACTGGTGATCGGGTTTGGCTATGCCATGATCAAGACCGGCAAGGCCGAGGTGGCAACAGCCTCCTCATAGCAAACCTTCCCCGGGGGCGCTTGACGCCCCCGGTATTAGCGGCGATGGTATCCGCCAGATCCACACACAAGGACGCCGTGATGAAAATTCTGTCTGCCCTGATCCTGGCGATTGCCGCCATTGTTTCCGCATCGCTCATCGCCGATGGCCTGACCGGGCTGCGCACCGGAGACCGGTTCGTCACCGTCAAGGGCGTTGCGGAGCGGGAGGTACAGGCGGACCTTGCACTGTGGCCCCTGCGTTTCGTCGCCACCGGCAACAGCCTGGACGAAGCTCGTGAGAAGGCACACAGCAGCCGCGAAGCCATCATGGCGTTTCTCAAACTGCAGGCAATCGACACCGAAATGGTGGAACTGCAACGTCTGGACGTCACGGACACCCGCGCCAACCCCTACCAGGAAAGCAACGGCCAGAAGTTCATCATTAACCAGACCCTGATGGTACGCAGCGACGATATCGATCGCATTCGCCAGGCTGCGCAGTCCGTCAGTGAACTGGTGGATTCCGGCGTGATTTTGTCCTCCGATTATGGCCCGGGAGGGCCGACCTACCTGTTCAACCGGCTCAACGACATCAAACCCGAGATGATTGCAGAGGCCACCGCGGCCGCCCGCGAGGCCGCCGCACAGTTTGCCAGGGATGCAAAGACCGAACTGGGGAACCTTCGCCGTGCCAATCAGGGCGTGTTCCAGATTCTCGCCCGCGACCAGGCACCGGGAGTCAGTGAGGGCCAGCAGCCGACCAAAACCGTACGGGTGGTGACCACCGTGGAGTACTATCTCAAATAGGCCATTGGCTATTGGGTCTGTACCATTTCATCAGTGACCTGATAGCTGCCAGCCAACCAATTCAGGATTTCCCTGGCGGCAGGGTGATCAAAGCGGCGATAACACTCCGTCAACAGCTGATGGCGCTCGGTACTGATCCTGTGCAAGCCGGCATCCTGCAACAACAGTAAATCTGCCTGCACCTGTTGCGCCAATTCTTTACCCAACACTTCCTCGGCGGCCCGCTGGAATGCCTTGCCGTACTGATAGCTGGGCCCCTGCTCGTAACTGCCGGCCAGGGTGATGGCCGGAATCGCAGAGAGCGTTGGCTGTAACGCGGGATTAATGGCGTGGCCCGACAGGTACGGGCCGTTGGCCGCTGGCCTGCCGGTAAATGCCCGCAGGTGAAGATGGCGAGACATGCGATCACCGTCGTTCACAGGATAGTTGTCCCACAATACCGGCTTGCGCCCCAGGACCTCCGAAACACACTGGAGGTGGCCCGGCGATATTTCCCGTGAACATACCTCCTCGCCGGTCCAGAACACCTGTACGGACGGGTCCAATGCCTTGCCCAGACCTTCCAGGTAATGCTTTGGGCGCAGACCAAACACCCGGTCCAGAACCGGATCGTCGGAGTAGTAGCTGGGGCAGACCGTGAGTTGGTCCGCTGAACTGTGTTCTGCTACCCAATGAATGATGTCCGCCTGTCGAGCCGCCAGTTCCGGCGTATCGCTTTTCATGTCGTCAAACAGGATTGCCAGATCGGTGATGCCCAGTTGATCAAACGCTGCCAACTTTTGCGTCAGCGCGGTTTTCGCCGAGCTATCGAAATTATTGAACACCTCGAACGGGCTCAGGCCAATTCCGAACCGAACTCCGTGACTGCAACAAAACCGGGCGAAGTCGGCCAGCTCATTGGCTTCCGCTTGCGGATGCGGCTCGCTCCAACGGCGCCTGAGAAAGGCATCCGCCTTGGGTGCATACCAGTAGTTCCGGTAACCGTGGGGAGCCAGAGCCGCAACCAGCTGCCGACGCTCTTCCCAGCTCCACAACGGTCCATAGAAGCCTTCAATGATTCCCAGCGGGGGTTGCTCTGCCATTGGCGTTTCCATTTCGCGAGTACACAGATGGTATACCGTCCAGAGAGTATCTCATCAGACTGTGGGGGTCACCGGGCAAGTTTACCAATGTCGGCTAGACTTCTCGTAGTGATGCTTCACATCCGTTCTCCGATGACCCATGTGGATAAGGAGCCTGGCAAATGGACATAAAAAGTTTTGAAGACTTGATTGAGTGGGCTCGCGAGCTCCACGCCCACCTGTCCCGATGTTTGTCGGAGTGCTCAACAAAGAACAAGGAGGAACGAGCCCGGGCGCTACTGACTTACCTCGCGGATCATGAAGCCGAACTGGAACGCATCACAGCGGAGTTCGAGAAACAGGCGGATTCTCGGGCTCTGAAAACAAGACTCTACGATTACCTGAACGACGAACACAAAGCCATCAGAACCCACCGCACCTGTGATGATCATTACGCCAATCTCGACTTCGACAGTATTGTCAGAGAGGTGTTTAGCTTCCACGACCAGCTGATCGACCTGTATGACAGCCTGGCCGGCAAAGCCGAGATTCCGGAAGCGAAGGAACTCGCCGAATCCCTACGCGCCATGGAGGAGAACGAAGCCATGAGGCTGGCACGACAGATTGGCATGATGGATGACGTCTGAGGTCTTCCACTCTCCGAGCGTGAAAACTGGAAATCGCGAGCTATCGATAGTACTGTATATTTAAACAGTATCGAGAGTTTCCCAATGAAGACTCGCGCGACGCCGCTCAATCCACAGAATCGTTTCCAGCCCATTGTTACCGACCGCCAATACGACGACGGCTGGTATCGGGACCCCGCTGACGATGCCTGCCCGGATTCCCTGGCAACCGAAGTGGTGGATGAGCGGGTGCGTACGATCATCAGCCGCAACCAGTCGCCGGATGTGCCGTTCGACCAGTCCATAAACCCGTACCGGGGCTGCGAGCATGCGTGCATATACTGCTTTGCCCGGCCTACCCATGCGTACTGGGACATGTCGCCGGGGCTGGACTTCGAAACGCGGTTAATCGCCAAGCCCAATGCTGAGGAACAGCTTCGGAGGGAGCTCGATAAACCCGGTTATCGGGTGTCGCCCATCGCTCTTGGCGTAAATACTGACGCCTATCAGCCAGTCGAGAAGCACCGGGAAATTACTCGTAACATACTCAAGGTACTGGCCGAGTACCGCCACCCGGTTTCCATTATCACTAAAGGCTCGTTGATCCTGCGTGATCTGGACCTGTTGTCAGAATTAGCCTGCCAGGGCCTCTGCTCAGTCCGGGTCAGCCTGACCACACTGGATAACACCCTGAAACGGCAGATGGAGCCGCGTACCGCAGCACCGGCCACACGCCTGAAAATCATTCGTGAGTTGGCGGCCGCCGGCGTTCCGACCGGCATCATCCTGGGGCCGGTCATCCCGTTCATCAACGATCATGAAATCGAGAGCATTCTGGGGGCCGCAGCAGAGGCAGGTGCGGAACAGGCAAACTGGATCATGCTTCGCCTGCCACTGGAACTGGATGAGCTATTCCAGGACTGGTTGCAGCGGCATTTTCCAGACCGGGCCAGTCATGTGATGAATCGCATGCGCGATCTGCGGGGCGGCAAAAGTTACGACGCCCAGTTCGGGCGCCGGATGACGGGAACGGGCCCCTACGCAGATCTTGTCCGCCAGCGCTTCGCAAAGCGCGCGAGGCAACTGGGCCTGAACCTTCATCAGGCAGCCCCCCTTAGAAGCGACCTCTTCAGGCGTCCTGCGGGTGAGCAGATAGGATTGTTCTAGACCATGACCATTTTCTCACGCTGACCAGCGGGAGAAAATGGTAAGACCTAGGTCGTACAGACGCGGGTTTTTCGTTCCGTTTCTTAACGTTTGTTGATAACTTGAACTAGAATTAGGAGTTACTTTCCCTGACAGAGGGAGAGGCTCTCAACACAACAACGACAAAAGAGGCTAGAAGAGCAATGAAGATCCGTTCTGTTCTATCCGCGGCTGTGCTGGCTGTAGCAACTACCTTTGCTTCCACACAGGCTCTCGCTCAAGACACGTTTACCCTGCGCCTGGCTGAAACCTGGGGGCCCAACTTCCCGATTTTCGGTGACACCACCAAACGGTTCGCTGAAACTGTCGAAAAAATGTCCGACGGCCGCCTGAAGGTCCGCATCGACTCGTCAAACAAGCACAAAGCGCCCTTCGGCGTCTTTGATATGGTCAAGGCCGGTCAGTACGACATGGGACACTCTGCGTCCTACTACTGGAAAGGCAAAGTACCCAACACCCTGTTCTTCACCAGCATGCCTTTCGGCATGAACGCGATGGAACAATACGCCTGGTTCTACCACGGTGGTGGTATGGAACTGATGCAGGAGGTGTACGAACCTCACAACATGCTGTCGTTCCCGGGCGGTAACACCGGCGTGCAGATGGGCGGCTGGTTCCGCAAGGAAATCAACACTCTCGAAGACCTTCAAGGCCTCAAGATGCGCATCCCCGGCTTCGCCGGTGAGGTGTTTGCGGAAGTAGGCGTTAATCCAACCAACATCCCACCGGGCGAGCTGTACACAGCCCTGGAGCGCAACACCATTGACGCGGTTGAGTGGGTTGGTCCTTCCCTGGATCTGCGTCTCGGTTTCCAGCAAATTGCGGACTACTACTACACCGGCTGGCACGAGCCCGCTACGGAGCTGCAGTTCCTGGTGAACAAGAAGGTATGGGAAAAGTTGCCAGCAGACCTGCGGGAAATTATGCGCGTCGCCATGCGCACAGCCTCCTATGACATGCTGGTTCATTCTCAGCACGCAAACGCGGAAGCCTGGGCCAACATCAAGGAAGAGTACCCCAACGTACAGATCAAGAAATTCCCTGAGGAGATCTTCCAGGCCATGCACGAGGCCAATGAAAAGCTCCTGAAGGAAGCCGCGGCAAACAATGAGCAAGCCGCAAAGATTGTAGAGTCCCAACAGGAATATCTTGAGAAGAGCCGGGCCTACACGGACATCTCCGAGCGGGCCTACCTGAACACGATGGCAGAAGTCGAGTAACATATCGGCAGTAACTGAGCCGGGATCGCTCCAGCAGTGATCCCGGTTTTGTCGTTTATAGCAATTGAAAATCGCCGGCTTCCCGGCGGAGGACAATCAATGCGTTGGATTATCAAGCTGGACGAGGGCCTGGCCTACTTGTCCATTTTCTGTGGTTGGGTGGCCTGCGCCGCAATGATTCTGATGGCCGGCAACGTCTTCTACGACGTGGTGGCCCGCTACGCTTTCAATGAGGTTTCGATCGGTATGCAGGAGATGGAGTGGCACCTGTACTCTGTCGTGTTTCTGCTTGGCATTCCCTACGCATTGCGCACGGACGGCCATGTTCGCGTGGACGTTTTCTACACCCGCTGGAGTGACAAAACCAAAGCCTGGGTCAACATCATTGGCGCCGTCCTCTTTGTTATCCCCTTCGCCTATCTGATCTGGAACTACGGTTACAATTTCGCCGTTGAGTCCTACAGCATGGGTGAAGGTAGCGGAGACCCCGGCGGACTGCCCCATCGCTGGGTGATCAAGAGCGTGATTCCGATTTCCGCAGTGTTTACCGGCATCGCCGGGTTCAACATGGTGACCTTCGCAATTCGGGTTATTTCAGGCGACAAGACCTATGAGCCCAAGCACGGCGCGGAGGGTCTCGCATGATCGGTATGATTATGTTCGGAGCGGCCCTCCTCCTGCTGATGCTGGGCTTCCCGGTTGCCTTTACCTTTGGCGGCGTTGCCCTGTTTTTCGGGATCTATGCCGAAGGCATGGATCTGTTCGCCTTCATGCCTTATCGCATCATGAGCGTCATGCAGAACACGGTACTGATGGCGGTGCCGTTGTTCATCTTCATGGGTGTGGTTCTGCAACGCACGCGGCTGGCCGAGCAATTGCTGACCTCCATGGGCAGACTGTTCGGTGGCTTGCCAGGGGGCCTGGCCATTTCCACCATCCTGGTGGGTGCCTTGCTTGCGGCATCGACGGGGGTTGTCGGTGCCAGTGTAGTAGCCATGGGTCTGATCTCTCTCCCCGTAATGCTGGCCCATAACTACGACAAGCGGCTTGCTACGGGCACTATCTGTGCTTCCGGTACACTGGGCCAGATCGTACCGCCTTCGATTATCCTGATTATCCTTGGCGATGTGCTCGGACTCCCGGTTGGCGACCTCTTCAGGGCAGCCGTGATCCCCGGTGTGGTGCTGGTCGGTCTGTACATCATCTACATCCTTGTTCTCACTCGCTTCAAGCCTGAAACCGGCCCTGCCATGCCGGATGACAGTGGCCTGTCTCGAGGCAAGGAAATCCGCGCGGCGCTGCTGGCCATTATCCCGCCGCTGGCGTTGATCATCGTCGTGCTGGGCTCCATCTTTGCCGGTATTGCCACCCCCACGGAATCTTCAGCGCTCGGTGGTGTCGGTGCCGTGGTGCTGGCCATCATCTACCGCCAGTTCTCCTTCAAGATGGTGTGGGATGCCTCAAAGGACACGGTCAAGGTCACCGCCATGGTGTTCGCCATCCTGGTGGGTGCAACCGCATTCTCGATGGTGTTCAGCTACACCGGTGGCGATTATCTGCTGGAAGAATGGCTACTGCAGCTTCCCGGCGAAAAATGGGGCTTCATCATCCTGGCCATGCTGGTCATCCTGGTACTGGGCTTCTTCATCGACTTCGTGGAAATTTCATTCATCATCGTGCCAATCCTGGCGCCGGTGGCTGAAGCCATGGGCATCAACATGCTGTGGTTCGCGATTTTGATTGCCATGAACCTGCAAACCAGCTTCCTGACACCCCCGTTCGGGTTCAGTTTGTTCTATCTCAAGGGTGTATCACCACCCAGTGTGCAGACCACCGATATCTACAAAGGGGTACTACCGTTTATCCTGATGCAGGTACTGGTGCTGGCGATGATCGTCATTTTCCCGGAATGGTTTGGCATGAGTTCGACCTACTGACGTCGGCGCCAGCCCACAGCACACCGATAAACCGGGGCCTTGCAGCCCCGGTTTTTTTCGCCCGCCACTCCCGCTTTTACCCCTTTTACCTATTGCCCCAATAGCAACCCTCCATTCTTTGGTGTGTGGTGGGGGATATGACAAAACACGCTTGTTTTCTATACTGAAGACGAAGCAGGCGATTCTCAGTTGTGATATCGGGACACGCCCTGATGCTGAATCACTGTCGGCCAAACCCGCCGACGTCAGTCCGTGATTAACCAGCTGAAAAAGGGAGATATGTATCCATGAGCCAAAGCACCGCCCGGAAGACCCCAGCGCCCACCAACGACCGACCGGAGAACAGGCCTCACGTCCTGACGTTGCCCCTGGAAGAGCAGCAGGCAGACCGTGAGCCTCACAGTTATGAACGCTGGCTGATCGCTAAGCTGATGCGCATGGCCGGGTCACCACCGCTACGGTTCCAGTTATGGAACAATGAATTCATTGACCCCGAAGAGGGCAATGCCCGCTTTACGCTCAAACTGACAGACCCCAAGGCGCTGTTTACGCTGGTCACCAACCCCAACCTTGCTTTTGGGGACCTGTACAGCGCAGGCAGGCTGCAGGTAGATGGCGATCTTTCGGAGCTGATGGAGACACTTTACCGCTCAATTCACAACGCCAGACAGAAATGGCCCAAATGGCTGGAAGCCCTGTGGCGCAATCACAACCCTCGCTCAACCGGCGTCTCTGAAGCCAGAGAGAACATTCACCACCATTACGATCTGGGCAACGAGTTTTACCGGCTCTGGCTGGACCATGCCGAAATGCAGTACACCTGCGCCTATTACGAAACGCCGGATTTGACCCTGGAACAGGCCCAATTGGCCAAGCTGGAGCACGTTTGCCGCAAGTTACGGCTGAAACCCGGCATGACGGTTGTGGAAGCCGGCTGTGGCTGGGGTGGTCTGGCGCGATATATGGCCAGGAACTACGGCGTGAAGGTGCATTCCTACAACATCTCGAAAGAACAGCTGACGTACGCCCGGGAAGAAGCCAAACGTCAGCAGCTGGACCACCTGATTGAATACGTTGAAGATGACTATCGCAATATCAGCGGCCAATACGATGCCTTTGTGTCCATCGGCATGCTGGAGCATGTCGGCACGGACAATTACCAGGCGCTGTCGGAGCTGATCAGTCGCTCCCTGAAGCCGGGCGGCCTGGCGTTACTGCACAGCATCGGCCGCAACCGGCCCATGCTGATGAACGCCTGGATTGAGAAACGCATCTTTCCGGGTGCTTACCCACCGAGTATCTCTGAGTTCATGAGCATCTGCGAACACAGCGACTTTTCGGTGCTGGATGTCGAAAACCTCAGACTGCACTACGCCCAGACGCTCACCCACTGGATGGAACGGTTCAGAAGCAACATGGACAAGGTCACAGAGATGTACGACGGGCACTTTGCCCGGGCCTGGGAAATGTACCTCGCCGGCTCCATAGCCGCCTTCCGGGCCGGGTCACTGCAACTGTTCCAGGTGGTCTTCACCCATGGCGGGAACAACCAACTGCCACAAAACCGCCAGGATATCTATTCGTCCCCCGCAGCTCCGGAGGCATAATCATGGACTACTACGACCTGATTATCGTGGGTGCCGGGCCTGCAGGCTCTACCCTCGCCCACGCACTTCAGGACACTGGCAAACGCATTCTGGTGATCGATAAGAAGGACTTCCCTCGGGACAAGACCTGCGCCGGCTGGGTTACCCCCGCGGTGATGGACAGTCTCGACATCGACATCAACCACTACGGCACCGGGCGAACCCTCCAGCCCATCCGGCGGTTCCGTATAGGCATGATGGGACAATCGGCGGTGGAAAATGACCACGGTGACACTGTCAGTTACGGCATACGGCGCTGCGAATTCGATGCGTTTCTTCTGGACAGGACAACCGTGCCGAAGCAACTGAATACACCGGTCAAGTCCATTGTTCGTCGCGATGGCAACTGGGTGATCAACGATACCTGGGAGGCGCCCCTGATCGTAGGTGCCGGGGACCATTTCTGCCCAGTGGCGAAGCTGATGGGAGACGGCCCCGGCAGCCACGAAGTCGTGGTGGCAGCCAAAGAGGTGGAATTCGAGATGACGCCTCAACAGGCCGAGGTGTGCGAAGCCCGTGGCGACACCCCCGAGCTCTGGTTCTGCCGTGACCTGAAGGGCTACGCCTGGGTGTTCCGAAAAGGTAATTTCCTCAATATCGGCCTTGGTCGGGAAGACAATCACAAACTGACCGAGCACCTCAATGCTTTCGTGGAGGAGATGAAAACCGAAGGACGCATACCGGCCGATTTACCGGGCAAGTTCAAAGGTCATGCCTACCTGCTATACGCCCACGCGGAGAGACCACTGGCCGATGACGGCCTGCTGTTGATTGGTGATTCTGCTGGCCTGGCTTACACCCAGAGCGGCGAGGGTATTCGCCCTGCCATAGAGTCCGCGTTGATGGCGGCAGACATTATTCGCGACCAGGAGGATTATTCCGCCCAGGCCCTACAAGCCTACGGCGAAGCTATTGCCAGCCGTTTTGGTAATCGCGCCATGCCTCAGGATGGGGGCTGGCAAGTGCCTGACTGGGTAAAAATGCCATTGGCCAGTACCCTGATGCGGTCCCACTGGTTCACCCGCAAGGTCGTCACCGAAAAATGGTTCCTGCATCAGCAGGTTCCACCACTGGCGACGGTTTCCCAAGGCTGAGAGAACGTATAAAGCCGGATCGGGCAGCTCCCGCTCCGGCTTTCCTTACCACGACGACGGTCAGTCAGCGGCCAGTTCAATCACATCGATACCATACAGAGTGGTCGTACCACTCACCTCGTTACCCACCACTAACATAGGCTTGCCATTGGGGCTGTCGTCAGCAGCGATAAAAGCAAGTCCCTCGGGCCCGAGATCACCGGCCATGCCATTCTCAAGATCGGTCTGGGAGGCAGAAAAATCGCGGTTATTGAGGTACTGGACGAATTCCGGGTTCTGCGGATTGGTCACGTTATAGACCATGATGCCCCCGACCCGTTCAAGGCCAATAAAGGCAAAGGTCTGACCATTGATGGTACCCACGGTGACCGCCTCAGGCTCTGGCCCCTTGTCGTCGGAGCGGTTGTCGAACGCGTTTTCGTCGTTATTGCTGTTGAAGTTGTCCGGAATCAGGCTCGCGGTAATGCGCTCGAATTCACTGCCGCTGTCGAAGACCCTCTCGCCGGTTTCCGACCAGATTGAAAACGATCGCGCACCGTAGGCGTAGAGCTCATTGTAGACACAGTTGTTCTCCACATAGCTACGGTCGTACTCTCCGCCCATGAGAGTAACGTTGGCCGGATCGCTAGGCGCGCAGGAATTGGCAAAACCCAGGGTAGATGTAACGTTCAGGCGTCCCAGGTTAGCGTCTTCCTGTAGCTCGGCGGCGTTCGGGAAGGCCGTGGCATCCAGCGTCAGGTCGGCGACGCGGAATTCCTCACTGAAGCCGTCGTAATCACGGGAATCACCCTCGTTGGCGGTGATGTAATAGGTTTTTCCGTTAAAGCCGTAGCTGGTCATGGCATCCGGATGGTAAATACCCTTCACCGGCCAGTTGCGAATGTTGATACCGCTATCGTCGTTGCTAGCATCCAATTCGTTGCCGATGATGCTGTGATCCTTGAAGCCCAGCGGAATAATGGCGGTAATTTCCCCGGCCGCGATGTCCAGTTCGGCAACGGCATTTGCCTCCTGCATCGCGACCCAGGCTTTTTTACCGTCGATAGAGATCGCGATGTATTCCGGCTCCAGATCCTGGGCCAGGGTGGCGCCCGGCCCAAACACTCTCAAGCCCTGCTCCATAAGCTCGGCCTGCTGACCGTTGAAGCTGGCGAACCCGACCCTGGTTACCGTCGCCGCAGCCACGCCGTTGGACAGGTCAACAATGCTAACGGAGCCCTCCGGGTCAACACTGTAGTCATCACTGGGTTCGCCCTCGTTGGCCACCAGGAGTTTCTGGCCATCGCCAGTAAACGTCAGCATATCCGGCAGGGCGCCCACCTCTACTTCACCCACCTTGTTCAGGTCGGTGCTGTTATAGAACACTACCTTGCCGTTGTCCTGCTTGACATTGGCTTCAATGGCGACAGCCACGAAACCGCCGTATACCGCCACGCTGTTCGCGGAAGCACCTTCGGCCGTGGCATCAATGGTGCTGAGCTTGAGCGGCATCTCCGGGTCCTGGATGTCCAGCACGTCCACGGTTGAATCGTTGGCATTGATGACAAACAGACGTTGGTTGGCCGGATCGTGGGCCACGATTTCCGCTGCGCCTTCATCAAAAGCACCGCTTGCATAGGTACCGAGGGTATTCAACTCGATCAGGGTCTGGCTGGTGCCGGGCGAACCCGCGCTGCCATCGTCGCCATCATCACCGTCGCAGGCCATCAGGCCCAGGGTGGATGCGAGGATGGCTGCCGTAAGGAGTGACTTCTGGAATGTCATGTTTGCCTCTTCTGTCGTTACACGTGTGGTTGTACACGACACTCTATGGAGAAGAGGTGACAAAAATGCGTCACTTTTAAGTCAGGACTGTTCAGGAGAGGCGGTACCAGCAAAAAAAATGGCGACCCTGCGGTCGCCATTTTCAACGTTTGCTCAAGTTATTAAGAGCATCAAGGGCTTTATTGGCCGAGGTAGCTGCGGTACATCCATACCGTCTTTTCCTGCTGAGAGATGTAGTCACTCATCAACGCAACGGTGCCCTCATCGTCAGCATCGCCAGCCAGGTGTAGCAACTCCCGCTGCTTGCCAATCAGTTTGGCGAAACTGTCTACGATGTTTTCAACAGCATCCTTACCATCGGCCACATCCTTTCGCTCTGGCACTTCGGATTTTTCGATGTAGGTGCTGTAGGCGTGTGCGGGCCGATGCCCGAGTGTTAGCACCCGCTCAGCAATTTCATCAATCTTCAGCAACAGATCGTCATAAAGCTCCTCAAACTTGGCGTGCAGTTCGAAAAAGTTGTCGCCTTTGATGTTCCAGTGATAGCCACGAACGTTCATGTAGAAGATCTGGTAATTGGATAGCAGATCGTTCAGTGCGTTCGCCAGGCTCTGGGTCTTTTCAGTGTCCAGCCCAATAAAGTTCTTGCTCATAACGTGTCTCCTTGACAGTTATCGGAATGTACTGGCCATTAAACTAACCAGAAACAATGAATAGATAAAGTTTAGTTTTCCAATATTATCGATAGCTATTGACAATCCATGGCAGCAACAAATGATAGCCAGGGACTATCAAAAATCTGAATATTATTTATTTAACAACAATTCTCAATTGCTATTGAATGGACCCATATCCATCGCACCTGCGGAGCTGTCTATGAGTGCCCTGAAGATGTTTTTCCATGACCATGGTTCAAAGGGTGACAACTCGTTGCTGAAAACCATCACATTTGCCATTACTCACTTCACCGTGGCCTTTACCGTTGCTTACCTGCTGACCGGCGACCTCCTGATTGGCAGCCTGATTGCCATGGTGGAACCAGCGATCAACACGGTTGCCTATTTCTTTCATGAGAAGATATGGGCGCGCAGGCAACAGATTACAAGGGGCGCCCCTGGTGCGGAGACAACCCCGGTTGCACAAAGTTTCTGAGCGGGGCGGTCCCCTTGACTCTAGCCACCCGGACCGCAATCCAGGCAACGCTCAATCGGTTGTGGGCCGATATCCAGCTTACGGTTGAGGTCACGTAACGCTGTTCGGACCCCCTCCTCGATCACCGGGTGGTAAAACGGCATAGTCAGCATCTCGCTCACGGTCATGCGCTTTTGCAGCGACCAGGCCAGCAAGTGGCCGATGTGTTCGGCTGCGGGACCAAACATCTCCGCGCCCAGAAATAACCCACTGCCTCGCTCCCCATATACATGCAGCAAGCCCTTGTTGGCGCCAATAACACGGCTGCGCCCCTGCCCTTCAAATGAGACCTCACCAACGGCATAGCCCTCCTTACAACGCTCATTGGCTTCTTTGAGGGTCATCCCCACCGTGGCAATCTGTGGATCGGTGAACACGATGCCCAATGGCACCCTGCGCAGTCCGGCCCGCACATCCGGGTATCGAGCCGCATTATCGCCGGCTATTCGCCCCTCATCAGCCGCCTCATGGAGCAGTGGCACTTCATTGTTGGCATCTCCCCCGATGAAGATATGACTGTCACCGCACTGAAGTGTGTAGTGATCGAACAGTGGCGAGCCATGATCATCCTGGGCAATATCCGCATTCTGCATGTCCAGACTGTCGACATTGGGGCGACGGCCGGTGGCCGCCAGCACATAGTCGAACGTTTCCGTGATCTCACCACGGTCCGCGTCCGAAAAACGAATGCGAACACCATCGTCCGTTCGCTCAACCGACCGGACCTTGGCGCTGGTATCCAACGGAAATTCTTCATTGAATGTTTTCAGTGCGTAGTTGCGGATTGCGTCCTCCTGAAGCGGCCCGAGGCTTCCGCTGACACCGAACATCCGCACCCGAACCCCCAGCCGACTGAGCGCCTGCCCCAGCTCCAGGCCGATTATGCCGGGACCGAATACGGCAACGGAATCAGGCAGGTCGTCCCACTCGAAAACGTCATCGTTCACCACCAGTCGGTCCTTGGCGTCCTTGAGAAAGCCGGGGATGTTCGGCCGGGAACCGGTGGCAATGACCACACGCGCGGCCTCCACTTCCACTTTCTCGCCGACAACAATCCGGTGGGGCGACAGGAACCGGGCCTGACCACGAAGTCGATGAGCGTCGGGGAACCCCTCTACCGCCTCCACCACAAAGCTGACGAACCGGTCCCGCTCCCTGCGAACACGCGCCATCACCTCTTTGCCATCAATTCGGACATCACCGGGGTGAACACCGAATATCGGCGCCTTTTGCAACTGATGGGCGCTGTCTGCTGCCGCAATCAAGAGCTTGCTGGGCATGCAGCCCACACTGGCACAGGTGGTACCGTAGGCACCGCCTTCAATCATAACGATATTGTCCGTATGCTTGCGGGCAGCGCGATAGGCGCTCATGCCGGCAGTACCCGCGCCAATAACAGCCACATCGACCTTACGTTTTTCCACGTCTACCTCTCCCCTGACCCGAATGCGAAATTCATGGTGTAGCCTGAGTATAGGAGTGAATACAGAAAACGGTTTAGTACCAAATCAAAGAAATTACCGTAGTCGGCACAGGACTTTTTTGGCCGCGCCTTCTAAACTGACGCCCTGCACCGGAGCTTCCCAGGAGAAAAAACGCATGCACAACTACTGGCCGGAATTCATCACCGTCGCCCTCGTCCATTTCCTGGCCGTCGCCAGCCCGGGGCCGGATTTTGCCGTGATGCTTCGCCAGGCGCTGTGCCAAAGCCGCCGCAACGCCCTGCTGACGGCCGTCGGTATTGGCACCGGCATTCTGATTCACGTGGGGTATTCCCTTTTGGGCATTGGCCTGATTATCCAGCAGTCGCTGGTGCTGTTCAGCATTCTCAAGATTATTGGCGCCCTGTATCTCACCTGGATCGCGATACAGTGTCTGCGCTCGAAAGCCGGTGGTATTCATGTAGAAACGGAAAACGGTGAGCTGCAATCCGGACTGGCGGCCTTTAGGCTTGGTTTCCTGACCAATACCCTGAATCCGAAGGCAACACTGTTCTTTGTGTCACTCTTTTCCGTGATCATCAGCCCGGGTACGCCGATTGCGATTCAAACGGGTTATGGCGCCTATATGGCGGTGGCCACGGGCCTGTGGTTCATGGCCGTGGCAGTGTTCTTCACCCTGCCGCAGATCCGCAAGGGGTTTAACCGTTTCGGCTATTGGCTGGACCGGCTGATGGGAGGCGTTCTGTTGTTGCTGGCGGGGCAGTTGCTGTTTTCAACGGTTTCCGGAGATGGAAACCTTCCGGGAAAAGAATGATCAGAGCGGTCCTGGCCCGTTTTCAGGCAAACCAGGCAAGCCGGGGCGCCGGTCTGTAGGCCTCTCCCAGAACCGTGGAGCGCCAGGGATGGCGCGACCGAGCCCTACAGGGACGTATTTACGGGCGTGTTCTGGGAGAGGCCTACAGACCGGCGCATGCGCCAAGCCATAACTCACAAGCTACGCAACAGCTCTTCCGTTTGCTTCCAGCCAATGCAGGGATCTGTCAGGGAGCATCCGTAAATCAAATCGTCGCTATCATTCTGACGCCCCTCTTCAAGAAAACTTTCCAGCATCAAACCAACGATGCGTGAATTACCTGCGCGTTTCTGGGCCATCACTTCGCGAGCGATAACAAGTTGCCGCTCAGATTGTTTCTGTGCGTTGTCATGACTGCAATCGACCATCACCGAAACAGAAACACCTGCGCCGGACAAGGCACCCATGGCCTCGCGAATACTCTCGGCGTCGTAGTTTGTAATACCTCGCCCGCCCCGTAATACCACGTGTGTATCGGGGTTGCCCTCAGTGGTAATCATCGCGGGTGCGCCATTACTGCCAACGCCGAAGCAGTGATGGGGACGGGCCGCAGACTTCATGGCATTGATGGCAACGCCAATACTGCCGTCGGTGCCATTCTTGAAACCGGTCGGCATCGGCAGACCGCTGACCATTTCACGGTGAACCTGGGACTCGGTGGTGCGGGCACCGATGGCGGTCCAACTAACGAGGTCGCCGAGGTAATCCATGGCGAACGGGCTCAGGGCTTCCGTGGCCAACGGCAGGCCCATGTCTGACAGGTTCAACAGCAGGCGCCGGGAACGCAACAGGCCTTCGTTGAGATTTCCGCTGCCAGTGCGCTCGGGGTCATAGAGCAGGCCTTTCCAGCCAACGGTGGTTCGGGGTTTTTCGAGGTAGGTACGCATCACGATCAGGAAACGGTCGCTGACATCATCCGCCAGGGCTTTGAGCTTCTCGCCATACTCCAATGCCGCCACTTCGTCGTGGATGGAGCAGGGGCCGACGACCACCAGCGTTCTCGGGTCCTCGCCGTTGAGTATCCGGCGAATAGCATCCCGGTGCTGGCGAATCCGCGCCTGCAGGTGAGCAGGAACCGGCAGGCTGGTTCGCAGTTCGGCTGGTGTCGGCAGCGGCACTTCCCGGGTTCCCGGCTCAGCCTTTGATGGCTGCTGGGTCTCGTTCAGTGTCTCAATGTTCAGCGACATGTTCATGGTCAGTGTTCCCGTTTCCCTGTGTCAGAATCAAAAAAGCCCCGGCTGGTGGCTACCAGTCGGGGCTTTTTGAGTCCGGTGGCAGCCTGGGTTTCTGCCGGGCTGCCTTCCTCGTTATTCGGTCGATGAAGATCTTATGGGCGGCCCGGGCTCTGGCTAAAATAGCCATAACCAAACCACCAGAAAAACACAGCAGCGACCGCAGCGATCGATTTTTCACCGAAAGCTTGCAGAACATTCAATTGACAGGTCGCGTGTGTCGTCTTCATGCTTTCCAATATATATCCCCGGTTTCCGGCTTTGCAACCCGTAAATTCGGTTTTTTGCCGGTATTGCGGCCCTACCAGTCCCGGAGTCACTCATGAACACAGCGATGAATCGTCGGCCTTCGCTTTCTTTGTTGCTGATCCTGCTGCTTTTTTCAGGCGCTCTAGCAGCGGCGCCTGAGGCCCGCACCTACCAGTTGGCACAGCGCTCCGCAGAGGGTGTGGCGCAACAGATTCGCGAACTTTACCCGGATGGCCAGGTGTCCATCACCGCTCGCGGACAGCAAATGGTGGTTCGTGGTGAACCAGAGCTGCTGGATGAAATCGGTAGGCTGGTGCATACCATGGACGTCGCCCCCTCACAGATGCGCATAACGGTTCGGTCCCGTCACAACGTGGATGCCAAAACTGGTGGCGGCGGGTTTTCCGTCAACAACAACCAGGTCAGCGTCCAGGCAGAGCGCAAGGTCACCACAACACGGCGGAATCAGGAACGCACGCTGATCGTTCAGGATGGGCAATCCGCTCATATTTCCTCTGGCCAGGTCCGCACCGTTCCTGTCGCCATCCGCGGGGGCCGTAATCCAGCAGCGTTTCTGGGACAGATCGAAACCCGAAGCGGCTTCCTGGTCAGTCCGCAGGTGATTTCAGATCAGGCGGTCGAATTGAACATTGTCTCTTTTGAGGAAGACCCGAAGGGCAACCCGCCCGGCTACGACACCGAGGCAGTGATGACGATACGTCGGGTAGAACCCGGTGAATGGGTGGAACTTGGCAGCACGCGCCAACAGCGAGTAGGCGAGCAGTCCGGCATCACCTACCAAACCGGGAACAGCCGCCGCCAGAACCAGACCTTCGAGGTAAAGGTTGATGTTCTTTAAGGCCTGTCAGGCACGGCGTTTCAGCAAGACACTCTTGGCTTCGTTGATTTTTGCCGCCAGGTAATCGTTGCCGCCTCGATCGGGATGGAGTTTCTGGATCAAACGTCGATGCGACTGCACAATCTCGTCGTCTGTGCAGTCTGGCGCAACCCCCAGAACCTCACAGGCTTCGCTAACCGACATATTGCCGGAACTGGCGGCTGCCTGCCCGCGTTGCCCGCCTTGATAGTGGTCGGTGTTTTCATAATCAGGTTCACGGTGCCGGTTTTGACCGAACAGGCGGCTGGCCATCGGGGCAAACTTCAGCAACGCTGGCAGCTTTCTCAGCAGCGGTAAAAGGGCGGCCACTGCGGCGGTCAGTACATGCACCCGCCCCGTCAGCACCATGAATAGAAGCACTGCAGCGCCTGCCACCAACACGATTTTCCAGGTGGCGGCCTTTTTCTTCTCCGGCGATAACGCGCCCCACTGTTTCAGGACAATAAATACGGCTGCCGCCAGTGCAATACCAAGAATCCATTGCATTCGCCAATCCTTATCGATGACCGGGTCGTAAATCTGTCATTCTTGTTTGGCAACCTAGTGAACGGGATGAGCCCTCGGCCCCGCCTGGGCAAGGCAGGTGAAGGCGCCTGGAGCACAGTAATTGTACGCATTTTCACTGACAAATCAGTGACAGCAACCCTCTCGCTTGTATAGGATGCTATTCTTTACGGTTTGTTGACGACTCCTTGCCAACACAGCCCCCGGCGAGCCGGGCAACTCCATCCCTACGGGATCAGGAGCCTGCAAAGCTAACACGATTACCTGTAACGGACATACGACCCAGGACCTGAATTATGCGCACTGCCTCCCGCTTCCTGATTGTACTCATCTTTCTCGGTGTCGTGCTCGGCGGCATTTTTGGTTACAAGTTCTACCAGTTTGGCCAGATGAAGGAACAGTTTTCCCAGCCGCAGCCGCCGGCGAAAATTTCCGCGACCATGGCCAGCACTGAGATGTGGACACCTGAGATCAAAGCCGTTGGCAGCGTGGAAGCCATCAACGGTATTGAAGTGGCGAACGAAGTTTCCGGTGTGGTTGAGACCATCGCGTTCGAGTCAGGTGATACGGTGAAAAAAGGCGACATCCTGATCCGTCTGGACGCTGCCATTGATGAAGCCGCATTGCGCACTCGCCGCGCCGAGGCACAGCTCGCGGAGCAGGAGTTCAAGCGAGTGTCCGACCTGCTTCCCAAGCGGGCCGTGTCGCAATCCCAGTACGATGAAGCCAAGGCCAATTTTGACGCAGCACGGGCAAGGGTCAATGAAGCCGAAGCCCAGTTGAGCAAGAAAATCATCCGCGCGCCTTTCGACGGCAAGCTTGGCCTTCGGCTGGTGGATCAGGGCGAATACATCGGTACCGGTACGCCGATTGTCGAAATCAATATGCTCGATCCGATCTACGTGGATTACACCCTCTCGGAAAAAGACCTGCCCATGGTGCAACAGGGCTACGACGTAGTGGCCACTGTCGCTGCCATCCCCGACAGTCATTTTGCCGGCCAGGTCAGTGCCATCAACACGTCGGTTAACCCGCAAACCCGTACCGTCCGGATTCGTGCCACGCTTGGCAACGAAGACAATCAGCTTCGCCCGGGCATGTTCGCCACGGTAGCAACCAGGCAACCCCAGGACCGGGAAGTTGTCACCGTGCCGCGAACCGCCGTTTCCTACAACACCTACGGCGATTTCGTGTTCGTTGTCGAAGAGAATGATGACGGTGAATTGGTCGTCAATCGTCGCACCATCCAGACCGGCAATACCCGGGATAGTCGCGTTGCGGTGCTTGATGGCCTGAAAGAAGGCGAGCAGGTCGTCTCTAAGGGTCTGCTGAGATTGAGGGCGGGCCAGCGCGTTGAAGTCCAGGAAGATGAACAGCCGGCGGAGGCGTCCAAGTAATGCGTTTCACCGACATATTCATACAGCGCCCCGTCCTGGCGACGGTGGTCAGCCTGCTGATCCTGCTGCTCGGGGCCCGGGCAGCGATGGAGATGGAAATCCGTCAGTACCCGGAACTTGAGAGCACCACCGTCACGGTGACAACCGCCTACCCCGGTGCGGGCTCTGAGCTGGTAAAAGGGTTCATCACCACGCCTTTGCAGCAGGCCATCGCCGAAGCCAGTGGCATCGACTACCTCACGTCCACAAGTTCCCAGGGACAGTCCACCATTGAAGCCAAGATGGTGCTGAACTACGACGCCAACGCGGCGCTGGCCGAGATTCAGGCGAAAGTGGCCAGTCAGCGCAATGTACTGCCCGCCGATGCGCAGGACCCGGTCATAACCTCCACAACCGGCGATTCCACCGCGTTGATGTATATCGCCTTTTACAGCGATGAGCTGGAGGTGCCCCAGATCACGGACTACCTGACGCGGGTGGTACAGCCCAAGCTGCAGGCATTGTCCGGCGTCGGCAAGGCCGATTTGCTGGGACGCCAGTTCGCTTTGCGAGTCTGGCTGGACCCCGAGCGCCTGTCAGCGGTGGACATGACGCCGCAGGAAGTGGTGGATGTACTGCTGCGCAACAACTATCAGGCGGCCGTAGGCAATACCAAGGGCAAATACACCAAGATCAGTATGACCAGCGACACCGACGTCGGTGACCCGGAGCAGTTCAAGGATCTGGTGGTCAAAGAATCCGACGGCTCACTGATCCGCCTGCGGGACATTGCCCGCGTTGAACTGGGTTCCGAAACGTACGACCAGCTCGCCCTGTACAAGGGGCAGCCAGCAACCTACGTGGCCATTGAACTTTCACCTGGCGCTAACCCGTTGACGGTCGCAAAGCTGGTCAAAGATGAATTGCCGGGTATTGAAAGCCAGTTGCCGTCCGGCATGAACGTCCGTCTGGCCTACGATGCATCCGACTTTATCGACAGTTCGATTAAAGAGGTTATCCAGACGCTGCTGGAGGCGCTGGTTATCGTTCTGGTGGTGGTCTTTATCTGCCTGGGCTCGGTCAGGGCGGCGGTGGTTCCGTCCGTGGCGGTGCCTCTGTCTCTGGTTGGCGGCGCCTTTTTCATGCTGATGATGGGCTTTTCACTGAACCTGCTGACACTGCTATCGATGGTACTCGCCATCGGTCTTGTCGTGGACGATGCGATTATCATGGTGGAAAACGTCCACCGCCACATTGAAGAGGGCGAGTCCCGCTTCAACGCGGCCCTGAATGGGGCCCGCGAAATGGCAACGCCGATCATCGCCATGACCACCACCCTGGTGGCGGTCTACGCTCCTATCGGGTTCATGGGGGGACTGGTTGGCTCACTGTTCACCGAGTTCGCATTTACCCTGGCCGGCACCGTCGTTATTTCCGGTATCGTGGCACTGACCCTGTCGCCGATGCTGTCCGGCAAGATCCTCAAGCCCCACGGCAATCCGGGTCGGTTCGAGCAGGTCGTGGAGCGCTCCTTCGGCGGCCTGGCCAATGGCTACAAACGTGCTCTTGCGTCATTGATGGACACCAAGTCCGTGGTGATCTTCTTCGCCATCGTGGTGTTGGGATCCATCTATTTCATGGTAGCCATGAGCCAGAACGAGCTGGCGCCCACCGAAGACCAGGGTATCCTGTTCTATCAGGGACTCGGCCCCCAGACATCCACCCTCGACTATCTCCAGGAACACGGAGATGAAGTTCAGGAGCGTATGTCGACGGTACCCGGCTACCATGAGGATTTCATGATTCTCGGCATCACCGGGCCCAACGCCGTGTTCGGCGGCTTCAAGATGAAGCCCTGGTCCGAGCGCGACATCAGTCAGTTCGAGGTTCAGCCTCAGCTTGACCAGGAGCTGAAGAATGTCACCGGCCTGCAGACTGCTGTTTTCCCCAGGCCTTCCCTGCCGGGCTCCGGCGGTGGTTTGCCCTTCCAGTTCGTGATTACCACGGGCGAGGATTACGA
>PBRG01000168.1 GCA_002726615.1 Marinobacter sp.
CTGGTATTCGGACATGTTGACGGTGGTGAGGAACTGGCGGCCGCCGTAGAGCAGTTCGGCCAGTTGCACCACGGTTTCGGTTTTACCCACACCGCTGGGGCCGGCCAGCAGGAAGGCGCCCATGGGGCGGCCGGGGCGACGCAGGTCGGCACGTGCGGTCAAAAGGTGCTGGTGCAACGCGCCGATGGCGGTGTCCTGGCCTTTGATGTGCGATTGCAGGTATTCCGGCAACCGAGTGATTTTTTCCAGCTCGTCGGCGGTCATGCGGTTGACCGGAATGCCAGTCCAGTCGGCGATAACTTCGGCCACCTGGCGGGCGTCGACACGTGCGTGTACCAGAGGCTCGTCGGCCTGCAGCTCTTCCAGTTCCTGCTCGATGGCGGCGGCTTCGCTTTTCAGGTCCGGGCGTTCTTCGTCGGTTTCGGGCGTGGCTTCGTTCGCCTCTGCGTTCGCTTCGGTTTCGGCAGTGTCCTCGCTAAGCAGTTGCTCGCGAATGTCCACGAGGCGCGCCACCAGTTCCCGCTGGTCGTTCCAGCGCTGTTCCAGTTCTTCTGCTTCCTTGCGCAGGGTTTCCAGGCGTTCCACCAGTTCACTTTCGCGCTGGTGGTCGATGGCCTGCCCGAGCGTCTGTTCGCGGGTCATCAGTTCCTGTTCCATGCCCAACTGGTGCAGTTCACTGCGCACGTGGCTGAGGCGGCGCGGAGGGGTGCTGAGGTTGAGGCTGACCCGGGCGCAAGCGGTGTCGAGCACGTCGATGGCCTTGTCCGGGAGTTGGCGGCCGGCCAGGTAACGGGCAGACATGTCGGCAGCGGCTTTCAGGGCGCTGTCAGCGATCAGTACCCGGTGGGCCTTTTCGTAGACGGTGCGCAGACCACGAAGGATATGCACCGCCTGGGCCGGGGTTGGTTCATCCAGTGCAACGGGCTGGAAGCGGCGGCTCAGGGCCGGGTCTTTCTCGAAGTATTTCTTGTATTCACGCCAGGTGGTGGCCGCGATGGTGCGCAGCTCGCCGCGGGCCAGGGCCGGCTTGAGCAGGTTGGCGGCGTCGGAGCCGCCTTCGCTGTTGCCGGCGCCGATCAGGGTATGAGCTTCGTCGATAAACAGAATAATCGGCGTCGCGGAGCTTTTCACCGCTTCAATCACGCCTTTCAGGCGCTTTTCGAACTCGCCCTTCACTGACGCGCCGGCTTGCAGTGCCCCCATATCCAGGGTCCACAGTTCCACGCCGGTCAGGCGCTCGGGCACATCGCCGTTGACGATGCGCAGGGCCAGGCCCTCAACAACGGCGCTTTTGCCCACGCCAGCATCGCCGACAACGATAGGGTTGTTCTTGCGACGGCGGCAGAGGATGTCGATCATCTGGTCGATATCAGTGTCACGGCACACCACCGGGTCCAGTTTCTTGTCCCTGGCCAGTTTGGTGAAGTCGGTGGCGTAGCGCTTGAGCGGATCCATGTCGACCTGCGCCTGATTAGCGGCACTGGGGGCATCCTCGGCGCGTGGCTGCTCAACCGAGCCCCGGGTCATGGAGTCGAACTGCCGGCGCAGCTGCTCACGATTGATGTCTTTCAGCCGCTGGCTGACCTGGGGCATCAGGTAGCGGTCTGCGTTCATCAGCAGCGCCAGCATGATGGCGCCCGAGCGCAGGTCGGTGTGGCCCAGTTCAGTGGAAGCGATCAGCCAGGCGTCCTGCAGCAGCTCGATCAGCAACGGCGAGAACGACGGGTACGGCTCAGCGGATTGGGTCTCACCGTTCAGGCTATCCCCCACCACCGGTTGCAGGGTGTGGTGGTCGATACCGGTGCTTTCCAGAATCTGGCGCACATCCGTAAACGGTGTTTCCAGCAGTTTGAACAACAGGTGAGCCGGAGTGATTTCCGCACCCTGGCGACTGATACACAGGGCCGCCGAGCTTTCCATTCCCTGGCGACAAATCTCGTTGAGGCGCTCAATCAGCGCCGGCAGTTCTACCCGAATCACAGTGATCTCCTTATTTCGGGAGTTGTTCCAGTACGCTGAGCACATCCCTGATGCGTTCATTCAGCGCTATGTTGTAAAGCGTGTACACCCCGGCCATGGCCGCCACAAACAGGCCACCAATGCCCCAGAGGGGCAGGCCTGTCCGCAGCCGGTTGCGGGCGGGGGTTACGTTGTCCAACGCGCTGGACAATGGTTGAAGTTCCTCGTCGCGGCGCAACCCGCGAATCTGTTCATACAGCCCGCGAATAATCTGTTCGTATTCGTCCCGGCCATTCGTCATTACCTTGTAGCGGCCTTCGAATCCCAGGCACAGGCACAGATAGATGAACTCCAGCATGTCGCGGTAACGTTCCGGTTCCTGCTCCATGCGGGCGGTGATGGCGAACACCTTCTCGCCACCCCAGGTTTCGTTGTGGAACCGGGACAGCAGCGAATGCTGGGACCACACGCTGTGGGCACCCCAGTCGGTACCCAGCACGGCTTCGTCGATAAAAGCGCAGAGTACGTAGCGATAGGCCACCACGGTCGGCCGTTCGTAGCCCTGCTCCACCAGTTCCCGGTCAATGGCGGCGACTTCGTCCACCACTTGCTGGTACAGATTCTCCACACCTTGGAAATCCGCCAGCCGGCGTACCCGGATTACCAGCCCCAACAGGGGCGTCGCGGCATCAATCAGCCGGTTATCCTCCAGGCCCCGCAGCTGGAACTGGTCATTACCAAAGCCCTGATCGCCCACGCGACCATCGCGGTTACTGTCCGCAAACATCAGGTCATCAAACGCACTGCCACCTGCTTCCGTGCTGCCATTGGGTGAATCCATCACCGGTGCATCTGCCATGATCTAGCTCCTGATTGCCCAGAACTGCATTTCCATTCCCGGGAAACTGCCGGCCACGTGGAACGCAAAACCGCTGGCGTTGTCGAGCATCTGCCAGGCCTGGCTCTGGTCATCCAACCGGAAGTACACGAACCCGGCGTGATACGGCAACTGACGGGGTGCCACCGGCAGGGCCGACAGCGGAATCCCCGGCAATTGCAGACTGATGAGATCGCGGATTTTCTCCACCGACGCCACCTTGCACTGCTGGATGAACTGCTTGCGCAGATCGTCCAGCGGCATGTCCGCCTTCACTGCCAGGATGAACTCGGCCTGGCCGATCAACTGTGCATCCTGGACCGGTGCCACCGTGAGACCGTACTGGCGTTGCTGCAGCTGGATAGCCAGCGCACGCGGTTCCAGCACCGTGCTCAGTGATTGCCTCAGCACCTGCATCAGCGGCGTGAAGGAATCCTCCGGCAGGTCGTGATCGTAGGCGGTGTATTCCTGGGGCAGGCGGTTTTCATCGGTGAAGGTCACCAGTTCGCCGCACAACTCCAGCAACGCCTCGTAGAGCCGTTCCGGGTGCAACTGACGCAAACGCGCCAGATGCAGGAAACGGGGATGAGCACGATTAAGCATCTGCAACAGCATGAAATCCGCCACGTCCGCGACACCACCCTGCCCCGGGGCACCCACGCGCTCGGCAATATTCTTGGCCCGTTCGCGCATCAGCCCGGCCATTTCCCCGACAAAACGCTGAAGCCGGGGCGCCGCCCGCACACTGAGCATGGTGGGGATGAAGTTCGGGTCCATCACCAGGCTGCCATCGGGACGCTTTTCCAGAATTCGGCCAATGGCCAGGGCCGCATAGGCGCTGCGATCGTCCCGTTCAAGCATCAGCTTCGGGGCCACTCGGGCCACGTCGATAGAGTGGGAATCGCCATCAATGGAATGCAGGTCCCGTACTTCCTCGCTCTGGGCCCGGAAGCGGCCAGCGATGGCGGCCTCCGGCCATTCCACTTCGGCCAGGCTCTCGCTGCCCAGCGGCAGGGCCAGGTACACCACCTGGTTGGCCACGGAAGCATCGGTGATTTCCAGGGGCTCTGGCATCACATCGTCCTGGGGCAGGCAGAAACGGGTGCCATCCGGAAACAGGCCGCTGGCCCGCACCAGGCCCACCCGACCAAAGCTCAGGTATTCCGCATTGAGCTCCAGATCGCTGAAACCGTAGAGGTAATCAGAAATCGCCAGGGCCCGTTCGTTGATCTGGTGTTCCAGGTAACGTTGTTGCTGCTGGAAGTGCTGGGGTTTGATGAACAGCCCATCACTCCAGACGACTCGATTGGTTGCAGACATCAGGACTCATCCGACCTTCTGAGTGTGACTTCGCGCTCGCGCAGATTGACCAGCAGGTGGTAGCGACCACCGATGGGGTCCACCTTCACCACCTTCTTCCACTGGGACAGGTTGGGATAGGCATAGAAGGCAATCACCCCGATAAAGCGCGTATCCTCGGCGATTTCGAACGGCTCTATGAACTTGAACTGCCCGGGCACCAGCGTGTAATCGCTATGGTCCACGTAGTTGCGGCCCAGGGACGGCTCCAGCTCGCCCAGCAACTGGTCGAAATCCGCCGCCATCAACCGCGAACTGTCCCGCATCTGGATGATCTGAAACGCGATGGGCGTGGGGGCCAGGGATTCGTTGGGGTTCACGTTCGGCTCCGCCAGCATGGTCAGATCCACCCGGCTTGGCAGCTCGTCCGGGTAACCCACAGGAATGTCCGGGTCCCACATCACCTTGGCGGTCTTGGTAACCGCGTTATAGGGGGTGCTACACCCCACCAAAACGAGAATGGCGACCAGCAAACTCCATTTGCAGTACTTCACGACAGGTTCTCCCTCTGTAATTGACGCAGTTGTTGATCGTAAGCCTGTTCAAACACCTCCTGAAAAAGGCGCTCGAATCCCTGCTGACGACTGGAACTCAGTTCCCGGTAATAGTGTTGGTACATCTCCCATGCCCAATTGCTCTCATCTTCGTCGGTTTTCAGGCCACGGCGATAACCATGGAACCGGCGCAGCAATGCCTCCGGTGAGAAGGCATGAAGAATGGCATCCAGCCCCTCGCGAATGGCGGTCTGGGTAGCGAGCTGATGATGATGAAGGCTTTGCAGGCTCTCACTGACCGCCGCCGGGGCGGACAGGTGAACCGGGCTGCGCTGGCTGGCGAACAGGGTCTGCACGGTTTCGCTGTAGTCTTCGCCCAGGCGCAACGGATTGTCCTCAATGGGCTGCAGGCGTGTGCGCAGAGCCTGGTGGCGGCTGTCCTCACCCTGGTGCAGGGCAAGCAGGCCTTCCACGGTGGCTTTGAGGGTCTGGCCGGCCTCTTCCAGGAACAGGCGCATTTCGTCGCTGTCGGCAAAGCCCAGATCGGTGTCCATACCGCGCAACAGCGGCGCACCGCTGATGTGCTGGCGGCTCTGGTCATTGGTCTCCCGGCGGCGGGCCGGCTTGGTGGTCTCGGACATCCTGTCACGCTCTCCTTGTTGCTTGGGTAGCCCCATCGCTACGTCGCGGTTCTCGCGGTACTCGTCGGTTACGGTGCCCTCGCTGGCATACCATTCTGGCTTGTCCGCCAGCAGGAACTCCCCGTCACGGTTCCCGGCCGCGTCAGCGGGTTCACTTTCGTCAAGGATGTCTGACCAGGCCTGAAGGGGATCGTCGCTGAAGGTTTCACCCGGTGCCGGCTGCAAACCGTGCAGCGGTTCGGCGCCAGCCGTTTCCAGTTCACGCTCCCCGGCACGCATCAGCTCGCCTTCATCGACATTGACCAGAGTGGCGTCCTCCGTTTCCTCCGGCAGAGCACCATCCTGACGCTGGCCACTAAGTACCTCTGCCTTGAGCTGATAGCGACCAATGGTGATGGTGTCGCCACTTTTCAGGCGGGCCCGACGGCCACGACCGACTGGCTGGGTGCCACTGTTAATATAGGTGCGGCCACTGCGATCAATGAGGCAAAACACGCCATCCATAAACCGCACTTCTGCATGGCCACCGACGGCACCGGTGCGGTGCGAAGACAACTGCCAGGTATCACTGCCAGCGCTTCCGATAGAGCCACCACGCACTCCGAATACATGCTCCCGGGCCAGGCCACTGGCAACCTGGGTGGGGTTACTAACCACCAGTTTCAGGCTATGGGTTGGTTGATGTTCCATATCCGGTTTCCTTTTTAACCTGCTAAGCAATCCATTGAGTTCAGCGGCGAATCTGCAGCCGCACCGCCGGCAGCTTCCGGGCTTTTCCCGGGGTGACAAACGAGTTCCAGCCCAGCCGCACATCCGCGCCTAATTGCATGGGCTTTACATCCCTCGGGCGCATCTGTAGTTCCAGGTCGTAAGCCAACTGCTCCCGGGTGACAAATTCCACCAGCTTCACCAGCCGGTCGTGGTCGTCGCCGTTGGGCAGAAAATCCGCAAATCGCTGTCGGTCGAGGTTGCGGATGCGCAGGATAAACTTGCCACTGCGATCACGAATGCCCGAGCCTACCAGCGTGTCCTCACCGAGGGCGGCGTTCGCCTGCCCCAGCCGTGTTTGCTGGTCCTTGGGGATCTCCACCCGACGCAACACCCACTGTTCAATGCCGACATCATCCAGATCAAAGCAATGGCCAATGATGCCGCTGACCACTTCCGGAGAGCGGCTACGGCCCGCCATCATCCCTGCGTAGGCCAGCATCTTGGACCAGTTAACCGGTGTCGCCGCCCTGACCTGCGGATCTCCCAGCCCCACCAGGGAGAAAATGTGTTCGGAAAAGCCGTCCGAAGCCTCCGGCTGAAACCGCACGTAATAGCGATACTTGCGCCACGCCCGATGAAACAGCGTCACCAGCCGGTGATTGAAAAAATCCAGGAAGTGGCGACGAATGCCCAGGTTCTGCCCCGCTTCCCAGGCCAGGTCCTCAAGGTAATAGCCCGGCAGGGGCGACTGGGAACCGTGCAAGCCCAGGAAACTGACTTCCAGCTGATAAGGCGCGTGCTCATGCTCCGGCGACACCGCCGATACCACATCACTGCCGGGGAAGCCAAGCCCGGCCGACGCCGAGAAGCGGATGCGTTCCCGCTGTGGCTGCTCGTCCTGGGATCGTTCCAGATCATCACCGTGGTGACGATGGATCAGGTCCACCAGTTGGAAAAAGCTGTAGCGCCGTGCATTGCCCAGAACGGGTTGCAGCTCGGCTACATCAGAGGCTGCTGCCCTTGTTGTAACGTCCATGTGTACCGTTCCTGATTGTCTGTATTCACCACTTCCAGTTGGTGAAAGGCGTTAATACTGGCGTAAAGTGCGAAAAACTGGCTGAGGACCGTACCGAACAGGTACAGATCGCCTTCCGAGGCAAACGACTGCTGCTCCAGCCGCATCACCGAGCGGATCCCCCGCACCGGCAAACCCCGCACCATCCGGTCCACCGGCGTGGTCTCGATGTCCAGGATGCCGGCCAGGCGCTTCTGGGATACCCTCTCCGCCTGGCGATCCACCAGGGCTCGAAAATCATAAACCCGCAGTACCGTGCGCAGGGCGTCCACGTCCAGCAGCGACAGATAATTCAGCGACAGGTTGGAGATCAGCGTCCACAACAGGCTGCCATCCAGTGTCGGCCTGAGAGTATGCGTCGGCCGGGTAATATTGCTGAACGAGGCGAATGCCGGCGTGGTTTCCGTCGCCATGCAGATCTCCCCCACCGCCAGCTGATGCGGTAACTGACGGTTGGTGCAGGTCAGAGTCAGTGATACCGCTTCCTGACGATTCAGGCACTCCGACTCGTCGCCACGCACGAAGGAAATGTAGTGGTCAAAGCCATCCCCGCGCACACTCTCACGGGCTTTCACCCGGTAGTACAGGGCGGTACGGCCACGATCCCGCTCCACCTCGTGCTGAAAGCTCTCAAACGCGGTGTACAGCCGCGGCTCCCCGCGCCCGGACCGGCCCTCCAGCCAGCCTTCCACCTGTTCAATGCTGAATACTTCGTAGTGCTCCGGCGAACGGCTGGACGGCGCAATCCGGTACTCCGTCTGCCGACCGTTCAGGTCCACCGGGTCGGCTTCGTGGGTAAACAGATTGATGGCCGGCGTGCAGTACAGCTGGAAATTCTCCGCACGAATCTTGGCATCTGGCGGCAGAATCCGGCTGAAGTGAAACCGCAGGCTGATCTCATCCGCCTGCACCGCTGGCAGCCGTGCTTTCAGGCCCTGAATATCCACAAACCGGAAGGCTTCCGGGAAACTCAGGAACTCCTGCAGGATCCGGTAGCCGGGATAGGCGTTCTTCGGATACGGCAACAGCGCCTCGTCGTTAGCGAACCCGACGGGCTTCAACTGGCTGGCCGGAATGGAAAATACCGAATCGCCTACCACCAGTTCCATACGCTGCAGGTAGTGGTTCAGCCACAGGTACAGCGTCTCGGAAATATGGCTCTCGCCGCCCAGGTAAAAACGCAGGTTATCGAGGCCCAGGGACGACAACGGTTGGTCGGTGTGCAACGCCAGGTCCACGGTCACCGATGACACTTCCCGCGAATGCTCGGCGTGGGCGCCCGCCACACTCACCGGAAAAACATCCACCGCCCGACAGGTCCGGAACCGGCACTGAGTCTGGCGCGTGGCGTCGCCCAGCGGGCGGCTCTTGATCTCGGTATGCCGATCCACCCGCTGGCGCTCACTGATGGCATGCAACTGCGGATCAAACCGCATGATGGTGCAACTGGGCACTGGCCGGAGATAGTTCGGCCACAGCATGTTCAGCAAGGAATGCGTCAGCTCGGGAAACTCGTCCTCGACCTTCTCACGGAGCTTCCCCGTCAGAAAGGCGAAACCTTCCAGCAGCCGTTCAACATCCGGGTCGGTACTCTGCTCAGAAAGAAACCGGGTCAACTGAGGATGCGCATCCGCAAACTCTCTGCCCTGCAGCCTGAGAAAACTCAGTTCGTCCCTGTAAAATCGATTCAACTTCATAACGACTACTACACCAAAGTTCGGCCGAGGGGATGGGGATACCTTTTCTTCTGGGAAAAAGGTGTCCGAGCAAAGCGAGTTCTTTTTCCCAGAAGAAAAGGTATCGCCATCGCCTCTGACTCCGAACAGGCAATGCAGGGGGCTGCCCAAAAGACGCTCAAGCCATCCGTGGGCGCTTGGGCTCCGCCATCCATGGCTCCGCACACTTTTGGGCAGCCCCCTGCATCACCTGTTCTCATCCGTGTCTGCTTGCTATTACCGGGTGATTTCAAATCACCCGGTAATAGCGCTTGTCATCCAATAACAAATCAATGGTCGTTTTATCGTCCTCCGAACCCACCTTCAGGTAGACCGTCACCTGGAACCGCAGTTGCAATGGATCCGGCCCCTGGGGCATCGCCATCACATCAACCCGGCTCACCCTGGGTTCGAATTTTTCAATACACTGCCGTATGGCACTACGAATACGAATGCTCAGGTCATGGGTACCGAGCGTGGCGTCGTTGAAATCCACCAGCCCCAGGTCCGGTACACTCTCGCTGTTGCCCGGATGGGCGTTCAGCAGGCGAACCAGGTGGCGCTTGATGGAGTCCACCACATGGGTCACTTCCCCCATACTTTGCCCGGCGGGTTCGGCAGCCTGTTCCAAACGCTCGAACAGACTGCCGCCCGAAGCCTGAACACCGTCAGCACCGGTGTTCCTGAACACGGATTAGTCCTTGTCCAGACGGCCGACGAGTGACAGTTCGAAGTTCGCACCCATGTACTTGAAGTGCGGACGAACCGCCAGGGATACCGAGTACCAGCCCGGATCGCCTTCCACATCGGAAACGGTCACCTTGGCGGCACGCAGTGGTCGACGGCTGCGAACATCCGCCGGCGGGTTTTCCTGGTCGGCCACGTACTGGCGAATCCAGGTATTCAGTTCCCGTTCCAGATCCTGGCGTTCCTTCCAGGAACCAATCTGCTCACGCTGCAGCACCTTGATGTAGTGCGCCAGGCGGTTAACGATCATCATGTAAGGCAGTTGCGTACCCAGCTTGTAGTTGGTTTCCGCTTCCTTGCCTTCCTTGGTGTTCGGGAACTGCTTGGGTTTCTGTACCGAGTTGGCGGAGAAGAACGCTGCGTTGTCGCTGCCCTTACGCATGGTCAGGGCGATGAAGCCTTCGTCAGCCATTTCGTATTCGCGACGGTCGGTGATCAGCACCTCGGTCGGAATCTTGGCTTCCAGCTGGCCGAACGATTCAAAGGTGTGAACCGGCAGATCTTCCACCGAACCACCGCTTTGCGGGCCGATGATGTTCGGGCACCAACGGTACTTGGCGAAGCTTTCGGTCAGGCGTGTCGCCAGCAGATAGGCAGTGTTACCCCACAGGTAGTGCTCGTGATCGCCGGACACGTCTTCCTTGTAGTTGAAGCTGCGCACCGGATTTTCGGTGGGGTCGTAAGGCACCCGCAGCAGGAAGCGTGGTGATGTCAGGCCCAGGTAGCGGGCGTCTTCCGACTCACGCAGGGAGCGCCACTTGGCGTATTTCGGGCCTTCGAAGACGGCCTTCAGTTCCTTGATGGCGGGCAGTTCCTGATAGCTGTCGACGCCAAAGAACGTTGGCGCAACCGAGGACAGGAACGGCGCATGGGCCATCGCTCCGACAGAAGACACGTACTGCAACAGTTTCATGTCTGGCGTGGAGGGTGTGAACGCGTAGTTACCCACCACGGCACCCACAGGCTCACCGCCAAACTGGCCGTATTCTGTTGAGTAGATGTGCTGGTAAAAACCAGTCTGGGTAACGTCCGGGGCGAACTCAAAGTCTTCCAGCAGTTCGGTTTTGGTGGCGTGAAGAATGTCCACCTTGATGTTCTCGCGGAAATCCGTGCGATCCACCATCAGTTTCAGGCCGCGCCAGGAAGACTCCAGCTCCTGCAACTTGGGCGCGTGCAGGATTTCATCCATCTGGGCACTGATCTTGCGATCCAGCTCGACCACCATCTGATCGACCAGCGCCTTGTTGACCGGCTGGCCTTTTTCTTCGCTTTTCAGCAAGTTGGAGATAAACGTTGCCACGCCGCGGCGCGCCACATCGTATCCTTCATCGGCAGGAGCCATGCGACTGTTGGCCATGACCTGGTCCAACAATGATCCTTCCGCGACAGCTTCGGAAGCAGCGGATTGCTGCTCAGCAGTATCAGACATACCACATCCCTTCAGTACGTTTTAAACACAAGATTGAGATCTGCCAGCACTGGCAGAATTCGGGTCACGAATCCGGATTATTCGCCGTTTTCGTCCGTGGCCAGCTCAAGCTCCTCGAGAAGCTTGTTGCGGGCTTCGTCGTTGTCCAGCATTTCCTGCAGCCTGGATCGGAACGATGGCACGTTACCCAGCGGGCCCTTGAGGGCAACCAGTGCTTCACGAAGCTCAATCAGCTTCTTCAGCTCAGGCACCTGGCGGGAAATGCTATCCGGGGAAAAGTCGTCCAACGTCTGGAATTCGAGGTTAACCGGCAGTTCTTCGGCTTCTTCGTCCAGCTTGTTGGTGACCGTGGTGGAGAGGGTGAGACCGGCTTCCGACATCACAGAACGGAAGTTGTTCTTGTCGACGGAAATCGCCTTACGGTCTTCGATCGGAGTTTCTTCGGCTTGCCCCTTGAAGTCACCAACGACAAACATCTTCAGCGGCAGTTCTGTTTCAGCCTGCTGATCACCGGTGGCGGGGACATACTTGATATTGATGCGCTCTTTCGGCGCGACGGAACCGTCTTTTGAAGACATGCGCTTGCTCCCTGTGGTCCATGTGCAAACTCAGTTGCGGTGTTACAGTCCATTGTGCGCGCCATCCTGGCACGCTACAGGCAGAACTCTACACAGGATAAATCGGGTACTCAAGCAAAAACTGGCCAGCTTCTGGCAAACTTTCGACCCTGGGCAAAGAATTGCCAACCATTCGACATCCCGGGGCCTTTCACAACAATGACCTGTCGTAACTAGCGGCGCTTTGGTGTCCAGGCCCAGATCATTTCAATCTCGATCGGCTGCTGGCCTTCACTATCGTGAATGGTCACCGGCACCGAGGTTTCTCCCTTCTCTTCGGTCAGCATACGCTCGCGCTGCTCAGCGGTGAGGTACGCCTCTACCTTCATATCGCCTTTGGCACGGCGGGTGTATTCGGCATGCGCGGTTTTGATCACGGGCACCTTGTCATCCGGCACGTTCAGACCGACCAGAAAGCCTGTGGCGGATTCCGCCAACAACAGGGAGGCCACGGCATGTACGCCCTTGATGTGATTCTGGACCCTGCGCTTGTTCTTCAGGGAGATCACGCAACGTTCCTGGTCCAGGGCTTCAATGCGAATGCCGGTGGTACCGGTGAACGGAACCGCCTTGCCGAAAAACAGCGACAAGGCCTTGGGCCGGGCAAATTCCGGCAACTGATTGATCTTGGCAACAATGCTAGCCAGTTTGTTGGCGGCAGCCATGGGGCATCTCCACTTATCTTAAAAGAAAGATGCGGACAATACCCCATTCGTCGAAGGATTGGAACGATCAGCCAATGACGGCCACACTGTCTCTGGATATACTCTTCCGCATCGTGAATATCGGACTCAACACCATAAAAGGAACCGCCATATGAGTGACCTGAAAGCCCGCTTTGATGAAGCCGTCAACTACATCCAGAACGCCGAGGGCGACTTTAAACCCTCCAACGAACTCAAGCTGGAGTTCTATGCCCTCTACAAGCAGGCCACCGAAGGTGATGTCAGCGGCAAACGTCCGGGCATGATGGATTTTGTCGGCCGCGCCAAGTACGACGCCTGGGAAAAGGTCAAGGGCACCTCGTCTGAGGAAGCCATGCAGAAGTACATCGACAAGCTGGAAGCACTGAAGTAAGTGGCGACCAGCTTTTTCGGGAAGCGACAACTATCGAGGCTGTTGCTCCCGATCAACTCTCCCCGCAAAAGTTTTGCGACGTTCAAACGATTGTCATAAGATGCGCGCACCATAAGAACAACAATCCACACGGAAGACGCATCATGGATATCACCGAGGCGCTGGAACAGTCGCAGCCCGGCCTTGTCAGTCGAGTGACTGGCGCCATCCGCAAACATCAGCTTAACCACCGCGCAGAGCAGACCTATCTCCACTGGATTTCCCGGTTCGTGCTTTTCCACGACCTGAAAAATCCGGAGGCGCTGCAACCCGGAGACCGACAATTATTCCTGGCTTACCTGAGCGAACGCCTGGAAGTATCACGGGCACGCCTCAATCAGGCCAAACAGGCGCTGACGTTCTTCTACGAAGATGTATTGGGCAGAACTGAGCCCGAGAGCATTGTTGCCGCCTGAACCCGCGCGGCAGGCGAATTATCGTTCCGTCGTTGTGGTATTGAACGCGCCGTAGTTGCGATTGGTCGGTGGGCGGATCATATAGTTGTCGCCGTGGGTTTGCCCGGGAATGGACTTGGGGTTGCTGAAGCGGAATTCCACCGGAATTTCGCTTCGCCCTAGATCCGTGCGTGGGTCACGGGGCTGAAGGGCAAGGGGGTCCAGGTAAAAATCCTCGTCCGTTCGCGGCTGCACGGGCACACCAGCCGCCGGCGCTTCCAGCCCGCCTTCGATCACGGTATTGGCCAGAGACTCTTCTTCCATGGAGTTAAACGGAATGGTTTCCAGCGTTGAACGCTCTTCATAGTTGAAGGCGCCACCCTCGACAGTTTCTTCCCCGGTTTGGGCCCACACCAGAGGTGACAATGCCACCACCAGCACGATCGCGCCGATCATAGTCCTTTTTGTATCGAATCCGCCCATAACGACTGCCTTTTTTATGTCATGTCGAGCCTGATTAATATTTGAACAAACACAGCTCAGGCTGACAATTTTTGATCAGTCTATCGCCAAAAACGACAAAAAACCCGGTCGGTCGCCAGTTTTGTGACACTCCTCACTTGTCGGGCGTCAGCGGCTCATAATGAATTTTGGTGATCACAACGTGATTCCAGCCATCCGGTGTACGCACCCCCACCTCGTCGTCAATCCGTTTGCCCAAAAGCGCGCGAGCCATGGGGGAGTCGATGCTCAGGTAGCCGCGAGACAGATCGAATTCATCCGGACCAACCAGCCGGTAGGTGCTTTCGTCGCCGTCTTCGCTTTCGATACTCACCCAGGCGCCGAAAAACACCTTGCCCCGGTCATCAGGCAGGCGATCCACCACCGTCAGCTCATCAAGCCGCTTGGTCAGGAAGCGCACGCGCCGGTCAATTTCTCGCAACTGCTTCTTGCCATAGATGTACTCGGCATTCTCTGAGCGATCACCCTGAGCGGCTGCTTCCCGCACCGCCTGCGTCACTTCAGGACGCTTCTCCTTCCAGAGGAAACGCAATTCCTCACGAAGAGCCTGCTCGCCCTCCGCGGTTATGTAGCGGGTTCTTGCCATTAGAAAAACCACCGTGTAGACATAAAAAAACCCCGTAAAAACGGGGTAAGGCTAGCGCTGTGCTGGAGGGAGAAGCAAGCGGAGTTTCCGCCGGCTTCCTTAGCTACAGCTCCTATTTTCCACAAAACAGGTTACACGGTGGTGGCGGCCAAATTACGTTTTGGTCAGAGCCAGATTAGGTTGCGCACTCTAGACGCAGGCGTTAGCGTTAAACTAACTGAATTTCCGATTTAACGTCCAAGCACGGGATACCAGAATGAACACCAAAAAACTCATCAACACCGCACTCAATGGTCTCGACAGCATTGGCTATCGGCTGGACCAATACGGCATCACCGGCAAGCTGAACCGTCATAACCTGGCGGCGTTTATCATGCTGGAACAGAAACACCTGGAAGGTGAGTGGGACAGCATCCAGGCCAAATTTGATCGTCGCCGCTCACAGGTAGACACGCTGCTGAAGCCAGTAATAAGCCGCGTGAATCAGCTCCGCGGCGCATCCAGCAACTGATCAAACGCCCCTGAGTTCGCCCGGGGAGCTCTGCTCTCCGGCTTCTGTAGCGGGCATGGCCTGAGTGTCTTTCAGACGTTTCCGGTTCGGCGAGTAAGCCGGCAATCGAATGGTGACCATCAGCCCCGGATAGTCTTCCCCAGGGTGATGATCACTCAGGGAGATAACGCCCTGGTGGATCTCCGCCACCGCACTGACAAGACTAAGCCCAAGGCCGTTGCCAGGTAGTGACCGGCTCTTGCCAACCCGATAGAAGCGCTGGAACACCTGGTCTTTCTCGTCATCGGGAATACCGATACCGCTATCCCCGACCTCGAAAATCGCGTCGCCGCTTTCCTTGCGTACGTTCACTCGAATCTGGCCCTCCTCCGGAGTGTACTTGATAGCGTTATCAATCAGGTTACTGACCATCTGGAACAGAAGATCCCGATCGCCCTCGATCACCACATGATCGTCCAGCGACTGCTGGAACTGCTGTTCCTTGTCTTCCGCCAACGCTTCATACAGCTCACACGCATCGCTGACCAGTTCCCCGAGGGGCACCTGCTGCATGTCCGCTGTATTGCCACGGGTTTCCAAACGAGCAATCCGAAGCAACGCATTAAAGGTGGCCAACAACTGGTCTGCCTCTGCCACGGCCTTGCCGGCCTGCTCACGGGCCTCATCGTTGTCCACTGACATGAGGGTATTTTCCAGTTGATTGCGCAGTCGAGTCAGCGGAGTTCTTAAATCGTGGGCGATGCTGTCGGATACGTGCCGGATACCTTCCATCAGGTACACAATGCGATCCAGCATCTGGTTCAGGTTTTCTGCCAGCTGGTCGAAGTCGTCGTCGGTGCCTCGAGTTGGTATGCGCAGTGACAGATGGCCGTTCATGATGCGCCGGGAAGTGTTATTGATGACTTCAATGCGGCGGGTGGTACTTCGACTCATCAGAAAGCCGCCCAGCAGAGCAAGTGCCAGGGTAATGCCCATCCCCCAGTTAATGGCGGTTTCGATCACCCGCTTCAGGCTAGTGAGCTCATCCACATCGCGGCCTACCAACAAGCGCAGGCCACCCTGAACTTCAAAAATGCGAGCCCGTGCGAGGCGCTCCGGACCGTTCCAGCCCACTGACGGGTTCAGGGTGAAATTGATCCAGCCGCTGTCGGAACGGGAGCCCTGGGGCCAGTTTTCGATGTTACCGGCGAGCTTGACGAAATCGTCCGTCGTCAACAGATAGATGGATTTGGCATTGGGGTCGCGGGCAACACGCTCGCGTATGATGGAAATAAGGCCATTGATACCGCTGCCGCGGTATTGCTCCGCGAGGCCGGCAATTTCGGCCTCGATGGTTTCATCGGTCTGGGCAGTCATGAACCCTGCCGTGCGCCAGTAGATAAACGCCAGCAGCAGAAAAACCGAGGTGGCAAACACCACCATGTACAGCAGGGCTAACTGGAACGATGAGGTTCTGAGCTGGCTAAGCAGTTTCACGCAACATGTACCCTGCACCCCGAATGGTCTGCAGTAAAGGGGTCTCGAATTCCTTATCGATCTTCGCTCTCAGACGGCTGATATGCACGTCAATCACGTTGGTCTGGGGGTCGAAGTGGTAGTCCCATACCTTCTCAAGCAACATGGTACGAGTGACCACCTGACCGGCATTGCGCATAAGGTACTCCAGCAGACGGAACTCCCGGGGCTGTACGTCAATATTATGCCCGGCCCGCTTTACGGTTCTGGCGAGCAGATCCATTTCCAGATCCGCCACTCTCAGCACCGTCTCGGTTTCTGCAGACTGACGGTTACGGCGAGCCAGGGATTCTATGCGGGCCAACAGTTCGGTGAAAGAAAAGGGTTTGGTCAGGTAGTCGTCTCCCCCGCCTCGAAGGCCTTCCACACGGTCGTCGACATCACCCAGGGCACTGAGAATCAACACAGGTACCTGATTACCCGTGGCACGCACCGTTTTGATGATTGACAGGCCGTCCATGCCGGGCAGCATGCGATCCACAATCATAATGTCGTAGTCTTCGCTGGCGGCCATCATCATGCCTTCCTTGCCATCCGCCGCGTGATCCACGACAAAATCAGACTCTCTCAGCCCTTTAACAAGGTAGTTTGCCACGTCCTGATCGTCTTCAATTACCAGTGCTTTCACCGGTTATCCTCCCGATAGCGGATTACATTAACAGCTAGGGTACGAAGAACATCGGTTGCCGGCCAGTTACGATCTTGTAAGAGGGTGTCGCCAATGGCGACGGTCACGGCATTCCCCGGAACCAGCCTAGTCTTAACATCGTATCGCCCGCAAGGCGACATTCCATGCTCACCCAACCACCATAGCCCAGACGGTCAATCACTGCGAAAACATTCCGAAAGTTAATCTCGCTCACGCTCTGCTCACCCATTCCACCTCGGTAATACAGCATACAGAGATTCGAAACGAGTCTACTTCTTGCGTTTGATGACCGACGAAGAGCCTACCAGTGCCCCATTGAGATGCTCCAATTCCAGCAGCAAACCACTGTGGTCCACCTCGCTGTGCCCGTTGGCGATCAGGCTTTGATACGCATTGTGCACCTGCTGCGACAGCGGCAGAGTCAATCCCTCGGAACGGGCCTCATCCAGAATCATTCGCAGGTCCTTCAACTGAATCCGCGCCGGTGCACCGGGCGAAAAGTCCCTGTCAATCATACGCTGCCCGTGCAACTCCAGAATCCGACTGCCCGCAAAACCGCCCATCAGTGCCTCCCGAACAGCGGCAGGATCAGCCCCGCCCTTTGCGGCCAGCAACAGCGCCTCCGACACCGCGCCAATGGTAATCCCCACAATCGCCTGATTGGCCAGCTTCGCCAGTTGCCCCGCCCCTACCGGACCAATGGGCGTGCACTTTCCCAACACATCAAAAACCGGCCGTACCCGCTCGACGTCTGCCTCGGAGCCACCGGCCATAATACTCAGCGTTGCCTGCTCAGCGCCGACAGTACCGCCGGACACAGGCGCATCCACATACCCGGCCCCCTGCTCCTGCGCCAAGGCCGCATGGCGTCGCGCCAGCGACGGCTGAACCGAACTCATATCAATATAGACCGCCCCGGCCTTGAGCGCCGCGATACCGCCTTGCGCCACCATCACGTTGTCCACCACGTCGCCGTTCTCCAGCATGGTGATGACGATATTGGCATCTCGAACCGCGTCTTCCGGTGTACCGGCAATGATAGCTTCATCGGCAAAAGGCTCGCACTTACTCCCCGTCCGATTCCACAACGTCATTGGATAACCCGCATCCAACAAATTCCGAACCATGGGCGCACCCATGAGGCCAACACCAAGGAAGGCTATATGAAACCGATTTTCAGTCATTTGTTCTTATCCTTACTCCGAAGCTGGAGAAGCGAATGGGCAGGCTCTTCCAAAACCGTGCGGAGCCATGGATGGCGGAGCCGAGCGTACACGGACGTATTCACAGCGTGTTTTGGAAGAGCCTGCCCACTCGCGCCCACCCCAAGGTTTGTTTTAAAAGAGTATACAAACAAAAACGCCACCAACCCCGCAAAGGATGGTGGCGTTCTGACAAACCCTAAGTTAATTCAGGGTTAAGCAGCCTCTTCCTCCGTTGTCATATGCATACGGATCTTCTTCATGGCGTTCTTCTCCAACTGACGAATACGCTCAGCGGAAACACCATACCGATCCGCCAACTCATGCAGCGTCGACTTGCTATCGGACAACCAGCGCTCACGAAGGATATCCTGGCTACGCTCATCCAACTGCTCCAACGCCGCCATCAGACGACCATTGGAATCGTCCGTCCAGTCTGATTGCTCCAGCTGCGTGGCCGGATTGCTGCGTTTGTCCTCCAGATAATACGCTGGCGCCTGATAGGCATTGTCATCGTCATCGTCCTGGGGGCCATCGAACGCCGTATCGTGGGAAGCCAGACGACCTTCCATCTCCCGCACAACCTTGGGCTCAACCCCGAGGTCACTGGCCACGGCATTAACCTCATCATGACTCAACCACGCCAGACGCTTCTTCTGGCTGCGCAGGTTAAAGAACAACTTACGCTGCGCCTTGGTGGTCGCAACTTTCACGATGCGCCAGTTGCGCAGGATAAACTCGTGAATCTCTGCCTTGATCCAATGCACCGCAAAGGACACCAGACGCACACCATATTCCGGATTGAAACGCTTGACCGCCTTCATCAGGCCAACGTTGCCTTCCTGGATCAAATCCGCCTGGGACAGTCCATAACCCGCATAGCTGCGGGCAATGTGGATCACGAAGCGCAGATGCGAAAGAACCAACTCACGCGCAGCTTCCACATCACCGTCGTAATGCAGTCGTTCGGCGAGCTTGCGCTCTTCCTCGACAGACAACACCGGAATGCGGCTGGCCGCCTGGATATAAGACTCAAGGTTGGCGCCCGGAACCAGTCTGTCGATGATCTGTAAACTCGTACCCATGTCTTATCCTCCGAACATGACGACCGATAAATATAGCAACTCTAAATCAGCCCGCCAAGCATTCTGCAAATGACCCAAATTTTCACCCAAACCGTTTCAAATCAACAAGCTGAAAATCTGGCTGCTCTCGAATTCTATACTCAAACTACGCCGGAACCAGCAATGACTTCAATACGGCATTTCCGAGACCAGCGGATCACCCGCCAGCAATTTCTCCCGGCTCAATGTCATCCAGATGGCGCTTGACGGCAACCCAGGCGCCCAACCAGCCTAACAGCATGGCTGCAATTATCAACGCCAGCGCGCCATCGACGCTCAGCCCGCTCAGCGAAAACTCACTGCGGTACAACCCGGCCAACCGCTCCACCGGGCCACTGAGCCACCAGAGCGACACCTGGAGCAGGATAAAGGCCACAACCCCACCTCCCAGGCCAAACCAGGCCCCGGTATAGAGGAACGGCCGGCGCACGAAAGCGTCGGTGCCGCCCACCAACTTTGCCACCAGAATTTCGTCGCGGCGATTCTCAATCGCAAGGCGCACGGTATTGCCAATCACCAGTACCACGGCGGCTGCCAGCAACAGGGCCAGCGCCCAGACGGCACGGCCCAACAGGTCGGTCATGGCGTTCAGACGTTGTAACCAGCCGAGGTCCACCTGTACACGCTCAACGCCATCCAGCCCTTCAATTACCTTCAGCAGCATTTCCACGCCATCAGCGGTGCGGGAACCTTCACTGGGTGTGACCAGCAAAGTATGGGGAAGCGGATTTCCGTCCAGGTAATCAAGGGCATCTTCAAGGCCGGAAGAAGCGCGGAACTCTTCCAGCGCAGTCTCACGGTCGATCAGTTCGACTTCCGCCACCCGGCTGTCATCAGCCACCTCGGCTGTCAATGACCGGGCATCTTCAATAGAAACGGAGTCACTCAGATAGGCCGTCACCCTTGCCGAGCTTTCCCAGCCGGCACTGACGCCTTCCAGGCTGGCCAGCAACAACATGAGCGCCACTGGCAGCGCCAGCGCCACGCCCATCACCGTCCAGGTCATCATACTGGCCACTGGTGAATGCCAAAGACGCTGCGCGCTGTCCCGGGCCACCTTGCGGTGATGGTTCAGGTAACTTTCGGCCTGCTGGCGCCAGGGTGAACGGGCACTTTTGGCGCCCCTGGCAGGTTGCCGTCGGGGATCGTTAGCCATGAAGCCCCCCCTTCACGCCAACACCTGTCACCAGCCGACCATGATCGAGAGTCAACGTACGGCGGCCAAGATCGTTAATCAGTGCAATGTCGTGGGTAGCAATCAACACCGTGACCCCAACCTGACTGAATTCCGCAAACAACCGCATGATATCGGCTGACAATTCCGGGTCCAGGTTACCGGTGGGCTCGTCCGCCAGCAGCACGGGAGGCTTGTTTACCACGGCACGGGCAATACCGACCCGCTGCTGCTCTCCGCCAGATAGCTGTAACGGGTTCATTTTTTCCTTGCTCAACAGCCCTACCTTGTCGAGAGCTGCCCGTACGCGGCGACCGATATCCCGGGCCGGGGTACCCATCACCTCCAAAGGCATGGCGACGTTGTCGAACACGGTGCGATCAAACAATAACTGGTGATTCTGGAACACCACACCTATGTGGCGGCGGATATAGGGTACCTGGCGACGCGGCAGGGTATTGAGCACCTGCCCGCCCACGATCACCTCGCCGGCACTGGGGCGCTCCATCACCATAATCAGCTTCAGCAGCGTACTCTTACCAGCGCCGGAATGCCCAGTAAGAAACGCCAACTCACCACGCTCCAGGCCGAAATTGACCTGACGCAACGCGGTATGGTCGCTGTCATAACGTTTGGTGACCTGGCGGAACTCGATCATTGAAGGTTACTTATCCGGGCTTTCATCAAACAGCGCATCCACAAAGGTGCGGGCATCGAAGCTGCGCAGATCATCCACCTGCTCCCCCACACCAATATAACGAATGGGTAGCTGCAACTGCCGGGCGATGGCGAACACAATACCACCCTTGGCCGTGCCGTCCAGCTTGGTCAGGGTAATGCCACTGACCCCCACTGCCTGCTGGAACACCTGGGCCTGACTCAGAGCATTCTGGCCAGTGCCGGCGTCCAGAACCAGCATGACTTCGTGGGGCGCGGACTCATCCAGTTTCTTCATGACCCGAACAACCTTCTCCAGTTCACTCATCAGGTTGTCTTTGTTCTGAAGACGACCGGCGGTGTCCGCAATCACCACGTCCACGCCACGGGATTGCGCGGACTGAACAGCATCAAAGATGACGGATGCGCTGTCGGCGCCGGTATGCTGGGCCACGACGGGAACGTTGTTACGCTCGCCCCACACCTGCAACTGCTCAACCGCCGCGGCACGGAAGGTATCCCCCGCCGCCAGCATCACCGACTTGCCGTCCCGCTGAAAGAGCTTGGTAAGCTTGCCAATCGTGGTGGTTTTACCAACACCGTTCACACCTACCATCAGGATGACGTAGGGCTTCTTGCCCGCATCAATTTCCAGGGGCTTTGTCACATCCGCCAGCAGGCCATGGAGCTCGTCCCTCAGTGCCTTGCGCAGGGCCTCGCCGTCCTTGAGCTGGTTGCGCTCCAGTTTACCGGTCAGCGACTCAATGATTTCCGACGTGGCAGTCACGCCCACATCCGCCATCAGCAACGTGGTCTCGATTTCCTCGAGCAGATCCTCGTCCACTTTCTTGCCGATCGAAAACAGATCCGCAAATCCGCCGGTCAGATTGGCACGGGTTTTACCCAAGCCCTTGCGGATACGCTCGAAAACACTGACCTGAGGCGCTTCCGGCTCTGGTTCAGGCTCCGGCGTTGTCGGGGTTTCAGCGGGTGCTTCCTCAACAACAGGCTTCTCAGGTGCTTCCGCAACCGGCGCGCTATCGGGCCTGGATTTAGGCTCCGCCTTCTCCTCCGACATGGATTTCGGGGTAGCACCTTCCGTAGCCTCCGGCTTCTTCTGGGGCACCGGCTTAGGCCGGGGTACACGCTGACGGTTTGCCGCCACATCCAGAACAAACACAAGGACAAGAAGGGCCAGAAGGCCGATAGCAATCCACTCTGCCGTCATAGTCATACCATTGGTCGTCGATTCGCGGGATACAAGAAAGGCGGTATTCTAGCAGACTGACCGGCCTAAGTGATGGCCGCAGGTGACTCGCCCCATAAACCTTCGTAACATGGCGCAACCTGCACCGGCAGGCGTACCAAACCACGCTCGAGAGGCCTTATCCCCATGGCGCGCACCCAGAAACCCAGGCCAGCCAGCAACGGCGGCGAACTCCGCATCATCGGCGGCGACTGGCGCAGCCGCAAACTGCGATTCCCCGACGCCGGCGGCGTACGCCCAACTCCAGCACGTACCCGCGAAACCCTTTTCAACTGGTTAACGCACCACCTCGCCGGCAGCCGCTGCCTCGACCTCTTCGCCGGCTCCGGCGCCCTGGGTCTTGAAGCTCTCTCCCGCGGTGCAGCCACAACCATCTTCGTCGACCATACCCCGGCACTCGCACAAGCCCTGCGCGGTAATTTGCGTTTATTGAAATCGGAACAAGGAGAAGTGGCCTGCCAGAACATCGAAACCTACCTGGCCCAGCCACCGGCCAAACCCGTCGACATCCTGTTCATGGACCCACCCTTCAGGCAGGGCTGGCTGGAAAAACTGTTCCCGATGATTGCGGACAATGGTTGGGTAAAACCCGGCGGCTGGATCTACGCAGAACATGAAAGCGACACGCCCACACCCCCAGCGCCATCCAACTGGACCCTGCACAGACAAAAAACAGCAGGCCAAGTGACCTACTGTTTGTTCCGAGTGAAGGAGTCAGAAGCAACCAATTGAGGAAACCACGCGGGGAGATTTCACCAAGGTCAAATCGGTCTCTGGGTGGGGGAGCCTTTTCTGCCGGGAAAAGGTGTCTGAGCAAAGCGAGTTCTTTTCCCAGAAGAAAAGGCTCCTCCACCCAGAGACCAGCCCACCAGAAAAAGCAGGCTACTAGGGCGAAGGTCTCAGAGAATAAGCCCGCAAGTGCGCCGCAAAGTCTTCCAGGTAGCGGATACCGCTGGCCTCCGCCTCCCGGCACCATTCCATCAGCGCATGCAACTTCTCCTGCGGCTTCAAACCACGGCGACGCCAAAGCTCCTGTAACTCGTTACTCTTCTCATAAATCTGCCGCAGCACCGCATTGCTCTCCAGAGCAATTTCCAAGTGCTCCTTCTCTTTCGGCTTGATCAACGTCACCTCACGGGACAGCAAACGCTTCAGGCTGCGATAACGCGGACGGATCTCCTCATCCATCACCGCCTTCTGCTGACGCAATACCGGCTCCATCACCCGCTTACGATACTGACGCATAATATCGAATCGGCTGTTGGTAATGGCCTGAACCGTCTCCACATCCACTTCCTGCTTACCAGGCACATAATGCGCGATCGGCTTGAAGCCCTTGGGATTCGCCAGCCGAAAGAACTGGAACAGGCGGATGTAACCCCAACCAATATCCACCTCGTACCAACGGCGAGACAGCTTGGAGGAATTGGGATAAGTGTGGTGATTATTGTGCAGCTCTTCGCCACCAATCAGGATGCCCCAAGGCGAAATATTGCGAGCATTGTCACTGCACTCGAAATTGCGATAACCCATAAAGTGCCCAATACCGTTGACCACGCCGGCCGCCCAGACCGGAATCCACATCATCTGCACCGCCCAGATCCAGATACCGTGAACACCGAACAGCAGCAGATCAATCACCGCCATCAGTTGAATGCCCAGCAGTTTGTAGCGGCTATACACGTTGTTCTCGACCCAGTCTTCCGGGGTGCGCTGGCCATAACGCTCCAAGGTTTCTGGCGTACCGGCTTCGTCGTACAGTTCGGCACCTTCAAGCAGCACCTTACGAATACCCAGGACCACCGGGCTGTGAGGGTCTTCCTCGGTTTCGCACTTGGCGTGATGTTTACGGTGAATCGCCGTCCACTGCTTGGTGTTCTGGGCCGTGGTCAGCCACAGCCAGAAGCGGAAAAAATGCGCCAGCACCGGATGAAGATCCAGCGAGTTGTGGGCAGAATGACGATGCAGGTAAAGGGTAACGCTGATAATCGTGATGTGGGTAAGCCCCAGCGCAACCAGAATCAGCTGCATCACCGAAAGGTCCAGAAGACCGTTGTACCACATAGAGTTTTCCTCGTTCGAAATCCGGGTCCGGCACTGCCCGACAACCGTATTGAGCCACTTTAGCGTACAGTTGTTAGCCCGAACAACCGCATTTGGATGCGAATTTGTTACCGATTACACTTATCCGTTACCGCCCGTGCCGCTGGAGTATATCCCATTGCCCGAATTGCCCGAAGTAGAAACCACCCGACGCGGCATCGCCCCCCATTGTGAAAATCGGACCATCACTCAGGTAACCGTGCGCGACGGCCGCCTGCGCTGGCCCGTGCCAGGCAATCTTGCGGAACTGATCGAAGGCTCGGTCATCCACACCGTGGACCGCCGGGCCAAATACCTGCTGATTGGCGTAAGTTCGGCCAACGTTGCCGGAACATTGATCGTACACCTGGGCATGTCCGGCAGCCTGCGGGTGATCACCGATCAGAGCGAACCCCTACTTCATGACCACGTGGAACTGACACTCGACGACGGCATCCGCCTGCGCTTCAACGACCCCCGCCGTTTTGGTTGCTGGCTCTGGTCCGAAACACCGGACCAGCATCCACTGATCGCCAGCCTGGGACCGGAACCCCTGGCACCGGAATTCAATGGGCGCCTGCTCTATCGACTCTCGCGTGGCAAGAAGACTCCGGTAAAATCCTTCATCATGGACAACCATGTGGTGGTGGGCGTGGGAAATATCTATGCAAACGAAGCCCTGTTCAAGGCCGGCATCCACCCCCGTCGCGCCGCTGGCCGCATCAGCCTGGACCGCTACAACCGCCTGGTGGAAGCCATTCGCGAAACCCTCAGCGCCGCTATTCTCATGGGTGGAACCACCCTGCGGGACTTTGTGAACAGCGACGGCAAACCGGGCTATTTTGCCCAGTCGCTGCTGGTGTATGGCCGTAATGGTGAGTTCTGCCGCGAATGCGGCCATCCGCTGAAGGAAATCCGAATGAACCAGCGCTCGACGGTTTACTGCGGAAAATGCCAGCGCTGAACGGTGGCCAGACAACTAATGAAACAGAAAAACCGTTTGAAAATACGCAAATATGATTCATAGTTAACAGAGTATCCATAATCGTAAGATACAATGTGCGGTATATGTATCGTCAGCCATTAAAGGCAGGGCGACCATCGGCCAGATCAGAATGCCGACAAGCTAAGGTAAGCTCAGGAGAAACAAGAAATGACCGGTAAGATTTCCCACATCGTTATTACAGCCGTAGCGGTTTGCCTGCTGGCTTTTTCCTCCGTCGGCCACGCCCAAGCCATTGACGAAGAGCCTACAGCGCTGGCAATGACAGGTGATGCGCTGTTTGTTCGCCCGGCCCTGTTTGCCACCACCATCGTGGGAAGCGTGGTTTACCTTGTGTCCCTGCCGTTCTCCGCACTGGGCGGTAACGCAGCGGAAGCCGGCGAGGTTCTGGTTGTTGGCCCGGCCAAAGCCACCTTTGTTCGCTGCCTCGGTTGTACTCGCACCGGCAGGAAACAACAGCCCATTGAACAAAGCAGTAACTGATCCGTAAAAACCCGCCTTGCCAATTTGTGCATTCTTCGGCAGCCTGACGTTTAACCAACTTCAGGCTGTTTTTGTTTATGGTGAACTGGCACTCCCTTGAGACGGTGTTCCTGGATATGGACGGAACACTGCTCGACCTGCATTTCGACAACCATTTCTGGCTTGAACACCTGCCCAGGCGTTACGCCGAATACAACAACCTCAGCCCGGAAGAAGCCCGCGACACCATCATCCCGATGATCATGGCCGAGCGTGGTTCCCTGAACTGGTACTGCACCGACTACTGGAGCGACCGCCTGGATATGGACATCACCGGACTCAAGGCCGAAGTGGGAGAACGCATTGGCTACCGCCCGCATGTGACGGATTTTCTCGACGCTGTCCGTGATACCGGCCTGCGCTCGGTGATTGTCACTAACTGCCATCCCGACCCCCTCAGCCTGAAACTTCAGCGCACCGGCCTGGACAGCCGGGTGGACAACATCATCTCTAGCCACCAACTGGGCAAACCCAAGGAAGATCCCGCCTTCTGGCAGGACCTCGCCGGCCTTGAAGCCTATCAGGCTGCCGCCACATTAATGGTGGACGACAGCTTCCCGGTCCTGGAAAGCGCCCGCACCGCCGGCATCGCCCAATGTCTTGCCATTCTGGCACCAGACAGCAGGCAACCCGCCCGCGACCGGCACCCTGATATCCCCTCGATCCATCATTTTGATGAAATACTGCCGGCACTGCGTCAGCGCCAACCCCTGCCATCCGGCCAGTGAGCCAGCTATACTATGCGTATACGCTCATCAGGTGAGGAGAAATGACGGCAACCACCACTGACGACACCCGCGTAAGACTCGACAAATGGCTGTGGGCAGCACGTTTCTACAAAACCCGCAACCTCGCCAAGCAGGCCGTCGAAGGGGGCAAGGTTCACTACAACAGCCAGCGAACCAAACCCGGAAAACTGGTGGAGCCAGGCGCCAAAGTTACCCTGCGGCTGGGCTGGCAGGAACGCATTGTGGTAGTGGACGACCTCAGTGACCGGCGCCGGGGCGCTCCCGAAGCCCAGAAGCTTTATCACGAAACCGACGACAGCGTGAAACGCCGGGAAGAACTCTCGTGGCAGCGCAAAACCATGCAGGCGGCGCAGCTACCCCCGGCCCGACGGCCTTCCAAGAAAGACCGACGGGACATACAGCGCTTCCGGGAACAGAACGGGCTCTAGCATTCCTGTTTTCCGCCCCAATGATCACCGTTTCCGACTTTAACGCTCAGGAGAAATACCAATGGCATCCCGGGACCAGTTCCAGCGATTTATTTTTGAAGACAGCCAGGTCCGGGGAGCCTGGGTGAAGCTGAACGACAGCTACAGCGAAATAGGCAACCAGGCCCCCTACCCCGCCTCCGTGCGGCGCATGCTGGGGGAATCCCTGGTGGCCAGCGTACTGATGAGCAGTACGCTCAAGTTCGAAGGCACCCTGTCCCTGCAAGCCCAGGGCGACGGCCCGTTGCGCACGCTGATGGCCGAGTGCAGCCATGACCGTTACATCCGCGGCCTGGCCCGTTACGACGAACACGCCGTGACCGAGGACTCCCTCAATGCGCTGCTGGGCGAAGGCCGCATGGCGATCACCATCTCCCCGGACAAAGGCCAACGCTACCAGGGCGTGGTGCCCCGGGAAGAGGAAAATCTGGCCGGCTGCCTGGAAGAATACTTCGAACGCTCCGAGCAGATCCCCACCAGCTTCTTCCTGTTTGCCGATGAAAACTGCAGCGCCGGCCTGATGCTGCAGAAACTGCCCGGCAACACAGAAAAGGATTCCGACCTGTGGGATCGCCTTAACCACCTGGCCAGCACCGTGGAAGCCGAGGAGCTATTGACCCTCGACAGCGAAACCGTGCTCCATCGCCTGTTCCACGAAGAGACGGTTCGCCTGTTCGATGCCGAACCGGTCGCCTTCCGCTGCAGCTGTTCACGGGAGCGAACCCTGGGCGCCCTGGAATCCATCGGCAAGGAGGAGTGCTACAGTATCCTCGACGAGCAGGGCTCCATCGAAATGGACTGCCAGTTCTGTCATCAACACTATCGCTTCGATAGAAACGATATTGATCACCTTTTCACCGGCCATACGTTACACTGAACACCCGGCTGAATGGCCCGGAAGCCAGTCGTAGAGCGGCTTCCGGGGCAGTCGTTTTTTACCGGCGTCTCTGGCATAATAGCGCGCCTGAATTGACCCGATTGCTCAGATTTCCGTCAATTTTTAGGGGGGACGGCCCGAGCAATCACGATCACATCCCGAGGGCGAGGTCGAAGTGAGTAACACTTATAATGATCTGAGTGCAGCACAACTGGTTGAGCAGGCACTGGAAAGACGCGAGGGCCAACTGGCCGCAAATGGTTCCCTGGTGGTCAAAACCGGTGAACGTACAGGCCGGTCCCCGAAAGACCGCTACATCGTCGAAGAGCCCAGCACCTCTGACGATATCCATTGGGGCCCCATCAACCGCCCGTTCGACGCGGACAAGTTTGATGCCCTCTGGGATCGCGTTGAAGCCTACATCGCCGAGAAAGACAGCTTTGTAAGCCAGGTACACGTCGGCTCCGACCCGGAACACTACCTGCCGGTACGCATGACCACCGAAACCGCCTGGCAAAACCTGTTCGGCCAGAATCTGTTCATTCGCCCGGATAGCTTCAACCCGGCCGACAAGCAGGAGTGGCAGATCCTCAACGCCGCCAATTTCGAGTGCGTGCCCGAGCGCGACGGCACCAACAGCAACGGCTGCGTGATCATCAACTTTGCCAAGCGCAAGGTACTGCTGGCAGGCATGCACTACGCCGGCGAAATGAAAAAGGCGATGTTCTCCGTACAGAACTTCCTGCTGCCGGAAAAAGACGTGCTGCCCATGCACTGCTCCGCCAACGTCGGCGAAGACGGCGAAACCTGCCTGTTCTTTGGCCTCTCCGGCACCGGCAAGACCACCCTCTCCGCCGACCCCGATCGCTTTCTGATCGGCGACGACGAGCACGGCTGGGGCCCAGGCACCGTCTTCAACATTGAAGGCGGCTGCTACGCCAAGTGCATCGACCTGAGCCAGAAAAACGAACCCATCATCTGGGACGCCATCCGCTTCGGTGCCATCGTTGAGAACGTCACTATCGACCCGGAAACCCGCGAACCGGACTATACCGACGTCTCCCTCACCGAAAACTCCCGCTGCGCCTACCCGCTGGAGCATGTTGAGAAGCGAGTCATTGAGAACCGCGCCGGCGAGCCGTCACACATCGTTTTCCTGACCTGCGACATGACCGGCGTACTGCCGCCCGTGTCCATCCTCAGCAAGGAAGCCGCGGCCTACCACTTCCTCAGTGGCTACACCGCGTTGGTGGGCTCCACGGAAATGGGCTCCTCTTCCAAGCTGAAAGCCACCTTCTCCACCTGCTTTGGCGCACCTTTCTTCCCGCGCCCGGCCGGCGTCTACGCCGAGCTGCTGATGAAGCGCATGGACGAATTTGGCAGCAAGGTCTTCCTGGTGAACACTGGCTGGACCGGCGGCCCTTACGGCGTGGGCGAACGCTTCAGCATCCCCACCACACGTGGCATCATCGCCGCCATCCAGAATGGCGACCTGGACGATGCCGAAACCGAGCACCTGCCCACCCTGAACGTGGACGTGCCGGTTGACGTACCGGGCGTGGACAACAACCTGCTAAACCCGCGCAACACCTGGGCCAGCAAGGAAGACTACGACGCCAAGGCCGCCGAACTGATTGGCCAGTTCGTGGAAAACTTCAAGAAGTTTGATGTTTCCGACGCCATTGTGGAGGCCGGGCCAAAAGTGTAAGCCCGCCTCTGCTGAAGAAAGCGCCCTGCTCTTTGAGTACGGCGCTTTTTTTGTATCTGAGTAGGCCCGTCACGTACGACAGCTACGAAAACTCAACCCCTCTCTCAGGGGTGGGAAAACCGTGCTCGGCGTTGCGCCAGTGACCACCCTCACAACTCGAAATTCATAACCACTTCTGGCGCCTGGATGAAATGCCCCTGGAAATAGCGAACGTTTCGCTCCCAGAACCAGGACACTGCCCTGGCATCCTCCACGCCCGTGGCCACAATCGGCAAGCTGGAACCAAAAATGGCGGTAAGCTGGCGGATCAGGTTTTCGAGCTCCGGTGTCTGTTCCACAGTCGAGCCATATTTTGGCCCAAGTTTCACGAAATCGACGGATTGCAGTTCTTTCAGCAAATCAATGGTCGCCTGACTGATATCGATGTGTTCGATAATCAGTCCGCAGTCCATATCCTGAAGCACCTTGAGCACCTGTCTGGCCTTCGCCACATCCGTAAACACGGTTGGACTGGATAGGGCAAGATAGATTCGGCGTTTACCCTTGATGCGCGCGTTGCGCATCTGGCTGGTGAGAAATGGAATCAACTTCGCCACGTCCGTCATTGGTGAGGCAAGCTTAATGGCCACAGAGTGGCTGGCAGCGGCTTTCCCCTCCAGCTTTGAGAGCCCCTCCAATGCGTGCTCCATAACCCAACGATCCAGATCATAGAGAGATCCATGACCGCCGTCTGCCAATTGAGGTAAAAACTGGCCGGGGAAATACACGGCGTTGTCCTCGTCCACCAATCGTACGAGTGCCTCAAACAGTATGTCTCCGGAATCCATATTCACGATCGGCTGATAGTGCAACTTGAAGGCTTTGGCATCCAGCAGTTCACGTATACGATCATCCAGATTACTGTGCTCAGAGCGCTCCGGCGGCTGGTGCCACATCAGGCATCCGCCTCCCGCTTGCATTGCCTCGCTACAGGCCTGCTCGACTTCCAGTAGCGCTTTGTCTTCATTCACCGCTTCGGTAAGGGGCAGCACACCGATGCTGAGGGTAATCGGGATGGGCGGCTCGCCCAGAGCCCACCCCTGACTGTTCAAACGCTGGTGAAAATGCTCAAGGTACGCGCCGACTTCTGTACCCGCGGGAATAATGACCTTGAACAGAAAGCTACCACCCCCCAAAGCACAGCCGGAATCACTCACACCCAACTGATTGGCAAAGTTCTGCTCCATGCGAGCAGTGAGACTCGCCATAGCGCGCGCTCCGTACTGAGCGCGCAGATACTCTTCCCGGTCAATGCCAACCTGCACCAAAAAACAGTCCTGACTGGCCGGCGTCGTTTCCAGGTAGGCAATCGAGGTAGCCAGTTCGGTCAGGAAATAGTCGTGGTTTTGCAGTCCCTGGCGTTCGTTGCGCTGGCTCACCAGGTTGATGCGCGCTGAAAGCAGCTGAGCCTGCGCGAGGTGATAATGAAGCGCGGCCAGAAACCGCTCGTTGTCCAGCGGTTTCTGAAAAAATTCGTTGCCCGTCATGCTGTACTTGCCAATCTGCTCCGAGACCGCTTGTGAGGCCGACACAAATAGAATGGGAATGGTCATGTACCGGGCATCCTGACGTAGCACCTGTGCCAATTCCAACCCCTGGACCCCGGGCATCTCGTGGTCAAGTACAATGGCGTCCGGCTCGAATTGTTCAATGCGATCAAGGATTCGCACCGGCTGAGACAGACCTTCAACCTCATAGCCTTGCCCAGCCAGCAGACTTTCGTAGTAGGCGAGTAAATCGCTGTCGTCTTCCACCCAAAGCACCCGCGGTCTTGAGCCCGCGTTGGCATTCAGCAATTGCTCGATCTGCTTCTCCAGGTCTCCCAGATCCAGGGGTTTGGTGAGATAGCTATCCGCCCCGGCCCGGAGCGCGCGCATTCGCGCGACCATATCGCTGCGAGCCGACATCATGATCACCGGTATACTGGCATCCCATCGGTATTTCAGTCGCTCAAGCCAAACGATCCCTTCCAGTGCGCCCTCGGGGAAACTGATGTCCAGCAGAATCAGGTGATGATTGTGGTCGTCCACTTTCCGGCTGTATGTCTCTGGCGTCTCGAAGCACTCCACTGTATAGCCCAACTGCTCCAGCCAACTCTGCAGAAAATCCGACTGATTACGATCATCTTCAATGACGGCAATGCGATGGTGGCTCTTTGTGGCCGCCCTAACCGCCGTTACCGCTTGGATTGGTGTGGCCGTATGGATTGCTTTCTCAATGGCTCCTACCAGATTGTCGAGAGACGTCTCGATTGCATGTCGCTCGTCCACCGTTACATCCGGTTTGTTCAGCACTTTCTGCAATTGATCTTCCAGAATCCGGGCTGAGTGGCTGATGTCTGGGAACTGAAAGGTCGCACCACTGCCATACAACTTGTGAGCACACTGCGTCATGGTAGTCAGCGATTTCGAGTCCCAACTGACGTGCTGCAGCCAATGCCAGGACGCATGGAGTTCTTCCAGACGCGCAGGAAGACGTTCAATATATCGCTGCCTCAGCTCTTGGCCCTTTGGCCCCAGGTCGACGCCTGCCATTGTTGAACCTCATCTACTATGCATGGATGATATGAGTATGAATCCGGTCTCACGTTGTAGCGATACGTTGGAGTAAACGAGAATCCGATAGCAATGGTTTCAAACATTTCTGAAACTGCCACACCTCGCCGTCAGGCACAATGGGCAGGGTGAGTAACTCTCGAACCTTAACCGGCCATTCAGGCCTGGATCGACGGTATGAAATCGCTACCGGGATACCTCCGGATGCCAGGGATTAAATAAGGTTGAAGACTCCACGGCGATAACAATAATCGCTATGCTTTGATCTGGGTGGTAGAACAATGCAATCTACTCATATCCAGGCATTTAAATCGTCCTGTCTTGGAGTGGAGTCTGTACATGCAGCCAAAAGACGTCGTGGAGCAGTTCATCGCCGATACCCGGGCTCATCGCTTTGATGAGGCAAAAGCGTGGCTGGTTGCCGACGGGTTTGAATATGTGGGGCCGAACATGCATTTCCTCAGTCCGGATGACATGTTGTCCTATCAGTTCGGGATGGCCGCCATCCAGAAAGACCTCGTCCTCCGCCAGCTCAGTGCCGACGGGGAGCACGTATTCGCGATTCTGGATTACCGGACCAACTTTGAACCAATTGGGGATGTGCGACTGGCCGTCTGGTTCCGCGTGCGCAACGATAAGATCCAGACGGTTGAAGCCTTCTATAATGCCGCGGTGGTTGAGAACATGCTGGGAGGCAACCTGCCTTCGGCTAACTGACGCTGACGGGAACCAGAGGACATGAAAGAAACCGGAAAGATCAACTATGTTGAGCTCCCTTCGCGAGATCTTGACGTCACGAAGCGGTTCTTTGCCAGCGCGTTTGGCTGGTCGTTCATAGACTACGGGCCAGAATACGTTGCTATTGAAAATGCCGGGCTGGATGGTGGCTTCTTCAAATCCGATAAAGCCGCCACCACCAGTAACGGCAGTGCCCTGATTGTCCTCTACAGCACTGACCTGGATGCCACCCTCGACAAAGTAACGTCTTCGGGTGGCACCATCGTGCAGGGCATTTTTTCGTTTCCGGGCGGTCGTCGTTTTCACTTTTCGGATCCCAATGGCAATGAGTATGCCGTTTGGTCTGAGCCAGTGGTGTAAACCGACTTCAGGAGCCCAAAATGCCAAGGAAGACATTGCGCAATATCAGCTTACCAGCACTTCTCACCCTCCCTGCCTTGACGTTAGCCGGCCAGCCCACATCGGTTGACTACCTCGCCAGCAAGCCTTTGCTGCTGGAAATCCGCTACTGTGAGTGCCCGGCCACCACACCTGGTGGCGCCCCAGGCGATGTGTTGCCGGAGTTTCTGGATGAGTCGAGGGCTCTAAGGGTGGGAGCAGTCACAACCGAACACAGTAACTTTGTTGCTTCGCGGGCGCTCTCCATGGGATATGAGATCAGCCCGGTGGAAAAGCCCTCGGGTTCGTTCCAGATCACCTATGCCAGTGAATACACAACTCTTGATGGCAGCCTCTCAGGCCAGGGGACGCTGGTGCTGGAAGCAGGCCAATGGGTAAGTTTTCTCGGATCCAGCCTCCAAACTGAAGCCGGGGCGAAACATATCGGTGTTGCGCTTCGGCTGTTGGATCAAAGCGCCTCCCAATAGAAAGCACCTCCCAATAGAGAGAAACACCGCCGATGATACGCATTCCTTTTCCCCAGGCACCGGACTACCCAGCGGTTGAACCGGGTTTCGATGGGCCAAAGGTGGCGGCGATTCATGGCCTCATGGGCCATGACCTTATGCGGAAACACCTGCTTCGCATGATGAGGGAGACCGGTTACCGCGATGCAACGATGTACAGCCATTTGCATCCCACGAAAGCCATCGCGGACGATTTATGCGAAGCAGTTGGCGCCAACCGCAGGATAGCCATCGTCGGCTATAGTCAGGGCGGTTTCGAGGCGATCAAGGTGGCACGTGAACTCGCCCGGCGTGACATCACAGTCGACCTGGTTGTGACCATTGCGGCGGGTGGCTTGGGCCGAACGTTACCGGCCCAATGGGGGTTCAATCCCCGCGAAATGCCGGCCAACGTATCCAGATGCCTGAATTTTTTCTCCGTGGGCGACCGGCTTGGCTCCGATCAAAAGCCTGAGCGCAATCTGGTGCAAGCCAGCCGCTCAGGCCAGTACGTTGAGAATATTGTCTTCCCGAAGGACGAACACATATCCCACGTTCGATTGGTCATCTGCTACCCGGAGTCACGAGTGCATCCTACCGTCAGAGCTCAGTTGCTGGACCGGCTGCAAACTGAACTGGCGACGTTGACCCGCCAGCATCATGTTTCCGGCAGTGCTGAACGCGCCTCAAAGTAATCCGCAGATTTTACCTCTTCCTTCAGGCTGGCGAGTCCCAGCTTTCGGAGCTCTGAGGTTTCCATCGCTTTTTTCATCAGCATCCGGCTATTACGCCCTGAATTGGGGAACACGCTCTGCCCGGCCCGAAGTTCGAGCGTAACGCCCCCATCCGTTTCTCTCGGAAGGTCACGAAGACGCTGGTACATGTCTTCGTACTTGTGGTGGGCAGGGTTCGTCACGATCAACACAAACGCACTGGTTGAATAACGTGACAGGTAAGTTCCGTCATCAACGGCTGTCGTCACAGCCTTGGCAAGAGCTGCTATTGCCTCCTCAGCCTGGTTGTCGGGAATGTCCCGATGGTTGGCAACCTCCAGGTAGAGCACCGCGAAGACGTGTCTGTCGGTTTCACTCCTTGCCAGCTCCCTGACCAGATGATTCGCCAGGCTGGCCCGGTTGGGCAGTCCTGTGGTCGAATCGTACAGCGCTTTGCGCTCGACACGCTGTGATTCCTCCAGCGCCTGTATTTCAGCGTTCCGGCGTTGCTTGACGTCATTGGCGGAGGCATAAAGAGCAATCAGGATTAACACACCACTGACCAGAGCCAGAGGAGCTCCCAGCCAATCACCCGATAGCAGGTTATCTGCGGCGGGCATGGCGTTTTCAGGATAGATCATGGCGGCCATGCCAGTGTAGTGCATACCGCAGATAGCTACGCCCATGGCCAGGGCGGCGCCGAGCTGGAGGGCGGTTCCTTTCAGGCCTTGTATTGACTGCAAACGGCGGCAAATGAACATGGCCACGCCCGAGGCTCCGACCGCAATAACAACGGAAGCACTGAATAAAACCGGGTCGTAACGCATCCCCGGCTCCATCTCCATGGCCGCCATGCCGACGTAATGCATGGACGTAATGCCGCCGCCCATAAACAGGCTGCCGATGACGATCTGCAGCGCGCCCGCTCGGTCCTTGCCGATGATATGGAGGGCCAGCCCCGAGGCTCCCACAGCGGCAACCCAGGAAATCAGGGTAATGGTGAGGTCATAGCTCATTTCCATCGGCATCACATAAGCCTGCATGCCTACGAAATGCATAACCCAGACCCCGGTCCCCATCGTCAGAGCCCCGAGCACCAGCCATAGTCTGGCTTTTGCCTGTTCGAGAGTTACAAGCTGTGCGCCGAAATAGAGCGCGCTGTACGACGCCAGAACCGCAACCACAAAGGATGCGGCAACCAGGGTGTAATCGTAATATCCCGTCATTCTGAAACCCGTTTTCTGGATGGATGCTGTTCACGATCAGTTTCGCCAGTGGCCAAACTGCCGTGAAATGAGAAATCCATCACACTTACGGGCTGTGTTGTTCTATCGTTTCAAAAACAATGTGAATTCTCGTGAAATGTACAATGGCGAAGTCGGCGGCTTACCACTGCTCCCGGTCTTCCGCGCTCTCCTCCGCCTCGACTTCGGCCTTGCGCTCCTGAATCTTTTTCATCTTTTCATCAGAAATTTTCATGCTGTTAGCATTGTCACGCAGCACCATCAGGCTGCCGACTATCAGGGCGAAAGCAACTAGGACAATAACCCATCCGATAAGAGGCATGGCTTGGCTCCTTCAATGAACCCGTTTACCTTATAGTGGACCACACGCCTTCAACCCGACAACCGGATTCGGAAGTTACTCCATGTCCTTCTCCAGAATTTATAATCAGGCGGCCGCCCGAAAAGGAGGCGAAGTCGCGCTACGTGCCATGCTGCCGCGGGTTGCAGAGCCCGGTGAGCTCGAAGCCATGGGTGACGACCGCTACCTGTCGGAAGTTACCCGCTGTGTCTTTAAAGCGGGTTTCGTGTGGCGGGTAATCGAGAACAAGTGGCCGGGGTTTGAAGATGCCTTCAAGGGATTCGTGCCGCTTTACTGGCAGCAGGTTCCGCCGGAAGTGCTGGAGGAACTGGCACAGGATGAGCGCATTGTGCGCAACATGCAGAAAATTCGCACGGTGCCTGACAACGCCCGGATGATTGTGGATTGCGCCCGTGAGCACGGTGGCTTTGGCGCTTTCCTGAGCCAGTGGCCTTCTCACGATCAGGTCGGCCTGCTGATGTGGTTCAAACGCCACGGTGCCCGCCTTGGCGGCAACACCGCCCAGAATTTCCTGCGCCGGGTAGGCTGGGATGGCTTTGTCCTGTCGTCGGATGTGGCTGCCGGGCTGCATCGCGAAGAACGGCTCGATGCCAGCCCCGGCAGCAAAAAGGCCCTGGTGCAGGCACAGCAGGCCTTCAACGACTGGCATAAGGAAACCGGCCTGCCCTACAGCCACCTGTCGCGAATTCTGTCTTACTCAGTGGGAGACTGACCGTTTCGGCCCTACGTCTTTATCCCGTGGGTATTTTGCTATCACTGTCCGCCAATGGCAGGATAAGCGCTTTCCGTTGTCATGCTGAAGGGCGCTATGAATCCCACCATTGAACTTCTTAAATCACACCGTTCGATCCGCAAGTTCCAGAACCGCAGGATTCCCCGCGAACTCTTCGAGGAACTGATCCGGGCCGGCCAGAGCGCCGCTACATCCAGCCACGTGCAGGCCTACTCCATTATCCATGTGGTCGATCCGAGGAACCGAGAGGCCCTGGCCGAGTTGAGTGGTGGCCAACGCTATGTGGCGGAAAGTTCAGATTTCCTGGTGTTCTGCGCGGATATGAAACGGGCCACGGATGCGGCGGAACGCGCGGGTGCCGAGGTGGTCCGCGGGATGACCGAGCAATTGTTGGTGGCCAGTATCGATACCGCCCTGGTGGCCCAGAACGTTGCCACAGCGGCGGAATCGGAGGGGCTGGGCCTGTGTTATATCGGTGGCATCCGCAACAACCCATCGGAGGTCAGCGAGTTACTACGCCTGCCAGAGCACGTGTATCCGGTATTCGGCATGTGCCTAGGGTATCCGGACCAGGCTCCAGAGGTGAAACCGCGACTGCCACTGGCGTCCATCCTGAAAGAGGATTACTACCAGAGCGAACGCGATGCGGAGCTGGTGGCAGAGTTCGACACTACCATGAACACCTATTACCAGGCCCGCACCGGGGGCACCAAGGACACCACCTGGTCGCAACAGCTGAAACCACTGTTTACATCCAAGTTGCGCCCCCACATGCGGGATTTCCTGCGTGGCAAGGGCTTCGAAATGAAGTAATGATGATCGCCGGGATACTTACCCCGGCGCACCTACCAGCGAGCGGTATACATCCACCATCGCCAGGGTCACCGCTGTGCGGCTACGCACAGCGGCATCCCGGGTAGCGGTGAACTCCTGTTCCGCCGTCAGCACCTCGAAATAGCCGATAAATCCCTCCTCATAGCGAGCCCGGGCCAGTTCCACGGCGTGCTCGGCGTTATTCATTGCCTGTTCCAGCCGCTCTTCCCGCTGTTGCGCCCGCTGATAACGCACCAGCCGCGTTTCGGCCTCTTCCAGGGCTTCCAGCACCGTTTGCTGGTAGCTGGCCAAGGCCGCGCGGCTATCGGCCCCTGCCGCCTCGATACGGGCCTTGACCCTGTCGTGGTCCAGGAAGGTCCAGTCGATACCGAGGGCAACGCGGCGGGTTTCCGCCGAGCCAGTGAACAGATCGCTGGTGTCGCCGGCAACGGAACCGATCAGTCCGCTCAGGGTAAAGCGAGGGAACAGGTCAGCGGTGGCCACCCCGATGCGGGCGGTGGAGGCCGCCAGACGTCGCTCAGCGGCGGCGATATCCGGGCGGCGGCGCAGAACCTCCCCTGGGCTATCCACGGGAATCGTCGGTAATGTTTCCGGCAATGCCCCACGAGGCGACAGGGTTTCGACAAGCGCCATCGGCGGCTGGCCAGTCAGCACAGCGATGCGGTGCATGGCCCCACGTATCCCGGCCTGCAGGGTGGGCAACTCGGCCCGGGTCCGTTCCAGTTGGGCGCGGGCACGCACCTGATCAAATTCGGTACCACGCCCGGCTTCCACCCGGGCTTCCACGATGTCCAGTGACTGCTGCTGCAAAGCCACACTCTGGCGGGCGACCTGATACTGTTCCTGAAGGCCTCGCAGCTCAAAATAACTGCTGGCCAACTGCCCCGCGATCGCCACCTGGACGGCACCGAGATCGGCACCGGCCGCCTCAAGTTCCGCCCTCTGGGCCTCGGTAGCACGACGCAGGCGTCCGAACAGATCCAGCTCCCAACTGGCGGCAACGCCAGCCTGGTAACGCTGCACCCGTTCTGGCCCGGCACCGGGGGGAGATTGCTCAATATCCGCAAGATACTGTTCGGCGGCGGAGGCGCTGGCGGTGACGCTGGGCCACTGATCCCGCTCGGCGCCATACAGCAGCGCGGCCGCGCGCTCATAGCGAGCGACGGCGCCTTCCAGGCTGAGGTTGGCGGCCAGGGCATCATCGATCAGGCGTGCCAGCATAGGATCATCAAACCCCTGCCAGAAACGCTGCTGGTCGGCTCCACCGGCAACCATGGTTCGCCCTTCCGAAAACGCGTTCGGTTCCGGTGTCGCCGGGGCCTGGTAATCCGGGCCCACGGCACATCCCGTTAACAGGGCCATAGCCCCAGTCATGGTGATGACTTTAAGCATGGCTACCTCCTGGCAATGCGTCTTCGCCGTCATCGGAAGACAGTGTGGATGTATGATGGCTTTTCAGCGGGTGGCTTCCAGAGAGCTTGCGCAGCGCCACGTAGAACACCGGCGTCAGGAACAGGCCAAACAGGGTGACCCCGATCATGCCGGCAAACACGGCCGTGCCCAGAGCCTCACGTACCTCGGCGCCCGCACCGGTAGCCAGCACAAGGGGAACAACCGCTGCCGTGAAGGTGATGGAGGTCATGATGATGGGCCGCAGCCGCAACCGGCAGGCTTCCAGCGCCGCCTCTACAATGCTCCGCCCTTGCAGCTCGAGCTCGCGGGCGAATTCCACGATCAGGATGGCGTTCTTGCAGGCCAGGCCAATCAACACCACCAACCCCACCTGAACGAAGATGTTGTTGTCCCCGCCGCCAAACCACACGCCAATCAATGCCGAGAGCATACACATGGGCACAATGAGGATCACCGCCAACGGCAGAGTCCAACTCTCATAAAGCGCTGCCAATACCAGGAACACCAGCAGGATGGCCAGCGGGAACACCACCAGCGCGGCATTGCCCTGGGTGGCCTGCTGATAGCTCAGGTCGGTCCATTCAAACGCCATTCCGGCAGGCAGCACCTGGTCCGCCAGTGCGGTCAGCGTATCCATGGCCTGAGCCGACGACAGCACCCTTGGGTCCGCCTCCCCGGCAATGTCCGCAGCGGGGTAGCCGTTGTACCGCAATACCGGGTCCGGTCCGAAGCTCTGGCGGATGTTCACCATGGAGCCGATCGGCACCATCTCGCCCTGGTCGTTGCGGGTACGCAGGCGGGCAATGTCCTCCACGCTGTCGCGGTAGGGGGCGTCTGCCTGGGCGATGACCTGCCAGGTACGACCAAACCGGTTAAAGTCGTTGACGTAGGTGGACCCCAGGTAGGTCTGCAGGGTGTCGAACAGTTCGGTCAGGGGCACGCCCTGGGCCTTGGCCTTGAGCCGGTCCACTTCCGCATCCAGTTGCGGCACATTGGCCTGGTAACTGGTGATGGGATACCCCATGCCCGGTGTCTGGCTGATGGCCCCCTGGAACTGGTTCACCGCGTTCTGCAGGGCCCCGTAACCGAGATTCCCACGGTCCTCGATGAACAACTGATAGCCGGAGCCGTTGCCCAAGCCCAGGATCGGCGGAGGCATGAAGGCGAAGGCAAAGCCTTCTTTCAGCCCGCTGATTCGCTGGTTGATCTGAGCATTGATCTCCGCGGCACTGAGGTTGCGCTCGTCAAACGGTTTCAGAGGGAAGAACACCACACCGGTGTTGGAGGTATTGGTGAACTGCAGTGCGTTCAGGCCGGGAAACGCCACGGCGTTGGCCACACCCTCGGTCTCCATGGCGATGTCGGTGACTTTCTGGAGCAATTGATCGGTACGCTCCAGGGAGGCGCCCTCCGGCAGTTTCACACCGGCGATCAGGTACAGCTTGTCCTGGGTCGGGATAAAGCCTGGCGGTACCGCCTTGAACATCAGCCCGGTGCCGGTCAGCAACAGCGCATAGACCACAAACACAGCGCCACGCCGGCGCAGGGAACGGGACACTCCGCCCTGGTACTTCCCGGCGCTGGCGTTGAAGAAACGGTTGAAAGGCCGGAACACCCAGCCAAACAACGCATCAATCACTCTCTGCAACCGATCTTTGGGCGCGCTGTGGGGCTTTAGCAACATCGCCGCCAGAGCTGGAGAGAGTGTCAGCGAGTTGATGGTGGAAATCACCGTGGAAATGGCAATGGTCACCGCGAACTGCCGGTAGAACTGGCCGGTCACCCCGGAGAGGAACGCCATTGGAATGAACACGGCGCACAGCACCAGACCGATCGCAATGATGGGACCAGACACTTCCTTCATGGCCTGGTGAGCCGCCGCCAGCGGTTTCAGGCCTTCCTCGATGTTACGTTCGACGTTTTCCACCACCACGATCGCGTCGTCCACCACGATGCCAATAGCGAGCACCAGGCCGAACAGCGTCAGGGTATTGATGGAGTAGCCCAACAGGTATAGCGCGCCGAAGGTGCCAATGACCGACACCGGTACTGCCAGCAACGGGATAATCGACGCCCGCCAGGTCTGCAGGAACAGCGTGACCACCAATACCACCAGCAACACCGCCTCCAGAAGGGTGGCAATGACCGCCTTGATGGAGTCGCTGACGAAGATCGTAGTGTCGTAAACCGCTTCATATTCAACCCCTTGAGGGAAACGGGAAGCCAGTTCATCCATGGTTGCGATCACTTCGTCGCGGATTTCCAGAGCGTTGGCGCCCGGCGCCTGGAAAACACCCAGGGCCACCGCATCCTTACCATCCAGCTGCGAGCGCAAGGTGTAGTCACCGGCCCCCATTTCCAACCGGGCCACGTCTTCCAGGCGCAGAATCTCGCCGTTGTCGCCACGCTTGAGCACAATGTCACCAAACTCTTCCACCGTCTCCAGCCGGCCACGGGCGTTGATCAGTGTCAGGAAGTCGCTGTCCGGGACCGGCTCCGCGCCAATCTGACCGGCTGATACCTGCACATTCTGCTCACGCATGGCGCGGACCACATCGCTCGCCGTCAGACCACGGGCGGCAATACGGTCCGGGTCCAGCCAGGCGCGCATGGCGTAATCACCGCCACCAAAGATCTGCGCGTCGCCAACACCCTGGATACGGGCCAGCCGGTCACGCACATGCAACCGCGCGTAATTGCGCAGGTAGAGCGTGTCATAGGTGCCGCTCGGCGAGGTCAGGTGCACCACCATCAGGAACGTGGGCGACTGCTTCTGGGTCGTCACGCCCTGGCGCCGCACCTCCTCCGGCAGCCGGGCCTGGGCCTGGCTGACACGGTTTTGCACCCGCACGGTGGCTTCCTCGGCGTCGGTGCCTGGCCGGAAGGTGACAGTCATCTGAAGAACGCCGTCCGAGCCCGCCACGGACTTGAAGTACATCATGTCTTCAACGCCACTGATGGCTTCTTCCAGCGGCGTGGCCACGGTTTCTGCAATTTCCTTGGGATTGGCGCCGGGGTAGACGGTGCGCACGACAACCGACGGCGGCACCACTTCCGGGTACTCGCTGACCGGCAGGTTCGGAATGGAAATCAGCCCGATGGCAAAGATGATGATGGACAGCACTGCCGCGAATATCGGCCGGTCGACAAAAAATCGGGAGATATTCATTGCGCCAGCTCCTGAGCTACGACAACGGCGCCTTCTCCCCGGGCGGATTCTTTCATGGCAACCAGCTGCGGCTTGACTTGCATACCGGCGCCAAACACCTTCTGCACACCATTAATGATCACAAGGTCGCCATGGTTGAGGCCTTCACGGATCACCTGCAGATCATCCACCTGACGGCCAGTGGTGACCTGCCGGGGTGCAACCCGATTCTGTTCATCCACCACGTAGACAAAACGGCGGTCCTGGTCAGTCAACACCGCCTTGCGGCTTACCAGTAGTGCCTGGTCCAACTCGGCAACGGGCATTTCCACGCGGGCAAACTGGCCGGGTTTAATCAGACCGTCCAGGTTGTTAAGCACGGCACGGTACTGCAGGGTGCCGGTCCCCGGGTTCAGGTGGTTGTCGACGAAGTCCAGCTCGCCCTTGTACTGACGGCCGCCCTCGCCACCCAGCGAAATGCGCACACCCCTGGGCTGGCCATTGGCAAGTAACTGCTGGCTACTGAACGCGGATTGTTCGTCGGCTTCGAAGTACACGTGCACCGGATCCACCGAAACCACGGTGGTGAGCAGGCTCTGGTCGGCGTTCGCCAGGTTGCCCTGAGTCACCAGGGCCCTGCCGGTACGGCCGCTGACGGGTGCGGTTACACGGGTGTATTGCAGGTTCAGCTCGGCGGTATCCAGAGCGGCCTGGGCCGCCTGCACACGGGCCCGCGCGCTCATCAACGCGGTATTGCGCTGATCGTATTCCTCACGGGATATTGCCCGGCTTTCCAGCAGCGTCCTGGCCCGACCAGCTTCACTTCTGGCCAGATCAAGCTGGCTGTTGGCCAGCGCCAATTCAGCGCTGGCCGCCTGCTTTTGGGCTTCGTAGGGGCGTGGATCAATCTGGAACAGCAGATCCCCGGCTTTCACCAATTCCCCTTCTTCGAAGGCCACTTCATCGATGTAGCCACTGACGCGGGGCCGCAAGTCCACCGTTTCCGGCGATGCCACACGGCCAGTGAATGCTTCCCAGAGAGTGACAGGTTCCACGACCACTTCCGCCACATCCACTTCCGGCGGAGGCGGCATGCTCGCCGCTTCATCGCTTTGCGCCTCGCAGCCGGTCAATAAAACAGTTATCGCTACAGCCAGGCCCAGTAAACGGCCAGACCCTCTGAACGGTTTTGCAGTCAGACTTTCCATGGTTTCTCGCTCCGCTATCGGGGCCGCCTTGTGGGCGTTCCCGGTGTTGCCAAGTAATCGGTTGGATCACTTGTTAAGTCGCGTGGGGTATAACAAATTCGACACGAAGCCTATTTCCTCAAGCTAACTTGAGGTCAATGGCCCTGAATCGAAATGCTGGCTATGGGTGACATAGCGCTGGTTTATCGGATCGGGTAATGTTTACCC
>PBRG01000169.1 GCA_002726615.1 Marinobacter sp.
AGACGTGCATGGCTTTACGGGCCTGATCAATGGCAAAGGGCCGGACCAGAACTGGACCGGACTCTTTGAGCCGGGTGAGCGGATCCGGCTGCGATTCATCAACTCCTCTGCGATGACCTACTTCGACATCCGGATTCCCGGTCTGGACATGACGGTTGTCCAGGCTGACGGCAACAATGTTCAGCCGGTCAGTGTGGACGAGTTCCGGATCGGTGTAGCGGAAACCTACGATGTGATCGTGCGCCCGAAAGATGAGCAGGCTTATACCATTTTTGCTGAATCCATGGGACGGTCAGGCTATGCAAGGGCTACGCTGGCCCCCGAAATGGGTATGGAAGGGTCCGTGCCACCAATGCGTGAACCAGCGCGCCTGACCATGGCTGATATGGGGGGCATGCCTGGCATGGACCATGGCAGCATGGCAGGCATGGATCACGGAAACATGGATATGGGTGACTCGGGTGACATGTCCGGGATGGATCATTCCTCGATGGAGGGGATGGACCACTCCAACATGGACAGCATGGATCATTCCAATATGGAAGGTATGGATCATTCCAGCATGAAAGATATGGATCATTCGGGCATGTCTGGCATGTCCGGCATGTCTGGCATGGACCATGGTTCCATGGCGATGGGGAAAGAAGAAGCAAACGATCCTTTCTACGCCAAGGGCAGTGGCCTCATGCCCAAAGCTGCTAATGGCGGTAAATTCCTGTCTTACGCTGACCTCAAGGCTCAGGATCCTTTGTATGAAGACCGCGAACCGACCCGGGAGATCGAGCTTCGCCTGACCGGCAATATGGAGCGTTACACCTGGAGCATTAATGGCGTCAAGTATGAAGACGCCGATCCGATTCGTCTCAAATACGGTGAGCGGGTCCGCTTCAAATTTGTCAACGAAACCATGATGACTCACCCCATGCACCTGCACGGTATGTGGTCCATCCTTGATGTTGGCGCAGGCCAGTGGAACCCGATCAAGCACACCGTTAGCGTGAACCCGGGCACTACGGTGTACATGGAAACCGAGGTTGATGAGCCAGGCCAGTGGGCGTTCCACTGTCACCTGTCCTATCACGCGGCCGCTGGTATGTTCCGTAAGGTGATTGTTGAAGGTGGGCCAGAGTCGCCGCAGGCCAAAACAGACGTGATTGCTGAAGATGGAGGTGAGGCATGAGCTGTATTCGATCACTTGTCGCGGTCAGTTTCCTTGCCTCTGCTGGTTTCTCAACGGCGGTGACAGCTCAGGAAATGATCTCCGACACCACTGCTCGCAAGCAGCCGCTCAAAACCTGGGGTGTTCAGTTCGAGGAGTTTGAATACCGCTACAGCGACGATAACGAGGAACTGGGCGTCTGGAACGCGGATGCTTTTTATGGCACCGACGAGTTTAAAGTCCGCTTGCTCACAACCGGGGAGTACGAGATCGAGGAGCAGGCCTACGAAACACTGGAAAACCAGTTGGTCGGCCAGATCCCCATCTCCAGGTTTTTCGACGCCAAAGCGGGTGTGCGTTTCGATACGCCCGAAGGGCCGGACCGTACGTATGCCGTTCTCGGTGTCGCCGGGCTGGCACCCCAATGGTTTGAGATCGATGCAAATCTGTATGTGAGCAATGAAGGTGAGACGTCCGCTGAGCTGGATGCGGAGTATGAATTATTACTCACCAATTATTGGATCCTCGGGGCGACACTGGATGCGACGGTCGCATTCAGTGAGGATCGTGAAATTGGCGTTGGTAAAGGGCTGGTTTCCACGGAAACCGGCCTCAGGGTGCGTTATGATCTGGTTGACCGGGCATTCTCGCCATACTTGGGCGTGGTGCATGAGCGTAAGTATGGTGATACGGCGGACTTTGCGCAGGCAGACGGCGGTGGTAGAGAAGACTGGTTTGCCGTGATTGGTGCTCGTATCGTGTTCTGACCGTGGTGTCTTGGGCCAGGGTCTTCCCCTGGCTTTTTTTTCAGGATTTGATGTAGGTCAAATGTTCGAAATGCCCCGTCAGATTTCGGTGGCATGTCAGGTTTTTGAATAAGAGTATCAGGAGAGCGAATGAGCAGGGAGCAGGACCGAACCACTCGCTATCAGGAGGGGAGTCTCACACTCACGGGAACCGTTATGCTGGGTACCGGGGTGATGATTGGTGCCGGTATCTTCGCTTTGACCGGGCAGATGGCACAGATGACGGGCACTCTGTTTCCATTGGCGTTTCTGGCCGCGGCGATAATCGTCAGTTTCAGCTCCTATTCCTACATCAAGATTTCAAATGCATACCCCTCCGCCGGCGGTATCGGTATGTACTTGCACAAAGCATACGGTGATCGGTTGCCGACGGCTTTCAACGCGTTGCTGATGTACTTCTCGATGGTAATTGCCCAGAGCTTCCTGGCCCGAACCTTTGGATCTTACACCATGCAACTGTTCGGTGGCGATGAAAGCGGCCGAATGGTGCCGATTCTTGGCGTAGCCCTCATTATGGCAGCGTTTCTGATCAATCTACTCGGCAACCGGATGATTCAGAGCGTAGCGTCTTTCATAGGCGTGTTAAAGATTGGAGGCATACTGATTTTCGGAATTGTGGGTATCTGGATTACTGATAACCTCGCAGTAGACTTTTCAGGCACGGGCGAAGCCGGAGCAACGGGTAATTTTCTGGGTGCGACGGCGCTGGGAATACTGGCCTTCAAGGGTTTTACCACGATTACCAACAGTGGCTCCGAGGTAATCGACCCCAAACGGAATGTGGGGCGGGCGATCATTATTTCCATCGCGGCCTGCGTAGTGATTTATACCCTGGTGGGTTTTGCGGTTGCCAGCAATCTGTCGCTGGGTGAAATCATTGAAACGCAGAACTATTCGCTTGCGGCCGCAGCGCGTCCGGCGTTGGGCGAGTATGCGGTCTGGTTCACGGTGGCGATTGCTATGACGGCCACCGCCGGTGGCATTCTGGCCAGCATTTTCGCCGTCTCGCGTATGTTGGCCATGCTGACTGAAATGAAGCTGGTTCCTCACCGTCATTTCGGTATGCCTGGCAGTATCCAGAAGCACACGTTGGTTTACACGGTGGTTCTCGGGCTCGTTCTGACGGCGTTTTTTGACCTCTCACGGATTGCCGCTCTGGGCATTGTGTTCTATTTGGTAATGGATATTGCCATTCACTGGGGAGTTCTTTGTCATTTGCGCGACGATGTGAAGGCAAAGGCGTGGGTGCCAGCGATTGCTATCGTCCTGGATTTGCTTGTACTCGTAGGCTTCGTCTGGGTCAAGTTGAATAGTGACCCGTTTGTTATTGGCGTGGCGGTATTTACGATGATTGTTATCGTCGCAGCAGAGCAGATTTTCCTGAAGAAATTTCATGAAACCGTGCGCTCGGAACATGAAGAATCGAATGATCCGTGATCACCACTAATCGGCGATAACTGGATCGTTGAGCTTTTTGTAACCCTGTGATAGGACTAGACGCCAGCGTTGATGTGACACCAATTGTTGAACGAAAGCGGGAGGGATCAGGATGAAAGCAAATAGCTTTAGACTATTCGTGTTTTTGTTGTTTTTACAAGCGCCATATTTACAGGCTGATGAGATTCTCTCGGGCGAAGATGTTGCCAATGTCGTCGTCGGAAACACGGTGCAAATGGTATTTCGGGATGCCCAAGACAATTTTCGCACTCGAACCTTTCATGAGTACTATGATCCCGATGGGTCGATCTATGGAATGACCAAGTATCGTGAACAACAGGGAAACCTTACCCATTATATTGGAAGATGGGAGGTGAAAGACGGTAAATTTTGCACATCTGTCTACGGTCGCAACTATTCCTGTAACAAGATAAAGCCTTTGTCTGGCAATAATTTCGAATTGGTCAATGAGGGAGGCGAGATCAGGAATGTTAAATTATACGAAGGGAAGCATCACGGACTGGAGTAGGGTACCCGGGAATTATTTTCATCGGGCATCCTGGCAAGAGAGTGAGGGGCTATTTGGTTGCTCGATCCGAGGATTGGATAATGAGTTTTTTGGAACTGTATAGTCTTTTACTTGCCCTGGTGGTCGGCATCGTGGCTACCATCCTGGGCCTTTACGGGTTTGTGCGCGTGATGGGCTCTGCGCGCGGGGAGCCGGGCAAGGATGTGCCGGCAAGCTCCGGTGTGCTGTCGCGGGATCCGGTGTGGGGGCGCTATCACGCGCGTTACTACGGTTACGCATTGTTGTTCCTGGCCTTCGATATGGAAATGGCGTTCATGTACCCATGGGCCGTCGTGTACAAAGAAGTAGGGCTGGTTGCTTTGTATGATATGGGCGTATTTCTTGCCATCCTCTTTCTGGGCCTGCTTTATGGCTGGAGCCAGGGGGCATTGAGGCGCCAATGACTTCTTTACCGCCCATTAACACCACAGGCTCACGGCAGAGGCAGGCACGGTTCGCCCTTCTTCAGAAGTGGGTTTCCCGTGCATTTGCGCGTGACCTGAGTTGTCTCATCGTCCCGGGACAGGATGTCGCCCTGGCACATGGCTTGAATGTGAGTGCCACCGGCATGCGTGTCAGCGCCTCACCCCGTGATGCGAATGTGCTTCTGATCGTCGGCGGGCTTTCAGAAAAAATGGGCGAGGTTGCAGCGGTGCTTTATGCGCAGATGCCCCGCCCGCGCACTATTATCGTGCTCGGTGGAACGACTCCATCGTCTTTACCAGGCGCTGATGTATCGGCCGGTCTTTCCCAAGAGGCACTGGCCGACGCGGTTGGGCGGCTGAAACGCGCCCTGGCGGAAGGTGCCTTCGCTGCTTCAGCGGAGAATTTTGACGCCTCCGTCCTGCACGTCCAAATCGAGTACGTCTGCCCTATGCATCCGGAGGTAGTCCAGAACGAGCCGGGCAGCTGTCCCAAGTGTGGCATGGATCTGGTAGCACGCGAAGCGGGGGAGCAAACCCCTGAGGGCGGCCACGATCATGAACATCACCATGATCACGAACACCAGAGCCAAGACCACGACCACGACCACGACCACGACCACGACCACAGTAACGAACACAGTAACGAACACAGTAACGAACACAGTAACGAACACCAACCGGAACACGCTCACGAAAATGCCGGGACCGAATATACCTGCCCCATGCACCCCGAAATTGTTCGGGACGAGCCTGGCAGCTGCCCCAAGTGCGGTATGGACCTGGTAGTCCGCGAGGACGGGGAAGATGAGGGCCACTCAGAACATGAACATTCCAGCCATGATCACGGTGAGCATGAGCATGGAGGGCACGATCACGGTGGCCACGATCATGGCGCCTCGGGATTCATGTCGATGATTGAAGTCACCAAGGATCTGCCACGCAGCGCCGATGGCCTGCAGATGGACTGGCTTGAGGTGCCGTTCGGTCCGGTCTTCCCCGGCTTGCCCGGCGGACTGAAGTTGACGCTGACCCTTGATGGTGACGGCGTAACGGAGGGGCAGGCGACCTCCCTGGTGGGGGTGACCAGCGAAGGTGAGAATATTGAAGAAAGTGAAGAGATGGATGCCGAGACCTTCATTGGGTATCTGTCAGCCGCAATTCCACTGGCACCGGTGAGCTACCGTCTTTTAGTCTGTCTGGCAATAGAGCAAGCGGCAGGGCTGGAGGACGATTCGGCAAACGCCGGTGCTCGCACCGGCGCCCTTGAGCGTGAGCGCATCGCCAGTCACCTTGGCTGGCTGGCTCAGTTAGGGCGCCAGCTCGGCTTTGCCTGGCTGACGCAACGGGCAGCAACTCTGCAACTGCAAGTCAGAGAGGCTAACAGGGACAGTCTTGCTGCACTGGAGCCAGCGCTGCACAAATTAACTATCCGCCTCGGGCGAACGCCTTTGCTCAAATCTCGGCTTAAGGGTGTCGGCCTACTGCCAACGGACTCTTTTGGTCTGCGCGGGCCCGTAGCGCGTGCTGCGGATGAAGGCGGTGATGCCTGGGCGCGCCTGTGGCAACGCCTGGCCGAAATTTCGGCCAGCCTTGACCTTATAAAGTCGGGCGGGGAACCGGAGCTGCCGGTTCTGCGCGACGTTGGCGATGTGTCAGGAACCGGTGAGGCCACCGTTGACACTCCGCGCGGCGAGGCCCGGTTAAGTCTGAAACTGGAGCGCGGCCATGTGAAGTCATACGAGCTGGACACCGCCTGTAGTCAGCATATCGGCCTGGTCCCTAAGCTTGTCGAGGGCCAGGAACTGGGCGATGCGCTGCTGGCAGTCGGGTCACTGGATCTTTCGCCCTGGGAGGTGACTTCGTGACCGTCGCTATTGTTTTGCTCGCGCTGCTTGGCAGCGCCTGGCTGCTGGCTGTGATTGAGGGCTGGATGGCGACTGGGCGTCTGAGTCCGGCCGCGCCTCTGTTTCGCGGCCTGGCTCACCTCGGTCGTGAGTCCATAGTACCGCGCTCACCAGACCGGGTCTTCTTCGAGGCCGCGCCCGTGCTTCTTTTGGTTGTCGCCGTGCTCGGTATGGCAGTCCTGCCGCTGGCGCCGGACCTGATCATTGCGGACCTTGGCACTGGCGCACTGTTTGTGAACGCGGCCCTGGCCTACGTGCTCGTCGCGGTGATCATGGCGGGTTGGGGGCCGGATGGAGCCTACGGGATGATCGGTGGCTGGCGCTTTCTGGGCCAGCTTATTGCCTATTCCATGCTGATTGTCATGCCGATCACGGCCGTGGCCATGCGTGCCGAATCCCTGGTAAACACTGCGATCGTTGGCTCCCAAGCGGGTCTATGGAACATCGTCTACCAGCCCCTGGGCTTCGTGCTGTTTTATATTGCGGCCATGGCACTGGCATTCCGCGCCCCTTTCGACCTGCCTTCTGCAGAGGGGGAGCTTGGCGGCGGTGTCGACGCTGAGTATACCGGGGTACGCCTGGCGGTGCTTCGCCTTGCCCGGCTGACGCTGGTGGTTACGCTGGCCTCCGCGACCACGGTGTTCTATCTCGGCGGCTGGCATGGGCCGCTGCTGCCGCCCTCGGCCTGGAGCCTGATCAAGACCCTGGCCGTGGCCGTGTCGATGCTGCTCGTCGGCCACTATCTGCCACGCATCCGCGAGGCGAATCTGATGCGGTGGTGCTGGGTCCTGGGTATTCCCCTCGCACTGCTCAATATCATTATTGTCGGCTTACTGATTCTGGTGGTTCCCTGATGTATGCACAGGCTTTTTTCGTTGCCGTTTTCGGGCTGGCTGCCATTGGCTTCGGCGTGGTGGTGTTTCGCACCTCGTCCATGATGCGTTCCGCACTGGCACTGCTGTTTTCGATGACCGCCGTCGGCTGCCTGTTCCTGGCGATGCAAACCGAATTCCTGGGCGTGCTGCAGATCATGATGATGGCCACCGAGATGAGCATCATGGCCATCTTCATGGTGATGTTCATGATGGATCCCGGCGGGCTTGGCGGTATGGATATGAGCCACCAGAAGCGCTTCTCGATAGGTGCCGGGGTGAGTGCCGCCGTTGTCGCCATCGCCGTTGCGCTGCTGTCCGACTGGGGCCCCGCAGCGGAGCAGGTGGTGGACGCGCAAGCGCAGACACGGGCGTTGGGCATGGAACTGCTGGGACGCTCAATGATGATCTTCGAAACCGCCGGCATCACCATCCTGACCGCAATGATCGCGGCCACTGCGGTGTCAATACCGGTGAAAAAGCTGGCGAGTAAAGACGGCAAGGAGGCATCGGAATGACCATGATTCTGATATTGGCGCTTGTGACCGGCGCCATCCTGTTCGGTATCGGAGTCTATGGAGCTCTGTCACAGACCAATCTGGTGATGATCATGATGGGCGTGGAGCTGATGCTGGCAGGCGCCATGGTGAATCTGGTGGCTTTCTGGCGCTTTCTGCATCCGGAAGCCTATTCCGGCCAGATGTTTGTGCTGGTGGTGATGACGGTTATGGCACTGGAGATGGCGGTCGGCTTTGGCGTTGCTATTGCGCGCTTCCGGGCCAAGGGCTCAGTCGAGATGGAAGAAGCGGAGGACCTGAAAGGATGAGTGCAGTGCTTCTGCCGATATTGCCACCGCTGATAGCCGCCCTGGCGGTGTTGATACTGCGCCGTGGCAGCGCTGCGCTGGCCCTGGCTGGCGCGACGCTCAGCCTGGCAGGCGGTGTCCGGCTGCTGGCCGGAGCCCTTGACGGCCAGGCCGAAACCCTGCTTCTACCCGGGCTGCCGGACATGCCCTTGCGCCTGGTTTCGGGTCCGATGACGGCACTGCTGAGTGTGGCAGTGGCCACGGTCGGAACCTTCGTTCTGATTTATGCCATCGGCTATATGAAGCGGGAGTCCGGCCAAGCGCGCTTTTATGCCGTAATGTCGCTGTTCCTGGCGGCGATGCAGGCGTTGGTGCTGGCTGGCGACTGGGTTCTGTTTTTGGCGGCCTGGGAACTCATCGGCCTCTGCAGTTACCTGCTGATCGGCTTCTGGTTCCAGCGGCCGGAAGCCGCAAACGCAGCCAGCCGTGCTTTTCTCTATACCCGCAGCGCCGATCTCGGGCTTTATGTGGCGATATTCATACTCATCGGGTCGTCAGGTACCAGTGAGATTGCTGCCTATCTGGAAGCTGGCGGTAGTGCCTCGACCGCCGCCGGCCTGCTGTTATTGCTGGCGGCCATGGGTAAGTCGGCCCAGGTTCCCCTGCAGGACTGGCTGATGCGCGCCATGGCCGGCCCGACACCGGTCTCGGCGCTGCTGCACTCGGCCACGCTGGTGGCGGCGGGCGCCATTCTGCTGATCCGGTCTGCGACGCTGCTGAGTCCTGAAGCGCTTTTCGCTATAGGGCTTGTGGGTGGTATCACCACGGTGGCGGCCGGGGTGATTGCGCTTGCCGAACGTGATCTCAAACGCCTGCTGGCGGCTTCCACGGCCAGTCAGTACGGCCTGATGCTGATTGCAGTGGGCGCCGGGGTTCCGACAGCCGCGCTGTTGCACCTTCTCGCCCATGCTGCCATTAAAAGCACCCTGTTTCTTGCTGCCGGTGACTTTCAACATGCCCGCGAGGGTACCGCTTTTGATCAGTTGAAAGGCGTTGGCCGCGCCAGGCCCTGGGCCTTTGCCGGCTTTGCGCTGGCAGCGCTGGCACTGGCGGGCATTCCACCGCTGAGCGGGTTCTTTTCCAAGGATGCGGTAATTGCTGCCGCGCTGTCGGGGCAAGGCGCCGCCTGGCTCGGCCCCCTGGCTCTGGCGGGCACTCTGCTTACCGGCGCCTATATGGGCCGGGCTTTACGGGTGCTCTGGCAGGGCTCGGGCGACAGCCGGCCGGTAGAAGGTACTGGCTGGATGCGCGCTGGCATCTGGGGTCTGGCGATCCCCGCCGCTGGCCTGGGTCTGGCCTTTGGTCCCCTGGAAACAATACTTGATCTGCCCGCTCCGGAAACCGCAGGTACCGTCGCCATAGTGCTGGGGCTCGTCGCCGCATTGGTCGGGCTGGCCTTGGGCTGGCTGGTGCCGGTCCAGCGCCTGCTTGGACCTGCCCATCAATGGGCAGAATCGGGTTTGGAGGTCGCGGGCGGGCTTACCGCCTGGATAGGCCGGCCCGCAATGGCTGTTGCCCGGGGCTGTGACCGTCTGGAGGATCATCTGTACGCGGCCGCGCTTGCCATTGGTCATACAGCTCTCAGCATTGCCCGTGGGGGCGAGCGACTGGAACAACGTTTGTATCTGGCCGTGCTTGGCGTCGGCCGCGCCAATCTGGCGGTGGGTCGCTGGGTTCGCAGCGGGGATGAGCGTGGTATCGACGGCCTGATCTTTGCCCTCGTGGCCGGTGTGCGGGACCTCGGCGCGCGGGCGAGAACCCTGCAAAGCGGCCTGATCCATCACAGCCTGGCGATCAGCGCCGTAGCCACCGCTGTGCTCCTGGCCATCCTGTTTTCAGCTTCACTGAGTGTCTAAAGGAACCCTGTACTCATGTTACCACTTGTATCCCTGACCCTGTTTTTGCCACTCGTCGGCGCTGTGCTGATTCTGTGTTTGCCGAAGCCGACGGCACGGACGGTGCACAGCATAGCGATCGCCAGTGCCGCCCTGACCCTGGTCGGCGCTCTGGCCATGTGGCTTCAGGGCGTGAGTGGTGACGGCTTTTCCCAGGTCGAAGAGCTGGTATGGATGCCGGCCATTGGCGCCGCCTACCGGGTCGGGGTTGATGGCATCAGCCTGCCGCTGGTGCTGCTGAGTGCCGTGCTTTTCCTGGTTTCTCTGATCTATGCGTCGTCGCTTCGCGACCGTCCGCGTGCCTACGTAGCTCTGATCCTGCTTCTGGAAACCGCGGCAATCGGTACCTTTACCGCCCTGGACGGCATTCTGTTCTACGTCTTCTTCGAAGTTTCCCTGGTGTCGATGTATTTCATGATTGCCGGATGGGGACATGAAGACCGGCAGCGGGCCGCCCTGATGTTCTTTATCTACACCCTGCTGGGCAGCCTGCCACTGTTGCTCGCAATTCTGGGGCTTTACCTCGGCAGTCCCGACCCCACCTTCGATATGCGGGCGTGGATTGCCAATCCTCCTCTGGAGGGGGCGGCGGCCATGTGGGCGTTGATCGCCATGCTGATTACCTTCGCGGTCAAGATTCCTGCGATACCGTTGCATACCTGGTTGCCTGCGGCCCACGTTCAGGCACCGACCGTTGGTAGCGTCATCCTGGCGGGTATCATGCTGAAGTTCGGCACATACGGGCTGGTGCGGTTCGCCCTGCAAATGACCCCTGACGCCCTCCGCGATGCCGGCATCGTTGTTTTGTTTTTCGGTGTCGTCAGCGCAATCTACGGTGCCTTTGCCGCCCTGGCACAAACTGATCTCAAGCGCCTGGTGGCCTATACCTCAATCAACCACATGGGCTACGTCATTGTCGGCGTCGCCGTTGCCGCACTGACTCTGGACCCGTCGGTGCGTGCCGTCGCGCTGGATGGAGCCGTGCTGCAGATGTTCAGCCACGGCCTGGTCACGGGGGCCCTGTTCCTGCTGGTAGGCATGATTCAGGAGCGCGCCCATACCCGGGAAATGAACGAGTTTGGCGGCCTGCTCAAAACGGTTCCACTGCTTGGCTGGTTCTTTGTGCTGGCGGCTTTTGCGTCTCTGGGGCTTCCAGGCCTCGCGCACTTCCCGGCGGAGTTCCAGATATTCCTCGCGACTCTGGGCACCACTCCTGTCGCGGTTGTGGTGATTCTGGGGATTGCCATTATCGCCGGGACCTTTCTCAAGGCCCTGCGCGAAATCTTTCTGGGTGAACCCCGGGATCGCTGGAATAGAATGCCGGACTTGAGCCCAAGGGAAATTCTCGCGGTTGCGCCCTTGCTGGCGCTGACCGTCGCTACCGGCGTGGCGCCGTCCTGGGTGTTGGACGTCATTCACCGGACTACTTCGGCACTGGTGCTGTAATGGGTCGAGATCTCGCATTAATCATTCCAGAAATTGCCGTTCTGCTGACGGCTGTTGGTGCCCTGATTGCGGAAATGCTGCGACAGCCCCGGATTTCGCTGATCATTGCCGTCATCGGCCTGGTCGTTGGCACCGGGCTGACCCTGCGCCTGCTCGGCACAGACACAACGGTATTTGGCGGCAGTTTCCGCATCGATACGTTAAGCATCTGGGCCAAGCTTATCCTGCTACCAGCTACGGTGCTCTCGATGCTGTTGGCGCGGGTGGATGTCCGGGGCAGCGCCCGCGAGGGTACGGTTTACAGTCTGCTGATTTTTTCAACGCTGGGTGCCCTGGTACTGGCGGGGGCAGGGGACACCATGTTTCTGGTGCTGGGTGCGTTGCTGACTGGCCTGGCCACCTTCGCCCTGGTTGCCTACCCGGATACGGACCCGGCGACCGAAGCGGCGATGAAATTCTTTGTGTTCGCTTCCGTCACCACTGCCATCATGATTTTCGGTTTGAGCTACTGGTTCGGTGCCTCCGGCTCTACGCTGATCGCCGATCTGCCGTCCATGGATACCATGCCGCTGGCCGTTATTCTCGGGTTCGTGGCTGTGGTAGTGGGCCTGGGCTACAAGGCATCACTGGTTCCGTTCCACTTCTGGGCACCCGACGCCTACGAGGGCGCGCCACTGTCGATTGCCGCCTACCTATCCGTCGTGCCCAAGATTGGCGCCCTGTTTGCGCTCACTCAGGTGGTTCGTCACCTGCCACCGGAAACCGGCTGGGCTGCGGTCATGGCGGGGCTGGCCGTGCTGAGCATGACCTATGGCTATCTTGCGGCACTGGTGCAGGATAACGTCATCCGGCTGCTGGCCTATTCGTCGATTGCCCAGTCCGGCTATTTCCTGCTGGGCATCCTCGCGGTGGGCTCCAGTGAGCTGGCCTTACCATCGATCATTCTGTTCGCCGCCGCCTATGCGGCTATGAACCTGGGCGCTTTCGCGGTTGCCGCCATAGCCGGGCGCACTCTGAACGATTTTAGCGGGCTGGGCCGGTCGCGGCCTTTGATTGCCATCGCAATGGTAGTCTTCCTGCTGTCATTGGTGGGCATTCCGCCACTGGCAGGTTTCGTCGGCAAGTTCCTTCTGTTTGCGGCAGCCATTGACGTCCAGTTCACATGGCTGGCGGTGGTGGCGATCATCAATAGTGCACTGTCGCTGGCAGTGTATCTGCGCATTGTTGTGCCGATGTACAGGGGAGGGGATTCTGCATCCGTTGAGCTTGATGCATGGCTGGGATTCGTGGTGTTTGCGACGGTTGCAGCCACATTCATCATCGGACTGGGTGCCCAGTTTATGATTGTTCGCGACATCGTATGATGTGCCTAGTGTTGTGTTCGGCATCCATGCGAGAAAGCCGCCGAACGCTGACGTGGTCAAGAAATCGCCATCTTACCCCAGCAGACAAACTATGCTGCGCTACCTCAGACCCGGCGAGCCAGCCACCAACCAGCGACCATCGACAGCAACAACGCCACGAGAGGCCAGGTTATACCACTTATTGACGCAAAGGCCGGGCCCGGACAATAACCTGATAGACCCCAGCCTATCCCAAACACAGCCGCACCAATCAATAAACGGGTATCAATATCACGACGTGTGGGCACGATAAACGTTTCCGCGAACAGAGGGCCCTGGCGACGGAACACCAATTGGTAGCCGACAAACGTTGTTACCACGGCTCCGCCCATCACAAATATGAGCGTTGGGTCCCAGTTACCGAAGACGTCGAGAAAGCCCTGAACACGATGGGGGTCAGTCATACCGCCAATAGCCAGACCCAGGCCAAACAACAAACCAGCCAGGTAACCAAAAATCAGTTTCATAAAGAGTGTCCTGTCATGAGTCTGACGACGTAAACGGTTACAACACCCGTTAAAAGGAAAACCAACGTTGCCAGTATGGATCTCGGGGATAGCCTGGCGATACCACAAACACCATGTCCGCTGGTGCAACCGTTGCCGATACCAGACCCCACGCCCACCAGTAAGCCAGCCAAGACCATCAGCGGCACGCCACCGATGGGGTTGCCGACCACGGCCTCAGGATTGCCCGCCACGTTTCCAAGCGAGCCATTCAGGACAACCAACAACAGAGGCCCGCTGACAAGGCCCAGCACAAACGCCAGTCGCCAGGCAGACTCCGCAGTAAACCGATCAAAGATCAGACCTGATACCATCCCACTGATGCCTGCAATACGTCCCAACGTGACCATAAGCATCACTGCGGACAAGCCTATTAAAAGACCTCCGAAGGCACCTTGAGTAAAAGAGCTCCAGTCCATTTCTATACCTCTTCAAATGCCACGATTTGCCCGGTGGACAGTGTGTCGTCTCCACCTAACGGAGACATACCACGAGATTGTTGCAACCTATAATCTCAGTTATTTAATATAGCTGTTAACGCTATCGTTATAACATAAAACCTGATACGTTGAAATCTGATCAATTCTCTTTGCGACGAGGGTGACGCCATGCAACATCCGCTGGTCACGCATTTCTTTGACGAGCCTACAAACACATTCAGCTACATCGTTCAGGATCCTGATAGCTCGGTCTGCGCGATCATCGATTCTGTGCTGGATTTCGACTATGCCGCGGGCCGGACCGATGTCCGTTCCGCTGACAAGATTATTGAGTACGTTCAAAGCAATGACCTGAGTGTGGAATGGGTTTTGGAAACCCACGTGCACGCTGACCACCTCTCTGCTGCACCCTACCTCCATGAGCGTCTCGGCGGAAAAACAGGCATTGGTGAAAAGATCGCTGTCGTTCAGGAGGTGTTTGGCAAAGCTTTCAATGCCGGAACAGATTTCGCTCGGGATGGCAGCCAGTTCGACCGTCTGTTCAAGGAGGGCGACACGTTCATGATCGGAAATCTTGAGGCGAGCGTTCTTCACACGCCGGGACATACTCCGGCTTGCCTGACGTACGTCATCGGAGATGCAGCCTTCGTCGGCGACACACTCTTTGCGCCGGATGCCGGGACCGCCCGTTGCGATTTTCCAGGGGGCGACGCCCATACCCTTTACCACTCCATTCAGAAAGTCCTGGCGCTTCCCGGAGAAACCCGCGTTTTCCTATGCCATGACTACAAAGCGGCGGGGCGCGATGAGTTTATTCATGAGACGACCGTCGCCGAGCAACGTTCCAGCAACATCCATGTGGGCAACGATATCAGTGAAGACGAGTTTGTTGTTTTTCGCTCAGAGCGTGACGCCAAGCTCGGAATGCCCCGACTGATACTACCGGCCGTTCAGGTCAACATGAGGGCGGGGCACCTTCCCCCCTCCGAGGATAACGGACAGGTGTACCTGAAAATTCCGCTAAACCGGTTTTAAACAAAGGTCTGGAAGGGCGCAAATGTTTGGAGAAACCACTAGAGCGAAGACTCTGACGACCGTGGAAGGTTGACGGTGAAGCGAATCGCGGCGTATTTGCCAATTGTTGATTGGCTGAAAGGTTATCGTGGAGATACATTGCTAAGCGATGGCCTTGCGGCGGTTATCGTCACACTCATGCTTGTTCCTCAGGCCCTGGCCTACGCCCTGTTGGCAGGGCTTCCGCCTGAAGTTGGGTTGTATGCAAGTATGATCCCGCTGGTGGTCTACGCTTTATTCGGCACCAGTGCGACGCTGGCTGTTGGTCCTGTCGCAGTGGCGTCACTGATGACAGCCTCTGCGTTAGGAGGCGTTGCTGTTACAGGATCGCCCGAATACGTTGGTGCCGCTCTTGTACTGGCTACGCTGTCGGGGCTGATTCTGTTCGCCATGGGCGTCTTGCGGCTTGGTTTTATCGCAAATTTTCTGAGCCACCCCGTGATCTCTGGGTTTGTCACCGCTTCCGGAATTCTTATTGCGGGCAGTCAGCTTGGCCATATTCTCGGTATACAGGGTGGTGGTCACAATTTGATCGAAATGGGCGCAAACCTGATCAGCCAGTTTGGCTCTTTCAACCTGATCACGTTTGCTATTGGAGCCGGCACTCTCCTGTACCTGTTTCTGTGTCGCCAATATCTGAAAAATGCACTGGTCGGGCTCGGTCTGGCGCCCCGGGGGGCAGATATCGTTGCGAAAGCCGCCCCCGTGTCAGCGGTTATTGTGACAACAGCAGCGGCCTGGCACTTTAACTTGGGGAGTGCCGGAGTCAATCTGGTGGGGCAAGTTCCAAGCGGACTTCCGGAGATCCGTTTACCTTCCATGGACCCCAGCATATGGGCAGCTCTGGTCCCCGCAGCCGTTCTGATCAGCTTGGTTGGATTTGTAGAATCAGTGTCCATTGCCCAGACTCTTGCCGCCAAAAGGCGCCAGAGGATCGATCCCAATTCTGAGCTGATTGCTATGGGGTTGGCGAACATAGGTTCCGGCGTAAGCGGGGGCTCTCCAGTCTCAGGTGGTTTTTCACGCTCGGTTGTGAATTTTGAAGCCGGAGCCCGGACGCCACTTGCGGGTATGTTTACCGCAGTCGGGATTGCACTTGCCACGCTCTCACTC
>PBRG01000170.1 GCA_002726615.1 Marinobacter sp.
GAGCAGCCCGCCCTTCCCTGCCATATCGAGCCCCGACAACGTCAGGCTATGAGCAGTCTCCGGTGGCAACCGGAACAACAGTTCGCGCATAATGCCATACATACAGAATCTCCCTGATCGAGAACGATGCGGAGTATACCGGAAGTTTTCCACAGCATCGCCCTACACCTTAAATATGACGTCTAAATGTCTGTCGCGTTAAGCTCTTGTGACCTTTTCCACGGAATCTGTGGATAACCCTGTTGAAAATCGCGGGGCAACGCTGCCGAACCCTTGATATTCGCGCCAGCCTACAAATTGGTCAATTTTTGATCAGTTTATTTGTTTATATTTATCAATAAGTTATGACTGTTTTTTTTGTTATGAAAGACCAATCAGTCAGAGGGTGTCACGTTATTCAACGATTCCGCCCATGTGCATAAAACATACAGCGATGCGTTCGTTATACTAACTACCTGCCCCTTTGGAGAATCTCGAATGGCAGACCAGCAGCCCTTTTCCTCCCAAGAACACAAAGGACTTTCCCAGGAGCGCAAGGCAGCGTCGCGGGTGACGTTTATCGGAATGGTGCTGGATGGCGTACTGGGCCTCATTAAGGTTATCGCAGGAACGCTGTTTCATTCCCAGGCACTGGTAGTGGACGGTATTCACTCGTTTACTGATGTTGCATCGGATCTGGTCGTGCTGGGCGTCATGCGCGTTTCCCGTCAGGCACCGGACGAGGATCATCCTTATGGCCATCAACGCATAGAAACCATGGGTACCATGGTGCTCGGCAGCATTCTTATTGCTGTTGGCGCGGCCCTGGCCTGGGACAACACCCTGCGCCTCCTTGACGGCGGCACCGTGAACATTCCCGAATGGCCGGTGTTGGTAGCGGCCTTCATATCCGTTGCCAGTAAGGAATGGATCTATCGCTACACCCGCCGGGTTGGCGTAGCGATCCGCTCGGACCTGATTATCGCCAATGCCTGGCACAGTCGCACTGATGCCCTCTCTTCCGTGGTGGTGCTCTTCTCAACTATGGGCGCCATGCTGGGCTATCTGTGGCTGGACGTTCTCGCGGCAGTGATCATCTCCGGAATCATCATTCACATCGGATGGCGCTTCACCTGGGACAGCGTGAAAGAGCTCGTCGATACTGGCCTTTCCCCGGAAGATACCGAAGCACTGAAACACATCGCCAGTATGACCGACGGCGTGCGCAACGTGCACGAACTTCGCAGCCGCCGCATGGGACACGACATCCTGTTGGATGTGCACCTCGTTGTGTCGCCGGAGATCAGCGTTTCGGAGGGGCATCAAATAGGAATGCAGGTGGTAAAAGCCATGCGTGATTCGTTGGACAACATTCTTGACATCAATTTTCACATTGATGCCGAGAACAACGAAATCCATCCCCAGACCTCCGAGCAGCTTCCTGCCCGGGCGGAAATCCGCGAGGCACTCCTGCAACACATCGACAATCTTCCATCCAACAACCGGCTACGGCTTCACTATCTCCGCAACTGGGTCCATATGGAACTGTTTATGGAGATCCCTGAATCCGAAGCGCTTCCTGACGCCCATAGGATCAGCGAGGAACTGGCCCGCTACCCGTGGTTTGGCAGCCTCAGAATCTGGCACGCTCATACTGAGAACTGACAGGGCGTCTAGCGACGCCGCTTTTCCTCCATGCGGGACAGGAACTCCTGCATGATCAGCGTGTACAGTTCCCCACCCAGAAACCGGTCTTCAACTCCGGCGTCAATGCTGGGGTTGTCGTTTACCTCAATGACTGCCACACGGTTACCGGACTGCTTGATATCCACACCGTAAAGGCCATTGCCGATCAGACGTGTGGCGTTGAGCGCTGCCTGGATTACGTTCCGGGGCACCTCGTACGTCGGCATGGTATCGAAACCACCGCTATCCACTTCCTCGCCACCGTGCTGGTAGATCTGCCAGTGCCCCTCCACCATGTAGTATTTACAGGCATAAATGGCTCGTCCGCCGAGCACCCCAATACGCCAGTCATAATCGGTGTAAAGGTACTCCTGGGCCAGTACCAGTGCCGACTGTTTGAACAGCTCTTTCAGGCCCGCCCGCAGAGATTTTTCATCCTCCGCTTTAGTGACTCCCCGCGAAAAGGCGCCGTCAGGAATCTTGATAACCGCAGGAAAGCCCAACTCACGAATCACCTGTTCAGCGCTGTCTTTCTGGTCTTTGGAAAGGATCAGGGTTTTCGGTGTCGGGATTCTGTTGTTGTTCAGCAGATCGGCCAGATAGACCTTGTTGGTGCATCGCAGGATCGACACCGGATCGTCAATCACCACCATGCCCTCTGCCTCGGCCTTACGGGCGAAACGATAGGTGTGATGATCAATGGCTGTGGTCTCGCGAATAAACAGGCCATCGTATTCCGGTAGCCGCATATAATCGCGGCGGCCGATCTGCTCCACGTTGATGCCCAGCTTGCGGCCGGCCTTCTCGAATTTTTCCAACGCCTCCTTGTCGCTGGGCGGCATTTCCTCGTCGTCATTGACCAGCATCGCCAGATCAAACCGATAACGACGGCGGGTGCGGGGCTTGCGCCAAACCATACTGCTGAAACGGTCAAACGCCGCCGCAAAGTCATCCTGTTCTTTCCCTTTCAGGTCCGCGGGACAACCCGGTTTCATGGACGCTATCTGCCAGTTTTTCCCACGGCGAAAAACCACTTCCAGAACCGGGCACGGGAAACGATCGAACAAAGCACGCGCAACCGGCTTCAAATCCCCATGTTCTGCCTGCCCGAAATACGTGCGGACACGCACTTCGCGCGTAGCGTGGTTATTGTCACCGGCTGGTTCGATTTCCGCCCCGGCCGCCTCAAGCCAATTGATGACGCTGGCATCCAGCTCATCCAGCTGCAGCGAAAACAGCCCCTTTCGGCTGAGGTCGTTAAGCGTCATCACAGACGGCACAACATGATGGCCACGAGCCTCGGCCAGCAATGAACAGTAATAGCCACGACTGAGGTAACGGGCGCTCTGGCACAGGTTGATCACCCGCACCCGGCTCGAGGTGGGCGCGGAAAACTGCAGATACTGATCAAAGGTAAGCACGTCTTCGCTGGGGTAATACGGTGCCCAGTCCTTGGCGCGGTCAACAACAATCAACAATCGTGACATCAGTGGCATTCCTCCATGAAGGCAGTGCCGGAAGCGTTGGGAACACAGGCCAACCATACATCGATGGTGCCTGTACAATCTCGCAACAATACGCCGGAACGCTTTAGCCTACAATTAGCACGAAATGCGTGCTTTTACGCATGATTGCACGCTATCGGCAAGGTAGGCGCTCACTCATAATAGCCACCAGTGCTCAACCCGGCGAAGCCGTCACATTTTTGTTATCCAGAGTTCTTTCACTATGACATCACTCGCTTTTCGTCACGCCACAAGCGATGACCTGGACGCACTGGTAAAGCTGGAGAACCGGTGTTTCACCGACGACCGGATCTCACGGCGTAGCTTCCGGCGCTTTCTGGATATGCCCCGGGACCGGCTGATTGTCGCGATGGCCGGCAATGAGCTTTTGGGCTACTGCCTGGTATTAATGAGTGCGGCCACCCGACTGGCGCGAATCTATTCCATTGCTGTTTCGCCAGCGGAACGCGGCAGAAATATAGGCGAGCAATTGGTTCGGGAAGCAGAAGCTGCAGCGGTCGACGCAGGCCGCATCGTGATGAGGCTGGAAGTGCGGGAAGACAATGCCCCGGCGATACGGCTATACCAACGTCTGGGCTATCGCCAGTTCGGCACCTATCGGGACTACTACGAAGACCACGGCACCGCCCTGCGCTTCGAGCGCCGCATCCTCTATTACGAGCCTTCCCGGGAATATCCGGCGGTGCCCTATTACCCTCAGACCACGGAATTCTCCTGCGGCCCGGCGGCTCTGATCATGGCCATGGCAGCCCTGGATGAGCAGCAGCCGATGACCACCCTGGAAGAACTGAAACTCTGGCGTGAAGCCACCACCATCTTTATGCTCGCCGGCCACGGTGGCTGCGGCCCCCACGGCCTGGCACTGGCTGCCTGGCACCGCGGCTTCCACGCCAGTGCCTACATCAGCAAAGAGGGTGCCCTATTCAAGGATACGGTTCGCAACGACGACAAGAAGCGAGTACTGGAACTGGTACACGAGGGTTTTCTCTACGACATCGGCCAGACCGGTATCGAACTCCATCACGATCCGCTCACCCTGGATGGGATTCAGGCAGCCCTCCACGATGGCCGTGTGCCGGTGATCCTGATCAGCACCTGGCAACTGAATCGCAGCCGCGTGCCCCACTGGGTGACGGTATGTGCGATGGATGATCAGTTTGTATACCTGCACGACCCTGAAATCGATACGGAGGTTGGTGAGACCGTCGCTGACAAGCAATACCTGCCGGTAGACCGCCGGGTGTTCGACCGTATGTCCCGCTACGGCAAGAACCAACCATTGCAGGCAGCAGTCATTGTAGGACCAAGGCGTTAGCCGGTCCGCAAGGCGGCCTCTTTAAGCTCGGAAATATCATCCCGTAACCGCGCAGCCGTCTCGAAGTCCAGATCCGCGGCGGCCTTGTACATATCGTCTTCCAGACGGGTGATCTCCTTAAGAACCTCTTCCGGCGAGCGGTTACCCGCCTTGGCACGGTACTTCTCCGCCTCCTCGGCCGCCTTCTCGCCCGGACGCTCGGCCTTACGGCGACCGCGACCGCTGCCGCCACCGGCGCCTTCCATGATATCCGCGATCTTCTTGTTCAGACCCTGCGGCGTAATGTCATGCTCCTCATTATGGGCCGCCTGCTTCGCCCGGCGGCGCCCGGTTTCGTCGATGGCCCGCTGCATGGATCCGGTGATCCGGTCGCCATAGAGAATGGCTTTGCCATGGAGGTTACGGGCGGCGCGACCAATGGTCTGAATCAGCGAACGTTCCGAGCGCAGGAAACCCTCCTTGTCAGCATCCAGGATAGCCACCAGTGATACCTCTGGCATATCCAGACCTTCCCGCAGAAGGTTGATGCCCACCAGTACATCAAACTCACCCCTGCGTAAGTCGCGGATAATCTCAACACGCTCTACGGTATCAATATCCGAATGCAGATAACGCACACGGATATCATGCTCCATGAGGAAGTCGGTCAGGTCTTCGGCCATACGCTTGGTGAGCGTGGTCACCAGAACCCGTTCGTTGACGTCGGTGCGCAGGCGGATCTCCGAGAGCAGATCGTCCACCTGGGTAGAGGCCGGGCGGACTTCGATTTCCGGGTCCAGCAGACCGGTTGGCCGCACCACCTGTTCGACCACCTGCCCTGCGTGCTCGGCTTCGTAGTTGCCGGGGGTGGCGGAGACGAACAGCATTTGAGGTGCAATCCGCTCCCACTCGTCAAAGCGCATGGGCCGGTTATCCAGCGCAGAGGGCAGCCGAAAGCCGTACTCCACGAGGGTTTCCTTACGGGAACGGTCACCTTTGTACATGGCGCCGATCTGGGGAATGGTAACGTGGGATTCGTCCACCACCAGCATCGCATTGGCTGGCAGATAATCGAACAGCGTCGGAGGCGCCTCACCCGGCTGGCGACCTGACAGGTACCGGGAGTAGTTTTCGATGCCGTTGCAGTAGCCCAACTCCAACATCATCTCGATGTCGTAGCGGGTGCGCTCTTCCAGACGCTGCGCTTCCACCAGGCGATTGTTGTCCCTGAGTTGCTGCAGGCGCTCATCCAACTCGACCTTAATGCGCTCAACGGCATCCAGCACTTTCTGCCTTGGCGTGACATAGTGGGATTTCGGATAAATGGTGACACGGGGCACACGCCGAAGAACCTCACCGGTCAGGGGATCAAAGTAACTGAGGTTTTCCACCTCGTCATCGAACAACTCAATGCGGATGGCTTCTTTCTCGGATTCCGCCGGGAATACATCGATCACGTCCCCACGCACCCGATAATTGGCCCGGTGGAATTCAACATCGTTGCGGGTGTACTGCAGCTCGGCGAGGCGCCGGAGGATGTGACGCTGGTCGATCTGGTCACCCCGGTCCAGGTGCAGCATCATTTTCAGGTAGGACTGGGGGTCGCCCAGGCCGTAAATGGAGGATACGGTGGCAACAATGATGGCATCCGGCCGTTCCAGCAGGGCCTTGGTCGCCGATAGGCGCATCTGTTCTATATGTTCGTTGATGGAGGCGTCTTTTTCGATGAACGTATCGGACGATGGCACATAGGCTTCCGGCTGGTAGTAGTCGTAGTAGGAAACGAAATACTCCACCGCGTTGTCCGGGAAAAACTCACGAAACTCGCCGTATAACTGGGCCGCCAGGGTTTTGTTGTGGGCCATGATGATGGTCGGCCGCTGAACCTGCTGGATGACGTTGGCAATGGTAAAGGTCTTGCCCGAGCCGGTCACACCCAGGAGCGTCTGATGTGCCAGGCCGGAGTGGATACCGTCCACCAGCCCATCAATGGCTTTGGGCTGATCCCCAGCCGGCTGAAACGGGGAATCCACCTTGAAGGCGCCGTCTTTCATGAGCGCGCCGGTTTCTGAAGTGGCCATAGTCTGGAGACATCCTTCATTCAATCAAAAGTGATCTGGGCAACGCATCGCACCGCGAATATCAAAAGGTGCAATCTGCAGAGAAACTTATCGTCACGCGGGCTTCATGATACCATCTGAATCGTCAAAGGCGGCCTGAACATGGTGAAAACCACTACCCCGAAGCCGCCGGAGCCCTATCAGACGCAGCTTTAAGGAGCGCAAGTTTGGACCTTCAACTTTCCAGCCGAGTACAGGCAATCAAGCCCTCTCCCACCCTCGCAGTCACCAACAAGGCAGCGGAATTACGCGCTGCTGGCCAGGACATTATTGGCCTGGGTGCCGGCGAGCCGGACTTCGATACCCCGGATCACATCAAACAGGCGGCCATCGAAGCCATCAACAACGGCCAGACCAAGTACACCGCCGTGGATGGTACGCCCGCACTGAAAAAGGCGATCATTGCGAAGTTCAAACGGGACAACGGCCTGGAATACGAAGCCAACCAGATCCTGGTAAGTGGTGGTGGCAAGCAGAGCTTTTTCAACCTCGCGCTGGCCACGCTGAACAAGGGCGACGAAGCCATTATTCCTGCGCCGTACTGGGTATCTTACCCGGACATGGTGCTGGTGGCTGAAGGCAAGCCGGTTATCATCGAAACCGGCGCCGATACCCGCTTCAAGATCACCCCGGAGCAGCTGGAAAGCGCCATCACAGAGCGCACCCGCCTGTTCGTGATCAACAGCCCTTCCAACCCCAGTGGCATGGCTTACAGCCTGGACGAGCTGAAGGCGATTGGCGAGGTGCTGAAGAAGCATCCGCAGATCATGATCGCCACCGACGACATGTATGAGCCGATCCTGTGGACCGGTCAGCCGTTCTGCAACATCCTGAACGCCACACCGGAGCTGTACGATCGCACTTTCGTGCTCAACGGTGTGTCCAAGGCCTACTCCATGACTGGCTGGCGTATCGGCTACGCTGCGGGCCCGGCAAAGATCATCGGCGCGATGAAGAAAATCCAGTCCCAAAGCACATCCAACCCGGCCTCGATTTCCCAGGCAGCTGCAGCCGCAGCTCTGGATGGCCCTCAGGACTGTGTGCAGGAAATGGTCACGGCGTTCAAGGAACGTCATGACTACCTGGTGGAAGCCCTGAACGCCCTGCCCGGCGTTGAATGCCTGCACGGTGACGGGACTTTCTATGTGTTCCCGAGTTTCCAGGCAGCCATCGAAGCCGATTCTGACGTCAGCAATGATGTGGAGTTTGCCGAGAAGCTGTTGAAGGAAGCCGGCGTGGCCTTGGTGCCAGGCTCCGCTTTCGGTGCGCCGGGCCATATGCGCCTGAGCTTCGCCACCAGCCTTGATACGCTGAAGCAAGCCATTGAGCGTTTGCAGAAAGCGCTGGGCTAAAAATCCTGGCAAGGGGTTGACGAGGCGTTGGGGTAACCTTAATATACGCGCCTCGTCACACGACGACGTTCCCCGATAGCTCAGTTGGTAGAGCAACGGACTGTTAATCCGTTTGTCGCTGGTTCGA
>PBRG01000171.1 GCA_002726615.1 Marinobacter sp.
AGATCAACCGCAGGATCGACCAGGAAGTGAGCGGCGTGGCCGAATCGCTGGGCATTCCGCTTTCGGAAGACTACGACGCCCGCCACTCCAACCACAAACTCAAACAGACCATACTGAAACAGGCCATGGCCAGCCAGGCGTTGGAACTGTCGCCGATTCGCGGCAGTGCCCAGGAGAGCCTGGCCGCAACCGTCACCAGCCTGACACTGATCACCGGCCTTCCGGCACTCTATTTTGGCCAGGCCGGGGACGGGCTGACGCTGCTATCCTCCAGCACTGGTGACGTCCCTGATCTCACGGTTGCCATTGGGGCAGCCACCAGCGTGCTGACCGAGGCCTGCAGCAGCGGCAGCGCCCTGTGCCTCGATCATCGCTCACCGACGGTACTGGACCGCCAGTTGCTTTCGCTCTTGAAAACGCCTTCTCTGGTGGCTATCCCCGTGCGTGGGGAAGATCCATGTGCAGGCGTATTTGTCGTCGGTACTGACCATGAAAGCTCTGGCCAGGCAGAAGAAATTGGTCGCCTGTTCAGCGCAAAACTGTCTGACGCCGTCACCGCCACGCAGCCCAGGAGCACTGCCCAGGACGGTCTGGAAGCCGAACTGGCCCGACAGGCCATTCGTCGTCAGGTCCATGAAGTGAGCAACCCGCTTACCATTATCCGGCAATATATCTATCAACTGCGAAACCGGCTGGATGATAACGAAGTGCAGGGAGAGCTGGACGTCATACGTGACGAGCTCGATCGCGCAGGGGATCTCCTGTTGCAGATCAGCCGGGCTCCGAGCCATGATTCAACGAACCCGACCGGCGTCTGCAATCTTAATGACGAACTGAGAATTCTGCGGGACTTGCTGGAAGACAGCCTGTTCAGCGGCGGCGACAGGGCGCTGGAGCTGGATCTGTGCGAGGACCCCACCGACGTTACCGTGCCCGGCGCGGTCATCCGTCAGGTGGTTATCAACCTGGTCCGTAATGCGGCAGAATGCCTCGTTGACGGCGGCGAAGTGGCTATTCACACGCTGGCACCGGTCTGGCAAAGCGGAAAAACCTGGGTGGAACTGGAAGTGGCGGACACCGGTAATGGAATTCCCGATGAGGTCCGCAAACACCTGTTTTCACCGGTTCAATCCACCAAGAGCAAGGACCACAGCGGTCTTGGTCTGAGCGTGGTTAAACAGTTGATTGATGACATGGAGGGCATCATTAGTTGCCGCACGGGACGCGGAGGGACAGCATTCCGAATTCTGTTTCCCGCGGCGGCAAATAAAAAAAACGATGAAAAATGACGAAGAAACGACGGGCGTACTGACATGAAACCTGCGAGCACCGAGTGGACTTACGGCGACGACGGAAAGGCGCGCATCCTGGTCGTCGACGATGATCCGAGACTGCTTTCCGGCCTTGCTTCACTGCTCAGAAGCAAGGGGTACGAGGTCACCGAAGCGGAAGGTGGGCGCATGGCCTGTCGCATCCTTGAGACCGAGTTTTTCGATCTGGCGATGCTGGATCTTCGTATGCCAGACGTGGATGGCTTCGGGGTGATGGAGCGTTTGTCGTCGAGGCAACCCGAATGCGGCGTGATTGTCGTAAGTGGTGAAAGCTCATTCAGTTCCGTCAGCCGCGCACTGCGCAGGGGGGCACTGGACTATATCCGCAAACCGTTCGACCCGGAAGAACTGCTGGCAACGGTCGATGGTGTGCTCGGCAAGCGTTCGCTGCTTCGCGCCCATGAGCACATCCGAATGCGCCTGGAAAAATCCGAGGAACTGCATCGCTACATCGTCAACAGCTCACCCGATATCGTTTTCATGCTCGATGGCGACGGGCATTTCTGTTTTGTGAACAGCAAGATCGAGAGCCTGCTCGGTTACCAGCCCGCCGAACTCTGTGGACGTCACTTTCGCCACATCCTGGATGACCGGGACATCGCGCGGGGGACCTACGCCCTGAAAGGCCCAAACATCACCGCAGACAATCCGAGGACACTGGAGGTTCGCCTCAAGACCCGAGGCAGTCGCAAGGCGACCCGCCACTTCGAAATTACCGCGTTTCCGATTGACCCGGAAACCTGGCCCCACGCCAATCATGGCGGCGGCAAACACAATGACCGCGAGGCCCGCTACTACGGCACCGCCCGCGATGTCACCGAACGTAAGGAAGCGGAAGCATTTATCAATTTCCAGGCTTACCACGACTTACTGACCCGACTCCCAAACCGCGCCCTGTTCAAGGACCGGCTCGACCTGGCCATCACCCACGCCCGCCGCAGCGAACAGAAGCTGGCCGTGATGTTCCTGGACCTCGACCGCTTCAAAGTCGTCAACGACACGCTGGGACATGCCATGGGCGATCGCCTGTTGCAGGCGGTCACGCAGCGGCTGGAACGCTGCCTGCGCAAGGGGGACACCCTGTCACGCTTCGGTGGTGATGAATTCACTCTGCTGTTGCCGTCGATACATGGTCACGAGGACGCACGACAGATTTCAAAGAAGTTGATCAAGGCACTGCGTGCGCCTTTCCAACTGGGCGAGCATGAAGTCTTCGTGGGTGTGAGTATCGGCATTGCCACCTACCCGGAAGCCGGCAAATCCATGGATCAACTGATCCAGAATGCCGACATTGCCATGTATCACGTCAAAGCACGGGGCAAGGATGGCTATCGCTTCTACTCGGAGAGCATGAGCATTGACACTGCCAACCGCCTGAGCCTGGAAAGGGACCTGCGGATGGCGCTGGAGCGCGATGAGTTGCGAGTGTTTTACCAGCCGCAGGTCTGTTCCTCGAGCAATCGTGTGGTGGGTTTGGAAGCGCTGGTGCGCTGGCAACACCCGGACAGGGGATTACTCTATCCACGGGACTTCCTGCCACTGGCGGAAGAAACCAAACTCATTGCCAAACTCAGTGAATGCGTACTCGACCAGGCCTGCCACGATGTCGGCCAGTGGATTCGAGAAGGACACAGCGACCTGCGGCTGGCCGTAAACCTGTCCCCGGTCCAGGTGGAGCACCCAAGGTTTGTAGAGACCCTGATGACTCAACTCCAGGCCCACGGCTTCCCGCCCCAGAACCTGGAAATCGAGATCACTGAAAACGTGATCATGAACGATCTTGAGCAAATCAGTCAGAAACTCCGGGAACTGGCGTCATTCGGCGTCAGGATTGCCATTGATGATTTCGGCACTGGCTACTCCTCCCTGAATTACATCCACCGGCTGCCCATTCACACCCTGAAAGTGGATCAGTCCTTTGTCAAAGCCATTCGCAGAGGCGAAGACGGTGCCTGCATTGTAAACGCCATTGTCGCCATGGCCCATGGACTGAAGCTTCAGATCGTGGCGGAGGGCGTGGAAACGGACGAACAGCTCACCTACCTCAAAAGCCTGGGGTGCCACCAGGTTCAGGGGTTCTTCTACGGCCCCGCACGGCCTGCAGACGTCATCGGTAAAACCCTCGGACATACCCCGGCGCGCGCAGTCGCTTTCTAATCTCTCTTATTATCGATACTCCATTGTCGGACAGTCAGATCTAGAATGTTGATCTGGTTTGCAAAGTGTTGCTGTTCGTTACGTTATGTATCTGGAAATGCGCGGTACTGCACATAATTCCCCCACCGGCTTCTCTAAGCTCAAATCCATCAGGCGCTTCCTTCAATTCACCTGACGGTGAATCAACAATCACAAGAAGAATGGAAGCATCCCCAGGATATGGACAGGCAGAAGTCACCATGCGCGATAAATACAAATACATTGGTCCGGTTTACGATTTTCTGAGCAACCTCTACAGCGGCAAGAACATTCACCGCTGCAAGACCGCCATGCTCGATGTGGAAACCGTCAAGCCCGGCGCCCGCATCCTGTTCGCCGGGGTGGGCCATGGCCGTGACGCGATCCGTGCTGCGGAACTGGGCGCGGACGTAACCGTGGTGGACCTCTCCGAGACCATGCTGCGCAAGTTTGCCGAAGCCCAGGAAAAAGAGGTGCCACACCTGACCATCCGCCGCATTCACAGCGACATCATGAAGGTGGAAGAGTTCGAACAGTACGACATGGTGGTGGCCAACTTTTTCCTCAATGTGTTTGACGAAGACATGATGGTGCGGGTGCTGGAACACCTGATCCGTCTGGGCAAGGCGGACGCCAGGGTCGTTGTGGGCGACTTCTGCTACCCCACCGGCAACATTGTGGCCCGCCTGTTCAAGAAGATGTACTGGTATATGGCCGTCTTCATCTTCTGGCTGTTCGCCAACAATGCCTTCCACAAGATTTACAACTACCCCGAACACATGCAGCGCCTTGGCCTGCACGTCACCGAGAAAAAGCATTTCAAACTGCTGAACATGAACTGTTACTGGTCAATCCTGGGACGGAAACAGGTGTAGACACGAGGCCTCACGCCGGATTTACAACAATAAACGGGGGAGTTTCACAATGTCAGACCAGATCCTTTCACTTGATGGCGTCCGCTCTCTGGACGAGGGTGCATTCACCTTTGCAGAGCGCATCAATTACCTCAAGAAGTACGGCACCCATTCCCAGTCGTTCTCGACGTTGCAACCTGAGATGCAGTACTTCGACGTGCCCGGCGTTGGCTACCTGGCATATATGCGCAAATGGGGCGGCACTTTCGTGCTCTCCGACCCGGTCACCGCCCCGGAACACTTTGAGTTGATTCTGGAGCAATTTCACCAACGCTTCCCTTCCGCCTGCTATATCCAGGTTTCCAAACCCGTCGTGGACTACCTCTACCGCCGCTTTGGCCTGTTTGGCACCCAGTTTGGCAGCGAGTCCCGCATCAACCTGAAGAACTGGTCCCTCAGCGGAAAGAAAAAACAGATCCTGCGCACGGCCCTCAACCAGGCGGAGAAAAACGGCATTACCGTGAAGGAGCGTTTCAGCGATGACCACACCCGCGAAATCTCCGATGCCTGGATCCGCACCCGTAAGTGCAAGAGCAAGGAGATCCGTTTCCTGATACGCCCCATGGAGATGGAGTACCGGGAAAACGAACGCCATTTCTACGCGTACCAGGATGGTAAGGCGGTGGGCTTTATCTACTTCGACCCCATCTACCGCAATAACGAGATCATCAGTTACGTGCCTAACATCTCAAGGGCTAACGCAGATTTCCGCCAGGGTATTTTCTACACCCTGATGGCCCACGCTATGGATGTGTTCAAGAAAGAAGGCGTGCCCTATCTGGACCTGGGTTTGATTCCGCTATCCCTGGACCCGGCTACCGAGCATCAGGAAAGCCGGTTGCTCAAGCGCATCATGCACGGCCTGTATGAGAAGGGGAACTTCCTCTACAACTTCAAGGGTCTGGAATTTACCAAGTCACGGTTCCGTGGTGACAATTTCAAAACCTACTGTTGTCACCGCCGATCCTTACCGGCATTGGAGTTCCTGGCCATGTTCAAGCTGACCCGCCTGCTATAACACCGGCTGCCGCCGAGGGCCAGCTACCACGGATGTCGTTGGTGGCCAGGCCGAGCCCATTCAGGAACCCCCCAATACCTCGTGGGACATCCCCGGAAAACAGGGCCGCATCAACCACACCCTCTTTGCTGTTGAGGGCCATAAGACTTTCCAGTTCCAGTCCCTGCTGCTCAAATAACCAGATCGCCCGGCGGGCGATCGCCTCGCCGGAATCCACCCAGTGTTTTACGGCAGGTAACTGGCGCTGTAACAGATCCTTTATCAACGGGTAATGAGTGCAGCCCAGAACCACGGTGTCCACACCCACGTCCCGGAACGGTTGTAACGCCACGGACAATGCCTGTTCGGGGACTGGCGAGCCGGACACCAGGTTTTCGATCCATTGGACCAGGTCCGGATGCCCCAGCCTTTCCACCGTGCAATCGCTGGCAAACTCGTCAATCAGGTCAGTAAGATAGGGTCGACGGACGGTGGCGGGAGTGGCCAGCACGCCAATACGACGGTTTTCAGACACCCCCGCAGCAGGCTTTACCGCCGGCACCACACCGATCACCGGTATCGGTGTCATGGCCCGCAGGTACGGCAACACCACTGTGCTCGCGGTGTTACAAGCCACCACAATGACATCACAGGGGAATTCCGACAGCGCCAGCCGAATCAGTGCCTGGCTGCGCTCAATCACCACCGATTCCGGCTGGGCGCCGTAGGGAAAGCCGGCGTTGTCAGCCAGGTACACCAACCTCACCCGCGACAATTGTCGGTGGATACAGTCAGCAACGCTCAACCCACCAACGCCTGAATCAAAGACCAGCACTCTTGGCACGGTCACGACGATGCCTCCTGCCCTTCAATTTCCCGTGCCATGGCCTGAATCAGGCCGCCGGATATGGTTGTTACCGGTGGTACAGGTGGCATATCGCCCGGCAGAAACCAGTCCGCTTCCGCAATTTCGTCTTCCTGCAGCACCAGCTCGCCACCGGCGTAGTCCGCAAAGAAGCCCAGCATTAACTGATGGGGAAACGGCCATGGCTGAGAGGAGTGGTAGCGAACCCCACTAACCTCAAGGCCGGTTTCCTCTTTCACTTCCCGGGCAACCGCCGCTTCAATGGTTTCGCCCGGCTCCACAAAGCCCGCAATCAGGCTGAAAAAATGACGCTTCGTCCGCGACGATCGTGCAAGCAACATGCGTTCACCACGGCGGATAACCACGATCACGCAGGGAGCCAGCCTGGGATACCAGGGAATGCCGCAGGGTTCGCACCATTTCGCCCTCTCCAATGGGTGTAGCACCGTCAATTCACCACAGCGGCCGCAGAAGCGATGGTCCCGCCACCATTGATGTACCTGGAACGCGGTACCCAACATTTCGGCGGGGGCATCCTCCAGCATCAACAGCGCTTCCCGAAGTGGCACCCGCTCTGTCGATCCAGCCAGACTGGCCGCGTCGGCTTGGGCCACGTAGACAGGCTTGCCGTTCATCTGGCCAACATAAACCGGCCCGATATCACCCTGCATACTCGGAACGACCATCCGCCAGGATTCCAGCCAGCCAACGTCGGGCTTCAGCACCGCATCACCGTCGATGGCCAACACAAGATCGTCATCGTCGGGCTCTTTTGGAGACCAGCCGGGAGTCCATAACGCCATAATCCGTGTCCAGAAGCTATTATGTGGGTAGAGCTGGAAATGTATCACAGCGGCACAACACAACAGAACGACCGCATGGCTTTCCGCGCTGCATGCAACCAAGTAAACTTACCGCCTGTTTTGTGAACCGGAGCGACCGTTTATGCGTTTTTTCCTGGGCCTTCGCAGCCTGATCCTGACCCTTTTTCGCAAAATCCTGTTTTTGTGGGTCCGGACGGATGTGAGTGGCAACAGCGTGGAAGCCCTGGGAGTAGACCCGGAAAAACCGGTTTGCTACGTACTGCAGTACAGCTCGCTGTCCAGCCGATTAGTCCTGGAACAGGAGGTGCTGCGAGCCGGTCTGCCCGGGGCCGAGTCGTCCCTGCCGGTCAAGAACGGTCCGAACCACTCTTTCTTTTTCCTCTACCGCCGGATTGGTGGTCTGTTTCATCGGCGCCAGACACCGGTTCCCACCAGTGAATTTCGCGCGCTGGTTCGCCATGGCCTGGAACACCCTGAGCAGGATGTCCAGATCGTCCCCGTGTCGCTGTTCTGGGGTCGCTCTCCAGACAAGGAAAAATCGCTGGTCAAACTGCTGCTGTCCGACACCTGGTCCGTGGCTGGGCGTTTGCAAAAACTCCTGATTATCATGGTGCATGGGCGCAGCACTTACGTGCAGTTCAACCAGCCCCTGTCCCTGAAACAGGTGGTTGATGAATACCGCCATAGTGAGGAACGCGCCAACCGCAAACTGGCCCGCATACTCCGCACCCACTTCCGCCGGGTGCGCCAAGCCGTGCTCGGCCCTGACCTGTCTCATCGCCGCACACTGGTGGGTGGACTGGTGCGGACCCAGGCGGTCAAGGAAGCCATCCGGGAAACCGCCCGCAAAGATGATATCCCACCGGAAAAAGTGCGCGCCAAGGCGTATAAATATGCGGACGAGATCGCCGCCAGCATGTCCATAGTGACCATACGTTTCCTGGAGGTGGTGCTGTCATGGCTGTGGAACCGTATCTACAACGGCATCGCCATCAACAACATCCGCGTTGCCAAGGAAGAAGCCCAGGACAATGCCGTGGTGTATGTTCCCTGCCATCGCTCCCATATTGATTACCTGTTGCTGTCCTACGTGCTCTATAAGAACGGACTGATGCCCCCGCACATTGCTGCGGGCATCAACCTGAACATGCCTATTGTTGGCCCCATCCTGCGACGCGGCGGCGCGTTCTTCATGCGTCGGAGCTTCCGTGACAACCCGCTATACGCCACGGTTTTCAACGAATACATGCACGTGATGTTCTCCCGCGGCTATTCCGTTGAGTACTTCGTCGAGGGCGGGCGCAGCCGCACCGGCCGCATGCTCCAGCCTCGTCCCGGCATGCTGTCCATGACCGTCCGCAGCTTCCTGCGGGACCATCGCAAACCCATCGTATTCGTCCCGGTATACATTGGTTACGAGAAGGTGATGGAAGGCCGCTCTTACCTCGGTGAATTACGAGGCAAGAAAAAACAGAAAGAGAGCGTATTCGCAATTGCCAAGACGGTTCGCAAGTTGAGCAACTCGTTTGGCCAGGTCGCTGTAAACTTCGGTGAAGCCATTCCTCTGGCGGACGTACTGAACGAAGTCGAACCAAGCTGGCGGGAAGAAGCCTACGATTCCGAATACCGGCCAAAATGGCTGAATCAGGCGGTGTCTGAACTGTCCAATCGTGTGGCCTCCAGCATTAACGCATCTGTAGCCGTCAATCCCATTGGCATGACCGCGACGGTCTTGCTGGGCACCGACCGCCTGGCGATGGATGAAGGCCAGCTGATCCGTCTGATGGACCAGTATGCCGACCTGCTGAATGCCTTTCCTTACGCCGACACCATGACGCTGCCGGAAGGCAGTGGCAAGGATTGGGTCGACTACTGCGAAAACATGGGCCTGATCACGCGCCAGCCCCAGAAACTGGGTGACATCATCGCGTTGGAAGGCAGCAACGCGATTCTGATGACCTATTACCGCAACAATATCCAGCATCTGTTTGCCCTGCCTTCCCTGATTGCGAGCCTGTTCGAGAACAAGAACTCCCTGCGCCGGGACAAGATCGAGTTCCTGGCCAGCGTGGCGTACCCCTACCTGAAATCCGAACTTTTCCTCAAATACGATGCCGAGGAGATTGACGGGATCATCAACCAATGGATCGACGTTCTATTGGCGAAAGGGTTGCTGTTCGAAGAAGAGGAAGACAGGATCAGCCGCCCTGAGGAAGGCACCGATGCCATGCTGCGCCTGCGGGTACTGTCACGGTTCATCATCCAGACCCTTGAACGCTATCACATTGCCATCGGCATCCTGCGCAAATACGGGTCGGGTAAGATTACCGCCGGCGAACTGGAAGAGCAGAGCACGCTTCTGGCCGAGCGTATGTCCATCCTGTTCGGCCTCAATGCCCCGGAGTTCTTCGACAAGACCCTGTTCCGTAACTTCATCGCCAACATGCAGCACAATGGCGTTATTACCACCGATGACGACGGACTGTTGTGCTACACCGACGGCCTGGATGAAGTAGCGGAAGACGCACGATTGGTGCTAAGTGTTGAAAAACGCCAGGCCATTCAGCAGGTGACCATGCTTGGAGCCTGAACGCGACCGGTGACCTATCCGGCGGGAAACGCCTTGATGGAGTAGATGTCGTACCGGCTGCTCTTCCCTTCAATACGGGTGGTGGGTTCGGGGCCACGAACTGGCTCCGCCTTGCGCGGGCGTTTGACGACAACCCGATAGGTTGCCACCGCCAAAGCGGCCTCCAACAACGCCGGTGAGTCATCGTCGTCTCCCACCACCGTGCGGAACACCTGCATTTCCTTCTTGGCCAGGGCTGACTTGTCGCGATGGGGAAACATCGGGTCAAGGTAGATCACATCCGCAGCGCCCGCGCCCGCCTGCGATAACCAGTCGATACTGTTACCCGACTGCAACACCATCCGGGTGACAATGGGCGCGCTCTGCTCGTTCAGCGCCGCGCGGGAAAGTCCATCGCTAAGCAACGCATGGATAACCGGCGAACGTTCAAAAAGGGTTAACCTGCAGCCCAGAGAGGCCAGTACAAACGCATCCTGGCCAAGGCCCGCAGTTGCATCCAGAACATGAAGGGGCTGGCGGGCTTTCTTCAGGCCAACGGCCTTGGCAATCAGCTGGCCGGTGCCACCGCCGTGCTCTCTCCGGTATCCAGCCTTCCCGGTCACGAACTCGGCCCTGACAGGCCCTGGAGCTCCCTTACCGGTCACCTGTAGGCCAAGACCATTTTCGTCCAGAAACAGCAGCACTGGGTAATCACGAACGTCTCGCGGACGAAGTGTACCCAGCAAGGGCAGCGACAATGTTTCAGCAAGGGAACGTGCGGCGTGGAGGTCACCAAGAGGGCTGCAGCCGACTGCGAGTTCGGACAGGGTGTTTCCGGGCGGCATCAAACCAGGATATCGATGCCTGAGAGCCCGGCATCCGCGACGTCGCCTCCGGCGGCGACATCGGCAAACGTGGACAAGGCTCTGGAGGTGCTCAGGGAAACTTCATCGGCGCGGAAACGCTCCAGGCGCACATCCTCGGCAGCCTGACGCGCCTCGACCCTGCGCTCAAGCGACTCAGCAGAAGGAACCGGCCGTTGTTCAGCGTTAGGGGACCGCGCGTCGGTGAGGTCTCGGCGAACGGCCTGGCTGTCGTTATCGGGTGCGGACGCAGGCGCCCGGGCGACGTCACTGCGCTCACGAACCGGGCTACTATTGCCGGACTGGAAAGTGAGACTGCTGTTTGGGTTAACACCACCGATCATTCTGGCACACCGGTTAAAAAGACCACAGGTCTTGGATTATGGAAGATCCCGAGCCGATTTTAAAGCAGGCTGTTCAATTTTTGCCCTACCAGAGCATAACAAGCAACAGCAGACCGAGTACCAGGCGGTAGATAACGAACGGCATCAGACCAAGTTGCTCAAGAAACTTGAGGAACAGGTGGATACAGACCACGGCACTGACAAATGACAGCGCAGCACCCAGAGCAATGGCCGCCCAGTCGGTTGCGCCGCCCTGCTCCGCCAGCTCCAGGGTTTTCAGCAGACCGGCGGCGAGAATCAGCGGGATCGACAACAGGAACGAGAACCGGGCAGCGGCCTCCCGTCCAAACCCGAGAAACAGAGCCGCCGTGATGGTAATACCGGATCGGGAGGTGCCCGGAATCAGCGCCAGCGCCTGGGCCACGCCAATGATCACCGCATCTTTCATGGTCAATGCCGGCAGATCCCGGTTGCGACGTCCCACCGCGTCTGACCACCACAGCACCAAACCAAAACCGATGGTCGAAACCGCAATCACCAACCCGGAACGCAGAGAGGTTTCAATGAAATCATTGAGCAGCAGGCCAGCCAATCCGGCCGGAACCGTGCCGGCGATGACCGCCCACGCAAGGCCACTGTCCTGCCCGACGCGACCCCGAACCGTGTCTCCGGCCCAGGCAACGGTGAGACGGCAAACTTCCGATCGAAAATACCAGACCACCGCTGCCAACGTCCCTACATGCACGGCGACGTCGAAGGCCAGGCCCTGATCCGGCCAGCCAAATACCTGCGAAGGAAGAATCAGGTGGGCCGAACTACTGATCGGCAGAAACTCCGTCAGCCCCTGTATAACGGCCAATACAATAATGTGCCACAGTTCCATCGGCAGTGATTCCGGGTGTTAGCAGTGAGGTCGTTGTTAGCGGCCGGGCAGTTTTTTCCAGGCCACTTCATCACGAATGTAAACCGGTTGCGCCTGTTCGGCCGGCACCCCCGCTCCCGCATCAAAGGCACGGGCGGCGATCTCCGCCACTCTGGACGCCCTGGGCACCAGAGTCTCGTCGACGCGCTCCATGGTTGCGGCAACACCGTCCGGGAAATTTTCTTTCAGGTTCCATCCCTGGCCGGCACCAAACCACCGGGATGCGCCATCCGCCAGACCCACAGACGCTGGAGCGCATACCCGCTCGTCACCCACCAACTCTGGTTGTCCATCGCGGCAGATATAGCAGGCCCAATACACTTCGCCCATGCGGGCATCGAAGGCCACTGCAACGGCATCGCCATTCAGCATTTGCCAATGGTGTATCGCATCCTGGGCAACAGCTGCCAGGGACGAAACCGGAATGACGGGAATGCCGAGACCATAGGCAAGCCCCTGGACAACCCCCGTGGCAATGCGAAGGCCCGTGAACGAGCCCGGACCACAGGCAAATGCAAGCGCATCCAGGTCTGCCGGCACCAGCTCCTTCTCGGCGAGAAGCTCGCGGATCATCGGCATCAACAGGCGGGTGTGCCCCCGGGGAGCCAGGTCGAACCGCTCAGCCACGCTATCGTCCATCAGCAGGGCTGCCGAGCAGCCCTCTGATGAGGTATCCAGTGCCAGTAATTTCACGGGGTTACTTCAATTGGGTAAGAATCTGGTCGCGAATGTCATCCAGGCTGCCCACGCCTTTTACGCGCACATATTTCGGCGCAGCCGCAGGGTCTTCTTTCGCCCAGTCCTGATAGTAACCGACCAGTGGCGCGGTTTGCTCGTGGTAGATCTTCAGGCGTTTGCGGACGGTTTCTTCCTTGTCGTCCTCGCGCTGGATGAGGGCATCGCCGGTCTCGTCGTCTTTACCCTCGGTCTTGGGCGGATCGTACTTCACATGATAGATGCGACCACTGCCCTCGTGTACCCGGCGACCTGACAGACGGCTTACGATTTCCTCGTCATCAACGGCGATTTCCACCACGTAGTCAATGACAATACCCTGGTCTTTCAGGGCCTCGGCCTGGGGAATGGTACGGGGGAAACCGTCGAGCAGGAAGCCGTTCTTGCAGTCAGGCTGCTGAACCCGTTCTTCGATGAGCGCAATGATGATGTCATCAGATACCAGGCCGCCAGACGCCATCACTTCCTTGACCTGCTTGCCAAGATCGGACTCGGCTTTCACCGCCGCGCGAAGCATGTCACCGGTCGAAATCTGTGGGATTTCAAACCGTTCGGTGATGAACTGGGCCTGCGTACCCTTGCCTGCGCCTGGCGCGCCTAACATGATGATTCTCATAACGCTGTGCTCCCGTTGTAGTCATTATCATTTGAAAAGCTGTTGCAAAACCCGGCGGCTTTGCGACAGCTTCTCGGCAGCAACGAGCCCGGAGCCCCTGCCAAGGAAGACGCATTATACGAACTCAGCCCCCTCATAGAAAGTGGACCTCCGTAGCATGCACCAAAAGGTTACATCCGGCTTTGAGTTGATAGTGCTCGAGGGTCAGGATGACAGGGATAACGCCAGCGCGTCCAGCTCCCCTGAAACGCTGTCAATCTCTTCGTTCAGACGGGCGATATCCCCTTCAGAAAGCCCGAGGGACGACGCAAGGGAGACGATATCATCCGGGTTGAACTCATCCCCAATCCCCCTTTCCTTCAGCAGCGCATTGGCCAACTGGACCATAAGCACATACGGTTCATGCTCGCCATGATAGCCGTCGTGCTGGTGCATGCCTGCAGCCTTTACCACCGGGTCAGGCAGCTCCCAAAGCCGGTGAAGGATGCCACCGATGGCGCCGTGGCCGACCGCCAGCATCTGCTGGTCGTTACTGGCCCCGAACACCTGTTGCTCCAGTGAGTGCATACTGGCGTCGGGATTGGCTTCCCGCAACGTATTCAGTTCATCGAACTCCTGGGGAAACAGGTGGCCAATCAGCAGCAGGCCGAAGTTGTGCAGAAGGCCACACAGATACGCCAGGCCCTTGTCGGAATGGCACTTTGGCGCCATGCGCTGGCACACAAACGCGTTATACAGGGAGTGGCGCCAGAACTGGTCCATCCCCAGCAGACCCTGACGCGGCACCTCGAAAGCACGCACCGACGCTATACCCAGCGCGATATGGGCCACACGATCGAACCCAAGAACGCGGGTCACCGCTTCCTGTACCGAGTTGATCTGACCGGGATAATTGAACAGGGCAGAACGGGCATAACGCATGATTTGGGCGGTAAGGCTGGGATCAAACTCAATCAACTCACCCAGTTCACGGGCGGTCGCCTCAGAATTGGCCGTCAAACGGAGAATGCGCAGCGCCAACGCCGGCATTGGCGGCAAGCGATAGAGCTTTTGCAGTTTGTCAGCCACTTCTTCCAGCGTCAGGGCATCGCGCTCGTCGTTGTTTCGGCCGCGAATTGCCAGGTGGCCCTGAGTGGCGTCTGCGAAAGCCCTGGCCAGAGAGGTGCGGTCCAGCTCAAGGAGCGTGTTGTCGGTTCCGCAACACATGAGGGTGCGCGAGTACCCCAGGATGTCCTCATCGACGAGTACCGCTACGTCGTAGGCGGCCCCGACCGGCGGCTGAAAACCCGGGGCACAATCAGCGAACAGCCGGGCGGACTGGCGGGCCGTTAGCGGCTGCAGGCGTCGGCCTGTCTGCTTGTGCACCAGATCCATATCCAGACTGGTGTTATAACCGTGAACGGCCATGACGACGCCATTGATATCGATCAGGGGCGTTGCCCGGACAAACTCACTTTGAGGCCGCCCGGACGCCATAACCGCGGCATCAAAGCTAAGCACCTGATCAATCTCAAGTTCCCGATAGGCAATTCCCTTGCCGGTTAAAAAGCGCTCCAGTTTTGCCGCTAACGCCACGGCGTTACTCCTGTTTTTTATGGTCCGCTGAACCTGCTTTAGCCGGTATTACGCATGCCGGCTGCAATACCGGCCATGGTGACTTTGAGTGCGCGTTCCACCATCTCGGGCACTTCGCCCTTGCCCTCACCCTCACGGTCACGCTTGAGCAGTTCCGCCTGTAAATAGTGTAGCGGATCAGTATACGGATTACGTACCCGCATGGAATGGGCAAACACAGGTTCCTGCTCCAGCAAAGTGTCCTGCTGCTTCAGTTCCAGCAAATGACGAATGCAGCCTTGCAGGCGCTCTCGCAGGTTCTTCCCTAGTTCAAGCAGCTTTGGATCATCGACCAACGTCTTTTCGTAGTAGCTGGCGATTCGCAGGTCGGATTTTGCCAGCACCATCTCCAGCATATCCACATAGGTTTTGAAGAACGGCCACTGCTGCATCATTTCCCGCAGCACGGGTACGCGGTCGTTGTCGAATGCGTCTGCCAAGGCAACGTCGCTACCCAGCCAACTGGGCAGCATCATCCGCATCTGGGTCCAGGCGAAAATCCAGGGAATGGCCCGCAGGCTTTCCACGCCACCGCCGGGTTTGCGTCTTGCCGGGCGGCTACCGAGGGCCAGCTTACCCAGCGCCTGCTCCGGGGTGACCTGACGGAAATAGGGAACGAAATCCGGGTTGTCCCGGACCACGTCACGGTAGGCTTTGAGGGAACGCTCGGTGAGCCAGTCCATCGCCTCCCGCCATTCCGGTTCTGGCCCTCGCGGTGGCGCCAGGGTGGCTTCAATCACCGCAGTGGTGTACAGCGTAAGGCTCTGTTCCGCCAGCCGGGGGAGGCCAAACTTGAAGCGGATCATCTCGCCCTGCTCGGTGATCCGGAAACTGCCGTTCACCGAACCCGGCGGTTGGGACAGGATTGCACGGTTGGCCGGGCCGCCACCGCGGCCAACGGTGCCTCCGCGGCCATGGAACAGCGTGAGGTGTACGCCATACTGATTGGCGACCTCGGTGAGCTTTTCCTGAGCCTGGTATTGAGCCCAGGCCGCCATCATCTGACCAGCGTCTTTGGAGGAATCGGAATAGCCGATCATGACCTCCTGCCGACCTTCGCAATAGTCCCGATACCAGTCCACGCTGTAGAGCGCCGCCATGCTGTCAGGGGCGCCGCGCAAGTCATCCAGGGTCTCGAAGAGGGGCACCACCCGCATCGGGTTTTCCATACCTGCTTCACGTAGCA
>PBRG01000172.1 GCA_002726615.1 Marinobacter sp.
GAGAAAACCCGCGAAGCCATCGACGATGCCGGCTGGATGCACACCGGCGACCTGGCCACCATGGACGAAGACGGCTACATGCAGATTGTTGGCCGCATCAAAGACATGGTCATCCGCGGTGGCGAGAACATCTACCCGAAAGAAATCGAGGAATTCCTCTACACCCACCCCGCCATCGAGGAAGTGCAGGTCACCGGCATCCCCGATGACAAGTACGGTGAAGAGCTGATCGCCTGGGTAAAACTCAACCCCGACGCAGACCCGGTCACCGGCGACGAACTGCGGGAGTTCTGCAAAGGCAAAATCGCCCACTTCAAGATCCCCCGGAACTACAAGTTCGTGGATGAGTTCCCGATGACCGTCACCGGGAAGATCCAGAAGTTCAAGATGCGGGAGATTTCGATTGAGGAGATGGGGTTGAAGAAGTAACGCCCCTCTGCCAGTCCGTTCCTACCTCGGACCCCAGCTATGTGCTGGGGTTTGCCGTTTCTTATTCTAGCGTATAACCTACGGCAATAAGTTGATGGTGATGAAAACGCGGTCACGGATTTCATGCCGAGCCTAGAGAAGCTCCGGGCAGCACCTCAGGAGTATGAACTTATGGGCTAGGCTGCGTCTAAACACCCTTAAAATCGAACGGCGCTATCGCATGCATCCGCATCGAACATCTGGGGTACAGGGATGAGTTTTTCTACAAATCATCGATGATTTAACTGGATAGTGGCAAAACCCTACGTTATTGATTAGACAGATCATATCGGTCTGGCATAGGATCTAGAGTCAACTTTCGCCACCGCCTATTTCTTGCGATCGACTTTCTGTCAGAGAGTTGGCAAAATGCTAGCAAACTGGCAATGAGATGCGTTATGTCCAAAAAACCAACAATAGTTGATTTGTTTTCGGGATGCGGCGGCTTTGGCCTAGGCGCTGAACTAGCTGGATTTCACACAGTAGTTGCAGTCGATATCGACCCCACCCTTCAATCCGCGTATAAAAAGAACTTCCCAAATACTAGGACTATTACCCAAGATGTTTCGTTAATTAGAAAAGATGATTGGGAATTAGCTCTGGCTAACACAGAAATAGATGGAGTTATAGGTGGCCCACCTTGTCAGGGATATAGTCGCATGGGGTTGTGCAATCCTAAAGATCCGAGAAGAACTTTACTGAAGGAGTTCTTTAGACAGGTGAACATGATTGATCCAAAATTCTTCGTTATGGAAAACGTCGAAGGACTACTGGACAAGAAAAATCGCCCTCAACTTGAAGACGCTATGAGTATCATCGATGAAAAATTCGAGGTACTGCCACCTCAAATTGTCGATGCTTCAGAATGGGGCGCTCCAACAAAGAGGAAGCGCGTAATTGTCGTTGGATTCAACCCACTTAAAATAAGCCCCGTTGATCTAATAGATTTCGTACCACCTAAAATCACCACCTCAGTTAGAGATGCGATTTCTGACTTTAAAGAGCCAATACCTCAATCTGAGGATAAAGTGGACCTCGGATGGAACGGATACCGACGCCTAAAGAATATCTCCGAATACGCTCAGAAAATGCGGCGATTGCCTGCCCCTGATCTAGGTGATGCGTTTGCAAAGAAGCAGTTGTTATTAGGTAAGTCATCCGGGCATTTCGATACGGTTCACCATCAAGCGGTTATCGAACGTTTTTTTAATACTCCACAAGGTAAGACAGACGTAAAAAGTCGCGCTAAGAAATTACACTGGGAAGGGTTATGCCCGACACTCAGAGCGGGCACAGGGTCAGACAAAGGTAGTTTCTCATCCGTTCGGCCAATCCATCCATCCAAGGGACGGGTCATTTCAGTAAGGGAAGCCGCACGTCTTCAGGGGTTTCCAGATTGGTTTGTGTTCCATCCTACTAAATGGCATAGCTTTCGAATGATTGGCAATAGTGTATCGCCCATTGTTTCAGAAGGAATATTAGGTGTTCTCTACCATGCTACATTAGCGGCCAGAATTAAAAAATCAGCATAGGGAAATTTTATGTCGGAGATCAATGAGTCAACCGAAAATAATCGACTTAAAATTCAAACGGGCATTGATCCTAACTTCCTCAGCGCAACATTGACTGAAGACATTCAGTTGACCGATGCTATTTTTGACCTCTTTGACAACTCGATAGATGCAGCACGAAATCAGATTACTAATGATGCTAAACAAAAGACTTTAAAAGATGAATTTGGATTACCCAGTAATTATTCAGGATACGAAATCACTTTAACCCTCGATACGGACGCCATCGCTGCAGCTGATAACTGCATGGGTTTTGACAAAGAGGCCTTAAAGAACGAAGCTCTATATATTGGCAGGAGATCTGATCACCCATTTGGAATAGGTAACTACGGGGTCGGATTAAAGCGTGCTCTAATGAAAGCAGGAGAAGAAATAAATGTTACAACAGAGAACTCGCACAATCGATACGAGATAAACTTTAATGTAAGAGCATTCGGAAATGATAGCGACGAAGCTATCTATGCTATTCCAATCAAAAAAACAGGAAATTTAGGCACCACCCTAACAGTGAAATCCTTAAGAGCCGGAATAGAACATCAATTAAAGGATCAAGAGTGGTACAATAATTTTATAAAAGAAATATCTATTCGATACTCTATTTTCATAAAAAAAGGACTAAAGATATCTGTCATTAACAATCACCTCAACCAAACCAACTTATGCATAACTCCAAGCCTTCCTGACATCCGCGACGAAGAACCATTGCCAGTCTCGACAACTACCATACCAAATATAAATGGCGTCAATACCTACATAAAAACGGGTGTACATGGCGACTATAGATTTAAAGGCGAGCTAGGCCACAACCAAACAGTTAACACGAGAATATCCAACGAGTTTGGAATATATTTCATTTGCAATGACCGTGTTATCGTAGCTCATAGTACAGAAGAAAAGCATGGATTTACAACTCAATGGCATAATGAATATGCAGGATTTGCATGCATTGTTAGAATGGTTGCAGACTCACCCTCACAATTGCCATGGAATACAGCAAAGACTGAACTACAAACTAGCGGTTCATTTTTTCTACACATAAGAAAACACATCGAACCATTGGCTAAAGATTATCGCGCCAAGGCAAAAAAAATAATCAAGGCTTGGAATAACCCTTCTATACGCGGCTTGGCCGACTCTGAGAGAAAACGCCGGTTTCGAGAGGAACTAGGCTTACCCGCAATCCCCAAAAAACCCATATCTCAGTTTACTACCAGAAACTCAAACAGCACTCAAAACAGAAATCCTGAAGATGATAAAAATAGAAAAACTAATGGCAACTCTAATGTCACGGGAAATCATAACAATGGAGAAGCCAAATCCCACCCTCCTTCATCCTCAACTAAAAAACTGATCAGCTCAGATAGCCACAGCAATAAACTTAACACTATACTGCCAAACGATTTTCCTCAGCCTTCTAACAGTCAAAACTTAAACAATATGATTGTTGAGGCACATAATATGAACTTTACCGAATCACCACATGCAGCATCTATGCTGTATAGAGCCATTTTAGAAGGATCTTCTCGACACTATGCTAGCAAAACAGGGAACTTTAATGCGGTAAAAGACCATTTTTACTCCAAAGGCGAGGGCAAGGGAAAAAATCATAGTGATGAGTACAAAAAGGCTCAAGGAATCGATTTAACGATGACGCTTAAATGGTTAAATGATAACACAAATTTATTTCCAGATCCGGATAGAAAAACACTTAAACTTTGCTTAAAGAGTGTACTCTCAGACAACCAAAAGCTTAATGGCATAGTACACTGTAAAAGCATTACCAATGAGGCAGAGTTCAGGATAATCAGGGATAAATCGTTAGAGCTAGTTCGGTTTTTTATTACTGAAGCAGAAACTAAAGGTAAGTAAACTAATACCACATCAGCAAACTATCACAACCGATATAAAATCGAGAATTGGCCTTTTTCTGGGGGTTTTGCCAGCAGCAAGAGACGACACCGAAAGGGCGGCGCCAGCCTATATCTTCTGCAGAGGACTCGATGAAAAACTTGTCCACCCAGACATCGTAGTGTTCGGGACTACCACCCCAATTCCCCTGTTCTCTTTCCAGGAATCGTCGGATTTTGTTGGTTCAGCCCCCAGGAGCAAAAGCATACATAGGCTGAGCGCAAACGTCTTAGTAGTCATAGTATCCCCCACCTACCCGCCGCCCCTTGTTCTGGGGACCACTTTAGTTGGCTATAATGGGATCGCAGCCCTGGCTACTACGAGTACAGAACGGCATAACCCTTGGGAAAGCCTACCAGCCGTCGTACTGAATCCCTTGCTGGCGCAGGTAATCACCTTGTCTTTCAAGATAGGTTTCGGTGCGCCGGGTGTAGTCCTCGCCTTCCTCTTTGTGGTCATAGCGCCTAGCCTGATATCGCCCAACCTCAATCGCATTTTCTTCACTATTCATGATCCACATAACCACTGTTCCACCAGGTGCCAGCCCGAGTACCAGGTTATATCGGGGACGATCAACCATTTCCCCGTAGCGTTCAAAAGGCGCAGATTCTTTCATCTTCTCCGAAATCTCTGCAGGGTTTTCCAGTTTGATCACAGCTTCGTAGGCTTGTTGCTCTGCAAAAGAGAACCAGCGAATGAGAAATAGCTCAGGCGTCGCCTGCCATTGTGCTCTAGAAAACGGGGGGTGTTTCCAGCAGCAGGACACGATTCCGAAAGGACGCCGCCAGCCTATGTCTTCGGAAAAGGACTCGATGAAAAACTTATCTACCCAAACATCGTAGTGTTCCGGAGCTACCACCCCAATTCCCCTGTTCTCTTTCCAGGAATCGTCCGATTCTGTTGGTTCAGAACAGCCCCCTAGGAGCAAAAGCATACATAAGCTGAACGCCCTATTAGTAGTCATGATATTCCCCATCTACCCACTGTCCCTTATTCGGATGGATGGCACGGCGGCCATTCTTGGCTGGCTGAAACGGGTAAAGCAGCCCCATTTTCACGTAATGATCGGAATGATGAATGTACCGTTGTCGCAAAAGCGCTCTGGACTCGGGCGACAGCAACAACTTGTTGCCCTGCCATACGTGAGCGGCGAGATTTCTGGCAATGGGCATCAGTTCCTCAGGCAAAGAATAGGCAGCATCTTTAGGGTCAATGACATCAAACGGTACTCCCTCATCCAATGCCAACTTGTGCATCAGATACAAAGGAATACGTGAATATTCTCCCCGGACCTCACGATTCAGCCACAGGCGCAGAGTAATGTCACCTCCGGGCAGGCCAGGTGGCCTCTCCTGTTCAATCTCCAAAGTCGCAAGTGGGTTCAGGGGCCCGATCCATCCCTCGCTCTTTACCAGTGCACGCTCCTGCAACATGCGCGAGAATTCGAAGCTCGCCTCGGGGTTGCGACGATATCTACCTGTGACTACCAGAGGTGGACGAACTTCGATACGTTCCTGAAACCGATCCGGATAGCCCCCGCCAATATCGGAATGCACCCCCGGCAAGACCCATTCGCTGAAATGCTCGGGCAGGTTGCCGTCCTCACCTCTTAGGCTGTTCAACGAAAAATTGTGCCGGCGCTCATCACGGGCCACGAACTGAACCGCACGCTGTACCTGACCCGGTCTCAGATTGACGTTGATACGGCCAGCCCTTTCGTCGTGGGCTGAGAAGTCGAGGTTGCCCAGATCAGCAATCCCCGCGACGGTATCGAACAGGCCCAGAAAACGAACTGTGACTTTCTTTGGCCAGGAGATGCCTTCTCGCTTGAAGGCTTTTGCCAGTGCTCCGTTGTCATCAACCTCCCGGCATACAAAATGACGGGCTGTTGCCGCACCCCGACTGAAGCCAAATATATCAAGGACCAACTCATCTATCGGTTCTTTAACCATGGTACCGATCTCTTGTGCCAGATCTCCGCTGCCCTGATCGATCTTTTTGAGAATTCCCTGCTCGCCAAGTCCAGTTCCCAGACTCATGCCATCGTCAGGCTCGCCGGACTTTGTACCCACTCCCGGAACATAAGTGGACAGCAAGTACACCGGTTCACCACTTTCAGCTTGGACTCTGCCGCGTTGGTACAGGCTCTCAAGTTTGGAAACGTTGGTTTCAGCATTGAGATAACTACCCTCCATGATCTGCGAGAGCTCGCTACTGCACTCTTCTTCCGACATAGCCCCGGCGGCATTGGCCGTCAGGCATTCATCCATTTGTCGTTGGTAAGTTTGGGTATTGTTGCGGTTGTTGCCGGTGCCATCAAAAAAGATACCTGCTTCCACCCGGACTTTGGGGCGGTCCTCGTCTTCGGGCGACTCATCCGATGATTTGTCAGGCAGTCCTTCGTCGATTAATGCGCCTTTCTGGGCTGCCCGGCGTACGAATTCCTGTGGGTCTGTGTCCAGCAGTTCTTTTGCCGTTGGCGTAAGTTGGCCCTTGTCATCCAGGGCACCGGCTACCGCAAAATCCACAACTGGCGCGGCGGTGGTGGCAACGCCAAGAATTACCCCGGGATTACCACTCACAATCGAACCGCCATGATTGGTGGGGCTTCCGAGATACGCCACGGGCATGCCATCGGCAAATGCCATTGGGTATCCCTGAGTGATTATGGCACCACAGCCGGTGGCATCGCCTACTCGGGCAACGGGTTTGCCGTCAACGAGAATACTGCTGCCGTTTGGCAGGATGGGGGAAGAACCGTGCCCTGGGATCGGGCAAACGTGCGTATCGCCTACGCAGGCGGTGATGAGTTGGCTCATGGTGAGAATTCCTTTCTCTTACAGGTTGCCTCCTGGCTACCCGGTGTTTAACTATATCTAGCAGCCCATGAATATAGCATGCTGGATACTTCATAACATTGCAGTTAATACATGTCAGATGTCGAAATTGTTGATTACCATTAGGAGGTAACTCATGCGCAACATTGATGCTGTAACGCCAGGCGAGTTACTGAAAGAAGAGTTCCTTGGGCCGATGGGTATTTCTCAATACCGCTTGGCTAAAGAGATTGGGGTGCCTGCCCAGAGAATCGGCCAGATTATTGCGGGAAAGCGTTCGATAACCGCAGACACGGACCTGCGACTTTGTCGCTTCTTTGGTTTGTCCAATGGCTACTGGCTGCGAGCTCAGGCAGCCTACGACACTGAGATTGCGGAAGACGCCCTTGAGGATCAACTGAAGAATATTCGTCCGTGGACTGCTGTATCCGAAATCGCGCACAGGGCATAACCGGGCGTTAAGCTCCATTGTTGCGTGATGCGCATCATGCTACCATCCCCTCATGATTAAATCGTTCCGTCACAAAGGACTGAAGCGGTTCTATTCGACCGGTAGCACGTCCGGCATACAGCCCGACCACGCCAAGAAACTGCGTATGCAGTTGGCTGCTCTGGATACTGCCACTTCGGTGGAAGACATGGACATCCCTGGTTTTCGGCTTCATCCATTGAAGGGCAAAGACAAAGGGCGGTGGACAATTCGGGTTAACGGAAATTGGCGCATGACGTTCGAATTTCAGGACGGCAACGCCTACATTCTTGATTATGAGGATTATCACTAATGACGATGCATAATCCACCGCACCCTGGTGAGTTTATTCGGGAGGTGTACATGGCACCTTTCGGTATTAGTTCTCGTCAGCTTGCTTCGAGTCTGGGGGTTTCCCCCTCTACCTTGTCTCGGCTACTCAAAGGCGATAGCGGTATCAGTCCGGAAATGTCTCTTCGGCTATCCAAGGTCCTTGGGCGTAGCCCTGAAAGCTGGCTGGCGATGCAGGATATGTACGATCTTTGGGTGGCCCGCAACACGGTGAATCTGGATGGCATTCAGCCCCTAGACTTCGAAGCAGCTTAACCAGCGGCTGTTGTCGGACGCGCCTGAAGATATTGGAACAGGTTTATTTTCTTACCGCATCGATGAAAATCGCACGATTGTCGAAAACCGCGGCACCTATTTCAGTAGTGGTACCGAAGCTGGGCAACGAGCAAAGCGTCATCCGTGACCTTGTAAACGATGCGGTGTTCTTCGTTAATTCGGCGGGACCAGTAACCAGCGAGGCTGTGCTTGAGGGGTTCCGGTTTGCCGACACCCTCGAACGGTTCTCGTTTGGTTTCCTTGATAAGCTTGTTGATTCGATTCAGGATCTTTTTGTCCGTTTTCTGCCAGTACAGATAGATATTTAACAATCGGCTGCACATGCTGCCAACGCTATTTGCTTAAGGAGAAGCAGTTTGAACATTACGGATTTACCCTTTGGGGTGACTGACTGGTCTGACATTGAGAGAACGGAACACTCAGGGGAGAGGGGTATGGCTTACTGGCAGACCCGTACTTTCGGAGACATTCGCGTTCGTATGGTTGAGTACAGCCCTGGCTACATCGCCGACCATTGGTGTGCTAAAGGGCACATTCTTCTTTGCCTGGACGGAGAACTCGATACCGAACTCAAGGACGGGCGTTCCTTTACGCTCACCCCTGGAACAAGCTATCAGGTAGCAGACAACGCTGAGCTCCATCGATCCTCAACGGAGTGCGGGGCCAGGCTATGTGGCTTAGGCAAACGCCGTACGGCGAGTGCCTAAGCCACATAGCCTTGGCAAACTCACTGGCCACTAAATCGCTAATGGAGAGCATGGATGCAATTTCAAACCATCCCGATAATCCGAATTTTTGATGAGGCAAAGGCCAAGGCGTTCTATCTCGAGTTCCTCGGCATGTCGGTCGACTGGGAGCACCGCTTCGAGGAAGGCTTCCCCCTCTATATGCAGGTTTCCAGAGGTGACCTTGTCTTTCACCTCAGCGAGCACTCAGGGGACTGCACGCCCGGCTCCAAAACGTTCGTAAATATGGATGATATCGAGGGCCTGTACGGTGAAATAACCTCGCGTGGCTACCGCTACAGTCGCCCGGAAATAACCACAGCTCCATGGGGCGACAGGATATTCGAGGTGGTAGACCCGTTTTCTAACAGAATTCTGTTTAATGAGCTCACGTCTACCACATAACCATGATGCGCCTGAGAAAACCGGGACAGCTTTATTTCCTGACCGTATCGAAAAAAATAGCTCGATTGTCGAAAACCGCGATACCCAATCGACTACCCGATGAGCCTATCAAAGGTTTTTGATAAAACAACGATCGGGAGAAACGTCATGAAATACATGCTATTGGCCTACGGAAACGAAGAAAAATTCAACCAGATGAACAAAGACGAGCTGGCCGAGATTGGGGAGAAGTGCAAGAGCTTTGACGCCGAGATGCAGGCGGCGGGCGAGGTCACCTGGGGCGGGAGCCTGAGCTGGAGCTCGAAGTCGATGCGCCTCAAGGATGGCAAACTGATAGTCACCGACGGGCCGTTCGCGGAAACCAAGGAGGTTGTGGGCGGAGTGGTGATCATCGAAGCGCCGGACTTCGACGCAGCGGTGAAGCTCGCCTCACTGCACCCGGCAGCGCGTATGGGCGAGGAACTGGGCTGGGGCATCGAGCTCCGCCCGATGGATCACTGCCCCGCGATCCGCGAAGCGGAGGCTGCGTGCATCAGTTAGCAACCCAATGGATTGTGGGGTTACTTAGAGAGTAGCGGGACCTGGGTTCCACTCGACATAGATTTTTCTCGCTACGCGACCTTACCTTTGATGGGTCTTGCGCTTCCCCTTATGCTGAAGGACGATCTAGTCCAGTATAAATCTGCGCTATCACGTCCAGTGGATCTCGAGGATATTCGTGCCATATGTGAACTAGAGGGAACTTCAAATGACTATTGAAACATGGGCTCTGTATGTTGGCACTGTACTTCTGTTCATGTGTACACCGGGGCCAAGCCATCTGCTCATGCTTTCTGCAAGCACGTCAAATGGGTTTAAGAGGTCGCTTGCCACGGCCGCAGGTGATTTAACAGCAAATGCTATTCAAATCGTCTTGGCGGGGCTTGGTTTAGCAGCGGCTTTGAACGCTTCCAAATACGGGTTCACCATTATCAAATGGCTCGGCGTGAGCTACTTGGTCTGGTTAGGTACTCGTCAGATCATTAACTCTTTCAAAGCGCATGGTTCGGCGACACCTGCCAAGAGGGCATCTTTGAAAGCTCTATGGGCTCGTGGTTTCATCACATCCGCAGCCAATCCCAAGGCAGTTGTATTTTTTGCCGCCCTGTTTCCACAATTTCTAAGCTCTACTCATAGCTTGTTCCCGCACATTCTCGTGTTGGGTTTTACCTACATCGTGATCGACGGGATATTTCTGAGCGCTTACGGTAAAGGCGGGAGCTGGCTAGCGACCAAATTGAGCAACAAAACACAGGCATGGGTCGAGAAAGCTTCAGGGGCGGGAATGATTGGTGCAGCACTCTTACTTGGGTTCAAGTCCCAACGCTCGTAGCTTCTTACGTTCGTCTTCAGAAGTGAGGCTCGTCCAATTATGGCAAAATTATTGGAATTTCAGACCGAACGACTACGTTTGCGCCAATGGCGGGACAGTGATCTTGAGCCGTTCGCCGCTTTGAACGCAGACCCAAAGGTAATGGAGTTCTTCCCCAAACCGCTAAGTGGGCATGCAAGCAACGAGATGGCGGGGACAATTCGTTCGCTCATCAAACAGCGCGGTTGGGGGTTCTGGGCGGTAGAGGTCAAGGGCGTCGAGCCCTTTATTGGTTTTTGCGGGCTACACATCCCCGTTGCGACGCTGCCTTTTTCTCCGTGTGTGGAAATTGGTTGGCGCCTATCGTTCGCCCACTGGGGGAATGGCTATGCGTCAGAAGCTGCTCGCGGTGCCTTAGCTGTCGGGTTTCAACAGCTGGGGCTTTCTGAAATCGTCTCCTTCACCACCGTTGGTAATCAGCGATCACGCGGTGTCATGGAGCGCATCGGCATGACGTACAGTGGCGAGTTTGAGCATCCCGGTTTGCCCGAGGGTAGCCTATTGCGGCCACATGTACTTTACCGGTTGCGACGAGAGCAGTGGGAAGTAGAAAAGCCTGACCATTAGCCCCGGTTTGTACTGGACTTACCCTGGAGCACGCCATGTCAGAATTCGCCAACACCCCCAAGCCCCCCTACTACGCTGTTATTTTCACCAGCCACCGCACTGACGGCGACAACGGCTACGGTGAAATGGCCGCGCGAATGGCTGAATTGGCGGCACAACAACCCGGCTACCTGGGCATGGAATCCGCCCGAGAGGGTCTGGGCATTACGGTGTCCTACTGGGAGAGCCTTGAGGCCATTCGTAACTGGA
>PBRG01000173.1 GCA_002726615.1 Marinobacter sp.
CTCGACATTTAACGGAAGGCGGATATGTCTGTAGCACAAAATTACGGTACTGGTCGCCGCAAGACATCCACGGCTCGGGTTTTCATCAAGCCGGGAAGCGGTAACATCTCTATCAACGGTCGATCCATTGAGCAGTTTTTCGGTCGCGAAACTCTGCGGATGATTGTTCGTCAGCCCCTGGTGGTTGCCGAATCCACGGATCGTTTCGATATCAACATCACTGTTAAGGGTGGTGGTATCAGTGGTCAGGCGGGCGCTATTCGTCACGGACTGACTCGTGCCCTGATGGATTACGATGAAACGCTGCGCCCTGCACTGCGCAAAGCGGGTTATGTTACCCGTGACGCTCGTGAAGTGGAGCGTAAGAAAGTTGGTCTGCGGAAGGCGCGTAAGCGTCCTCAGTTCTCCAAGCGTTAAAAGTCGCTGGAGCAGATCCGAAAAAAACCCGGTCCATTGGCCGGGTTTTTTGTTGTCTGTGATAGCAGTTTCGAGCAGACCTGAGACAGGTAATGGCCCGGCTCAAAGCCTTTCCGACTTGTAAGGGCAGGGTAATTTCATTACCATTTGAGCGCTTATAATTTTAGGTTGAGAGAAGTCCTTTTCGATGTGCAGTTTCCCTGTGAGCAGGGCTGTATGTCGCCTGATGGGAGATAACCATAATGAGTAATGGCGACGTGAGCCAAGGCAGGCGCCGGTTTTTGATCGGTGCCACGTCTGTGGTGGGTGGTGTCGGCGTCGTCGGTGCGGCCGTGCCTTTCGTAGCATCCTGGAACCCCAGTGCCAAAGCGGAAGCAGCCGGTGCACCGGTAACCGTCAATGTCAGTAAACTGGAGCCAGGTCAGCAAATGACCGTCAAATGGCGCGGTAAGCCGGTGTGGGTTATTCGCCGCACCGAAGAGATGAACGAAAACATACTCGAGCTGAATGACAAGGTGAAGGATCCCCTTTCCAAGGAAGCGGACCAACCTGCCTACATCGAAGGTGAGCTCCGGGCAATCAAGGACGAGTACGCTGTTCTCGTTGGTATCTGTACCCATCTGGGCTGCTCTCCCCAATTCAGGCCAGAAGTCGCTCCAGCCGATCTAGGGGAAGACTGGCTTGGAGGCTTCTATTGTGCGTGTCACGGCTCCCGTTACGACCTCGCCGGGCGTGTCTATCCGAATATGCCGGCACCCTCGAATCTTCAGGTGCCTCCCTATCGCTATGACGACGAGAACACTCTGACCGTCGGTCTGGATCCTGAGGGGGCCGCATAATGAACAAGTTAGTGAACTGGGTAGACGAACGTCTTCCAATTGTCGATGCGTGGAACAAGCACGTTGGCAAGTATTACGCGCCGAAGAACTTCAACATGTGGTACTTCTTCGGTTCGCTGGCGATGCTGGTGCTGGTGAATCAGCTCGTGACCGGTATATGGCTGACCATGAGCTATAACCCCACAGCGGAAGGTGCGTTCGCGTCAGTTGAATACATCATGCGCGATGTTGAGTGGGGTTGGTTGCTTCGATACCTGCATTCCACTGGCGCTTCTGCATTCTTCGTGGTGGTTTATCTCCACATGTTCCGTGGCTTGATGTACGGATCCTATCAAAAGCCGCGCGAGCTGATCTGGATCTTCGGTATGCTGATTTACCTGGTGCTGATGGCCGAAGCATTTATGGGCTATCTGTTGCCCTGGGGCCAGATGTCCTATTGGGGTGCACAGGTTATCGTAAACCTGTTTGGTGCTATTCCGCTAATTGGTGATGATCTGTCCCTGTGGATCCGCGGTGACTATCTGATTTCCGGTATTACCCTGAACCGTTTCTTTGCATTGCATGTCGTCGCATTGCCAATTGTTCTGCTTGGTTTGGTGGTGCTGCACATTCTTGCTCTGCACGAAGTTGGCTCCAACAACCCTGACGGTATTGATATCAAGAAGAACAAGGACGAAAACGGCATTCCCAAAGATGGTATACCGTTCCATCCCTATTACACGGTGCATGACTTGTTGGGCGTGGGTGTTTTCTTCTTCATCTTCTTTATCGTGGTCTTCTTCTTCCCCGAGATGGGCGGGTTGTTCATTGAAAAGCCGAATTTCGAGCCTGCCAATGCCCTCAAGACGCCCGACCACATAGCGCCGGTATGGTACTTCACACCGTTCTACGCGATGTTACGGGCGGTGACTATCGACCTCTTCGGCCTGGACGCGAAGTTCTGGGGTGTTGTCGTGATGGGCGCTGCTATCGCCATCCTGTTTGTTTTGCCCTGGCTTGACAGAAGTCCGGTGCGCTCGATGCGCTACAAAGGCTGGTTGAGCAAGATCGCTCTGACGATCTTCGCCATCAGTTTCATCATCCTGGGGTATCTCGGCATTGTTCCGGCCACTGAGGGTCGCACAATGGTTGCCCAGATCCTGACAACGCTTTACTTCCTCTATTTTATTCTCATGCCGTTCTACACGCGTATGGAGAAAACAAAGCCAGTTCCAGAGAGGGTGACAGGATGATGAGAAAGCTGATAGTTGGTCTTTTCATAGCGATCCTGCCGGCCCTCGGGCTGGCAGCGGGGGCGTCCGTGCCGCTTGATACCATGGAGCCGGACCATACCAACAAAGCGTCGCTCCAGCGCGGTGCGGCCCTTTTTACCAACTACTGCATGGGGTGTCACTCCATGGAGTATGCGCGGTATAAGCGTGTATCGGATGATCTGGGGATTCCCGCCGAGCTTTACGAGGAAAACCTGATTTTCACCGGTGCAAAAATCGGCGAACTCATGAAAAATTCCATGAGCAAGGAGATGGCTGCGAGCTGGTTCGGTGCTCCGCCACCGGATCTTACGCTGGAGTCGCGTCTTCGTGGTGAAGACTGGATCTATTCTTATCTTCGTGGCTTTTACAAGGATGAAAGTCGTCCGCTGGGTGTGAACAATGTGGTCTTCGAAAACGTTGGTATGCCCCACGTGTTGACTGGCTTGCAGGGCCTGTGTGCGGTTGAGCCGAGAATTGGTGAGGGTGCGAGTGTTGATCCTCTCAGCGGCGATGTTCGCAACGCGGATATTTGCCCGGAATGGGAAACGGAAGGTTCCATGGAGCCGGAGGAATTCAACCGGGCTATGTATGACCTGACCAACTTCATGTCTTACATGGGCGACCCGGTAAAGGTTGAGCGTGAAAGGCTGGGTATGTTCGTACTGATCTTCGTGGCGATTTTCTTTATCTTTGCCTACCTGCTTAATCGCGAGTACTGGAAGGACGTACACTGAGATTTCAGGTATAATTCCTGTCCCTGAGTTCCAGCGGGCAATAGCCGGCCCGCTGGATTTTTGCGTTTTTCAGGATCAATTCGGTTAGTCAAATCGTGAGGTAGTTCTATGGGCGTTGTGACCAAGCGGTCATCAATGACGTTTTTCTCGGACCCGGCCAGTCACTACAGCCACAGAGTCCGCATTGTGCTGGCAGAGAAGGGGGTAACGGTTGACGTTGTGAACGTTGATCCGGATAACCCACCTGGAGAGTTGGCTGACCTGAATCCGTACAATGCCCTGCCGACTCTGGTGGATCGTGATCTTGTGCTCTACGAGCCAAATATCATGATGGAGTATCTGGACGAGCGCTTTCCGCATCCGCCATTGCTGCCGGTTTATCCTGTTGCGCGGGCGAACAGTCGCCTGATGATTCACCGCATCCAGAAAGACTGGTGTGGGTTGGTGGATCAGATTCTGGCTCAACCCAACGCGAAGGCATCGGATGCGGCTCGCAAAGAGCTTCGCGAAAGCTTACTGGCTACGGCGCCGCTATTCGGCGAAATGCCATTTTTCCTGTCGGAAGAGTTCACGATTGTGGACTGCTGCATTGCTCCGATTCTGTGGCGCTTGCCGTCACTGGGCATTGAGCTGAATGAGAAGCAGGCGAAGCCGCTTCAAAAGTACATGGATAGCATATTCAGTCGTGAAGGTTTTAAGGCGAGCCTGTCGGACCTGGAAGAAGATATTCGTAACTGATATGCAGCGCCTGAAACCGGTTCAGGAGAAAGGCAGTGCCTGATAGTAAGATAACGATGACATCAAGCCGTCCCTACCTCGTTCGGGCATTCAACGAGTGGATCCTCGATAACGACTGTACGCCCTATATCGTTGTGGATGCGGGGGTGCAGGGCGTTCAGGTTCCGACTGAGCACGTTGCCAATGGGCAGATTGTGCTCAATATCAGCCCCGGAGCCGTGCGTGGTCTGGTGATTGGTAATGGTGCCCTGGAATTCAGTGCACGTTTTGGCGGTGTGCCGATGCAGGTCTTTATCCCGCTGCAGGCTGTCATGGCGGTATACGCAAAGGAGAACGGTGAGGGTATGGTCTTCGGTAGCGAGCCGGGCTCTCCTGATCCGGAAGGGCCTGGCGGCAAGGATTCCGAAAGTGGCAGTAGCGATAGCGGTCAAGGTGGAGATCGGCCCAGCGGTCGGCCAACGCTCAAGGTCGTGAAATAGCACTGTCTTGAAAGGAAAGCCTCAGGGTGTCTAAAAAGCCAGCTGTTTTTAACAGCTGGCTTTTTTGTTTATCCGCCGAACAGTTTTTCGTCGATCAGTCCGCACAAGGCGTTGATAATCACTAGCAGGATAGGTGTTGCAGCCGTCGGAGAAAGGTTATCCAGGGCTATTTCGTGATCCTCCGGGTGAAGCAGCGAGGTGATGTCGGTTTTTTCCTTGGCGCTCAGTACAACCACATTCATTTCCCTGTCGTGCGCGGCCTGTATTGCCTGGATCAGGTTGGCCTTGTGGCCATCGTCCACAATAACCAGGAGCAGATCGTTGGCTTTGCCAATAGCGCGAACCTGTCTTGAGAAAGTGTCATTGAAGCGGTTGTCGCGACAGATTGCAGAGTAAGTAGTCGCATCAGCTCCCAGATTGATGGCGGGCAGTGCCGGTCGGTCATGCTCAAAACGGTTGAGCAGCGCCGTGCAAAAGTATTGCGTAAGCACGTTGGCGTTGCCGTTGGCGCAGGTAATGATTTTGCCATCAGTCAGTAGCGTGTTGACCAGTGCGTCCGAAGCCCTCTCGATAGCCGGCGCTGTTAGGCTGGCGGCGTGGGCCGTGTGTTCCATATGGTTGGCAAACCACTGGTTTATCTGTTGTTCGGTATCCGTCATAGTCAGACCTGAATGGCGTTTTTTATCCATTGTATCCGGTATTTTTTGCGTTCGCCCGGTGCGATTGCGATTACGTCAATTCTTGCGTTCGCATTCCACAGCCCATGCCTGTGGAGGTAAAACGAAGCGGCGCGGATGATGCGCCTTTGCTTTATGGGGGTGATGGATTCGGCGGCACCGGTCAGGCTGCCGTTTCCGCGGTATCGCACCTCGAAGAAAACCAGCACATCACTGTCCCTGCCGATGAGGTCAATTTCGCCTCCGCGACTGAATACGTTGCGTGCCAGAATAGTGACGCCTCTGGTTTTAAGATAGCGCGCGGCAACACCTTCGGCACGATCCCCGGTGGCTTTTCGTGTTCCTCGGCTGCCATCCATGGCAAAAAGTGTCCTTTCTGTTAATTAGGATTGGAGGGGCTTTCTGTGTCTGTCGTGCCCAACTCTCTCTCTTCAGGTTCCAGCGGTGGCAGTTGTTCTGGCGTTCCTTCACTGAATCGGGCCCAGAGTTGTTCCCGATGAATACTGCCTTTGGGGGTCATGGTCAGCACGCCGGTTTGGCCGTCTATCGTCGCTCCCTCGACCTGTCTCAGCAGTGGCAGTCGTTTGCTCAGATTCCAGGCATCGGCGCCCATGGCGAACAGACGGCCAAGCTGGCCCCGGACATCGGGCATGGCTTCCTTGACGATGTCGCGAAAACGGTTTGTCTTTTCAAGAACCCAGGGCGTGTCGGTAAAGGTGACGCCGTTCAGATCCCGGTCCCGTGACGGGTCCGGATTGCCCTCGTAGACCATGGAGGGTGAGTAAACGGGCAGATCGCCGCCAAAATAGAAGGCGAATAATGGTTTGAACTGCCGTGCGATGGTTGGCTCCGCGACCATAACGATGCCGTCAGCATCCTGGCGCCGCCGTGGCTCGAACTCAACGTCAATGCCGGCAGTGCGTTCAACGTCTATGGCCCGATCGCGGGATACTGTGATGCCAAGAAGGTCGGCGATGACAGCGCGGAGATTGTCCTCGCGGAAGTAGCGCTCAATATCCAGTGCGATGCCTCCGTTTTGCGACAGTTGGTCAAGCAGGGCGTTTTCCAGTCGGTCTCCCCACTCGCCCGTGGGGATCAGTACAAGGATCTGGTCGATGCCCTCTGCGTCAAGGCGATTGGCAATTTGTCTGGCTTCGTCTTCTGCCGACAGCCCGAACTGGTAGAGTCCGTCGGGAGCTGTGGCCTCCTGTGGAAGATAGTTCAGGCCCAGAACCGGCACAGGTAGAGTCGACATGCCGGCGAGTGCTGCCAGGGACTCTTTTTCCAGAGGGCCGACGATCAGATCCTGTTCCTCTTTGGTCAGCTCGTCATAAAGCGAGCGAAAGTCTCGATCCGAGGTATCGATGACTCGAATGCTGATTTCTCCACGCTCCGCCGACTTGTCTCCGTAGTAAGCGGCGAAAAAACCATCGCGGATGGCAGCGCCAGCACTCGATAATGGTCCGCTGAGTGGCAATGCCAGGGTGATTCTTTCGGGCTGGCTCTCTGCGAGGTTTGCAATCAATTGCAGTTCAGCCGGTAAAACTCCGGCGGCGGGGTGGTCAGGCCAGTTGTTCTGCCAACTGCGGATCATTCTTCCCTGTTCGTCCAGATTGATGCCCGGCTGCCGGAGAATGCCAGCCAGTTCAAGCCAGCCCTGGGCTTCATAGCCAACGGCGCGGCTTTGCCTGTCGGCGAGCTGGGTGTCGGAGGTCTGTTTCAGGTTCTTCCAGATGTCGTCATGGACCGATTGTGTATTGGCGTCTGTGTCTGCTCCGGCCAGCAGGATAAGGGTAACCGCCGCCGCGAGGTTGTCCCCTGAAAGCCGATAGTTTTGCTCCTGCAATCTTGCGGCGCGGTTGATCATGTTTCTTTCATAATTAAGGAAATGATCTGGCTCGATGCCGGATACAATGTCCTGAGCCCAATCGCCATCCTCGAGCGCAGTGGCGCTGGCCATGGCCAGCAGAAGCCGTTGGTTTTCCGTGGCCTCCGTGGCAGGGGAGAATTGCTGGCTCTGGAGTACCTTTCTGGCAGCCCGGTGTTCGTTTTGGCCCTGGAATCTGTCCGCCGCTCTCAACAGGTAGGTCTGTGCATTCTGCCGGTTGGTTTCGTTGGCAGCGACTTCAAGGGCTTCTCCGGCGGTTTTGGCAATGTACGATTCAAGGTTCACGCTTGCGCAACCTGCAAACAGCACCGTCGTGGCCAGGAGAATGGTGATGGTTTTCAGGTTCTGGCGGTATTTGGTCATGGCTGGCTCACAATACTCCGGGTTATTACGCTTGTGGCGCCGGGTAATCGGCGGCATCATGCCGGGAGCCCTGGTGCCCGCCGGGCTTCCCATTAATGGTTTGATTTATCAGGCCGCAAGTTTAACAGCTCCCGCGTGAATTCACATGACGTTGGTGTCATGCGCAGGGAGCAAAGAGAGGGATGTGTGAACTCAGAAAGCGAGCCGCCGGAACAGGCAGGCACCCTGTATATCGTTGCTACACCGATTGGCAACCTGGACGATATGTCTCCCAGGGCCGCGGCTGTTTTGTCGCGGGTTGCAGTGATTGCCGCCGAGGATACCCGGCACAGTGGCCGTCTATTGCAGCATTTGGGCATCAGCAAGCCAATGATGGCCTTGCACGAACACAATGAGCGGGACAGGGCTGGCCAGGTACTGGGCAAGCTTGCGGCCTGCCAGGACGTGGCTCTGATTTCCGATGCGGGGACGCCGCTGATCTCTGATCCAGGCTTTGTGTTGGTAAGGGAGGCTCGGGCTCGGGGTTATCGGGTTACTCCGGTGCCTGGTGCCTGTGCGCTGATTTCGGCGCTGAGCGCGGCAGGGTTGCCGACGGATCGGTTTCTGTTCGAGGGTTTTCTGCCCTCCAAGTCCGGAGCGCGCAGGGCTGCCCTGGATCGCCTGGGGAGGGAATCCGCCACTTTGGTGTTCTACGAGTCGCCCCATCGTATTGTCGACACGGTGGGGGATATCGCGGAGGTGATGGGGGCAGAGCGAGAGCTCGTGCTGGCCCGGGAGTTGACCAAAACGTTCGAGACTTTCTATGCGGGGGCGGCGGCCCATGTCAGGCAAAGTCTGGAGGCGGATCCCCATGGCAGTCGTGGCGAATTCGTGGTGATGGTGCGTGGTGCTAGCGCAGAGGAGTTGTCGGTAGGGGCGGCAGAGGCGGATCGGGTGTTGGCGTTGCTGCTGACAGAGTTGCCGGTGAAAAAGGCGGCGAAACTGGCCTCGGAGTTAACCGGATTCTCCAAGAATGAACTGTATCAGCGAGCGTTGTCTCTGAAGACCTGATCTCAGGCAGTCGCTGGTTCGCGGTTTTTCTTGCCTGTCGCTGCAGGCTGGAGTATGGTCTCGCCCGAGCTCGCCAGACAGTCGCCGCCGGTTTTACCGGGGGAGGAAAGTCCGGGCTCCACAGGGCAAGGTGCCAGGTAACGCCTGGGCGGCGCGAGCCGACGGAAAGTGCAACAGAAAGTATACCGCCTAAG
>PBRG01000174.1 GCA_002726615.1 Marinobacter sp.
AGTGCTTCAGGCCGTGATCGAATCCCAGGTTAAACAGGTAGTTCCAGATTGTCGCGATGGTGGCGCCAACCACACCAAGAACTCCGGTTCTTCCCATATCGAATCCGAAGGTCACGGCAGCGAGGGGAACGGAAAGCAGGAGGCCGATAACCTCAAAGGAAATCGCCTGTCGAACTCTGTCTCTGGTTGATTTCATAGAATGTTTTGTACGGAGGCGGGTCGTCCCGCGTTCACTGCCCGGGAAGGGTGGGGTCGTCCCCAGAAGCTCAGGAGCCCGGCGCTTTCGCGACGGGCTTGCCAGAATACTGGTAGCAAGCGGCGGAGTCTAACCGCTGCCCGATAAAGACCACTAAGCAAAGGGCTGGAAAAGATGAGCACGGTGCCGATATGACAACTACTATAAAAAAAGCGCTTGGTGTTGTGTGTTAGTCAATGTCACGTTTTTTCGCTTAAATGCCTTAAAAGGTATGCACTGTATTCGCACGATTGGGGGGGTGAGGCATGCAAAGGCTCGTATGGCTCAAGCTTCTGCATTTCTTTTTGCTTCTGCTTTTCTCTCTATCTCTGTCTGCCGAGTCAAAACGCCACCATTTTGTTGGAGTCTTTGCCGATATAGAACGCGAAATTTCTGTAGAAAATGGAAAGCTCGTGGGTCGTTTTGCGCCTTATTATCGTTGTGTCTTTAGCCGCGTAGGCGGCGATTTCAGGTTCATTAATATGCCTTTGGCCCAGATACTTCGCCAACTGGAAAAGGGTGGTATTTCGGTTGGATTGCCCTTGATTCAAACGGCAGAAAGGGACAAGTATGCGGACTTTGGCGGTTCGCTGTTCCGATTAGAATATGTGTATCTCATGGCTCAGGATTTGCCGCCGCTAGAAACCATGACGGGGCTCAGGTTTGGATTTGTCCGCAAATTTGCTGGTTTACAGCTTTTAAAAGGTGATAGCCCTCGCGTAACTGATGTCTCTGATTGGGCGCAGGCGGTCGAAATGCTTCGGCTCGGTCGCGTGGATGTCGTGGTTCTGCCGCGGATCATGATGGACCTGTATATCGATGACTATCCGGGGCATTATTATGAACGGACAGCCGCCTGGATAGATTTGTCCATGTACATCTCTCATAGAGTAAAAGACAGCCGTCTCACGGAAGATTTCAGGGATGCAATCAGAACCTGCCGCTTGATTGGCGAGAAAAATCATGGTGCCTGGGATATTCACGGGAGACAGCGAGATCCAGAAGACGGACCTGGCGTCAGTGAATTTGCCAACCCTCAATAAGATTACAGCGCTCTGGGGCAGGGGACAAAAAGGAGAGATCCAACAAAAAAGGGTCACGACTCGCGTCGCAACCCTCTGAATCTTGGTAGCAAGGGGCGGAGTCGAACCGCCGACCCCAGCATTATGAGTGCTGCCAGCAATTATAACTGTCTGATTTAATTAAGGTCATGCCGGACGCCCTCGCCCACATTGTTCTATTGGTGCGCATCCGTGCGCAGAGTGTGGCCACAAAATGCCCACGAGGCCAAACCAAAGGACATATTAAATTCCAGAAGCCGCGTGATGGTTTCGGTCATCAGCGGCATAGCGTTTCTAACCGTCCGTTTTATGGCTATTCGGATTAACGTGTTGATTTGACGCAGTCACGCATTTCAATAGTATATATCTAATAGCTAACTAACGGTATCGCAACGCTAAATGCGATATTCGTCATCAAGCCCTCTATCCTGCAAGCTCCATTTATTGCAACCCTAGCGGACACAGATGCCCCTGTATCTGTCTTGATGGCTGAAAACCATTTCGTAGTATCTATTCGGCCTGCGATATCAGCGGGAAGCGTTGCAAATTGCTCTGACGTTGCAGCCCCGCCGTCAATGTTTCCATCTAAATAAAGAACACCATCAATAACACTATAACGACAAACCTGCCCACTAGCGTCTTGAGTCCATCCGTTTTCAAGAGTCAAGTCATTTTCAGGCAATATGCTTATATCTTTACCAGTGAACGGGTCGGTCGCTTTGATTACTGATGGTCCTTTCGACACAAGCAAATAGGAAGTTGTAAATGCACCGCTTTCAGCCTTGTCCGAGAATCTTCCGCCAGCGTCAAGCGTAAGGCCACTACCAGAGTAATAGTGATCCATTCCAGAAACATTAAACAGGTAATTGCTTGATTCAATTCTTTCAAATTTACCTGTGATGAACCTTAGTCCAGGAGTTGCTATGGAGCAGCCAATTGTTGTCAGCACTGTCCCGCCAATTATCCCTATTGCGCTTGCGCCATCATCTGCCTCAAGACCATTTGATAACCACCCTTGAGGGGTAACTTTGTTTTCAACATAAACACCGTTAAAGTTAATAACGGATGCTGCGCCCCCTTCGCCTCTGATAATCTCGTCTGTGAAGTTTTCGACGCTGCCTCCGTAAAAAGAAATAGGGCCGGTTCCTCCGTTGTATCTTATAAATCTGTCGAACAGTGCAGCGCGACATCCGTGAAAACTGATGTTGTTGGCGTTTAGCTTCGTGAACCCGTTGGAAAACCTTTCAAAGTACGTATCAATGAATTTGTAATAAAATCCACCGGCCCATGAAACAATAGTGTCCCAATTTGTTAGAGCCGCCCCGCTTGTTTGTATTGAAGCAGAAGATGAGAATCCAACCGACCCAGAGTTAAAAAACAGCGTACCATCAGGACTTTTCCCACTTACCGACATATCCATAATTACAAGGAAGAAATTTGTTATAAAAGTCCCGATGCCTGTATATACAAGACCGCTACCACGTCTATTATTGCCTTTCAGAAGGATGTTCTTTGTGAAACTTAAAGAGCCTGAGCATTCAATTAGTTCATCTATGTATATAGCACCACCAGTGGACGGCAATAAATTATGAGCGGCCTGAACTGCTAACGTGTTCTCTGTTTCTGTTGCTGCGGAGCTACCACCAAACCAGCGCGGTTTTGTTAGGTTTGGCTCTCTATCTCGCTCCCAATAATTACCATTGGCAAGTGTGATAAATACACCCTTTTGAGGATCGCTCGGCGGTGTTCCGGATTTAACCGTGCCGTCTCCAAATCTGACCTGATCAGTCAATCTAACATTCACCCCCACCGCCAAAGACAAAGCCTCAAGCTCCGCCACACTTCCAACGTAGATTGTCGCACCGTTAACGAGGTTTGCGCCCTGACCGCTTGCAACCGTTCTCGCCAACTCCTGGCGCAAAGCCGCATCCCCAACAGACACAAACGCCGCGCCCTCTGGCAGCCCCGCGCCTGTAGTGGTGTACGGCAAATCAGTGGAGCCAGACACGCGCCAGAACTCGCCGGAGGTGTCGCGCACCACTTGGTTGTACCCAGTAATCTCAATGCCCGCCGCGTAGTTTCCAAGGAACTCGTAGCCACTCGACGCAATGAAGGCGGCAAACTCATCTTCCATGCCCTGCCAGGACTTGCGAGACTTGCCGAGCCGGTCGTTATAGGCTGGCGCCTCACCCGTAACCAGATTATCGGCCACGGCGGCATTATCAAAAAGGTCACGCGGATCAGAGCTGCCAACAGGGTTGCCGGTGTTGAACTTGGTCATCTATTTAATCCTCTACCGATCACAAAAAAGCCCGCTCAATGGCGGGCTCTGTGGAAAGTGGTTGTTTAGTCGTTAGCTGAAAGGCGCGTTATCGTCGTCGGCATACACCCGGTCATCGTAGTTGGTCGCCGTAACGCCAACAGATAACGGGCCGCTCGGGCTGATTTCGGTAATTAGTGCCGGAAAGCTCCAGCGATCGGTTGTGCCAAAGTAAATATGGGTCGGCTCTCTGTCCGAGGGAGTAACCGCTGGCCAGGGCTGCGGAATCGACACAAGCGCGGTGTATTTGTCAGGGCCAGGTGTTGCCGTAAATGGCCCAACAACGTCGCCCGATTCGGAACGGTAAGCGACGACGTGTGTTTTGCCTTCCTCGAACTCCAGCGGCTCCGAAACAACAATTCGATCAGAGCTGATGGATTGCAGAATCGAGGCCTTACCGTAGCCGGGCACATCGTCCACCAGCGGAACGAAGGACAGGTACTGGCTGTTGAGCGCGTCCAGCTCCGTTTCAAACGAGTACGTCCAACGGCGATAGCGCTGGGCTCGCCTTCGTCTCATTCCAATACGCCAGGCGCGGGTCTGGTCTGTGACGCCTTTCAGGTTCACTTTATCCAGCTTGATCGCCTGGTCTCCTGGGAGCAGGCACTGGATGGTTTCCGTTGTCCAGGTGCCGGCCTTGGTGTATTCCACCTCTACGCCATCGGGCTCATCCACTTTCTTGCCCTGGAATTGTCGACGGAGCGGAGTTGTCATGTTCTCGGGGCTGTAGCCGTCCTCGAATTTTTCTCTTGGCTGATCTCGGACTGGGGTAATGACGCCATTTTCTAGGGTCATCTCGGCAAAGCCGGCCCTCAGAATAGTGTCGATCGCATCTTTGGCGGTGCCATCTGAGAACACATAGTCAAAGGTGTCACCGCGTGGCGTCCAGATTGCCTCGTATCGCTCCATCTCATCCAGGTTGATCCGATCGTCTGCGTATCCGAGTGACTTGGCGACATAGCACGCAGCGGCGCTGATGCTCCTGGTGGCCGAGTTGGCAGTGAATTCACCGTCGCTGATTGTTGGCAACTTGCGTGTGAACTCCAGGTTGATCTTGTTGTTGGAGCTGCTGGCAATCTCATCAGAACCGACAATATCCACGGCCATCGTGGTAATGCCTTCGTAACTCGTTACCGCTGGCAATTTGCAGCGCAGCGCCGTGAAGTCCAGACGATCGAGGGAGGTTACCGAGACATCCTCCGCTCCCAGACGGCTCACCCGGATCTCTGGCCGGATGGCTGAGGGCAGGCTGACGGTGAACGTCCAGCCGAGCTGATCGCGGGTGCTACCGCTGACCGTCTCAATCTGTTCCTGCCAGGTCGTGGCGCCAACTTCGCGATATTCGATCCGAATGTCCCGGCTCCTGGCGTTTATGGACTCACCATCAACCACGCCCAAACCAGAAGAAGCGAAAAGATCAACCTCAATGGTGTCAGTGGTTTCGCCATCCGGGCACACGACAAAGGGTCCGGCCCTGTTGCCGGTAAAATCCTCAGCGCTCCAGACAATCTCCAGTGTCACAGAAGCTGAGGGCAGGTTCCCATCCCAGTCGGGATCAGGTGAACCGTCCGCCAGCTGGCGCTCAACCTGTATCTCTGTATCGCTGGGGATTGAGATCAGCGCGTACTCTGTGCCCGCTTTGTCTATGGACATGGCACCCGAAAGGCCAGATGAATCCGTTACAGGATCGCCGCCGGTCGTCTCCAGCTCGATCTCATCCTTGGCTGCGTTGATTGTTGAAACAACGTAGGTGCCATTCACGTCGACATTGGATTCGATGTTGACGGTCATGCCAGCGGCAAGGTGCTGAAAATTGCCATTGAATATAAGCGTTGAACTAATACCCGGGTCGGTGATTGTTATCGACTGGGTCATTTTTATAGACCCAAGGATCCCGGGCTCCCACAACTCGCCTACTGAAACGCCGGTTATCGCGTCGCCTGATGCCGTGCCTGATCCAAAATACGTGCGCTGGTCATAGGTGACGCCCTTCAGCCGGATTCCTGCGCTGCCTTGCGTGCCGCCAACTTCGGGTGATTGAAACCAATTCTCGTGATTCGGGACACCGGAAAGATCCGCGCCGGGCTCATAGATGGTGAAGTCCGCATTGTTCAGCTCATTGATTGGCGTCTCACCGATTTTCACGGAGTCCGGATCAATCTCGTACTCGCCCACACCAACAGAAAGCAGCAGGCGAATCACCTGCGTTTTCCGGTCCTGGTAAAAGGTGCGCGGCTGATTCAGGTAGTCAGGGTAACGAATGTAATAGCCGAAACCCTCGGGGATGCCCTGTCCAAGCCGTGCGATATTGGCCCTGGCGTCTGCCGGATTTAACTGGCTGCCCTGAGATCCCTGGCCGCCTTGCTGGCCGGGAATGTCGATCAGCGCCTCGATCGCAAGCTGAGGGCCTGCAATAGGGCCAAAGACCGTGGGGAACACAATGGCCAGAGCATCCACCACGTCCCCGTACGGCACCGGCCGGAACTCGACCACATCGCGCTCACCGATAACAGCATCGGCCCAATCCATCGGTTTCACGATGGCGCCGTTAATCATGCACGAAATCGGCTGAGAATCACCGCGCCGGTAATTCGGCGTGAAGGATTTTACGAAAGCCTCAACGGTTAAGCCCGAACGATCGTAAGTCTCCGCCGGCTCACCCGGCATGATGCTGCTGTAGACCTTAATCGTCATAGTAAACAACCTTCAGAAACCGCTGCTCGAAATACCGCAAGTTGACCAGGCGCGGGCCATGGCCACCTCGTCCAGGTTCATCGGTTTCCAGGATCATCCGTTTGCCGTCTACATCAACCACGATGGCGATGTGAGTGCAGAGGGAGCCGCGGAAGGCGCAAGCAATTGCACCTGGTTGTGGCCCGACTTCACGGTAGTTTGGTGCCTCAGCCCGGACTGCATCAGTGAGCGCTCGTTTGTCGCTGCCCTCAACACCTCCATGAACCGGCATCCAGGGCTTGTTGAACAGGTAAACGCGGGCCATCCGGACGATGCCGTAACAGTCGGCTCCAGACTGAGAGCGACCATTCGGCTCGTAGGGAATCGCAAGGATCTCATCAAGGGTCATTAAATGTACCTTAAGCCAGGAGCATACTCGGACGTGTAGCGCTTTCGGGGCCACGCGGCATTCAGAAGGTCGTAATACCCTGCCTCGATCTGCACCATCATTCCCTCGAAAGTTCCGCCTCTGAGCGTCATTTTGTAGGGCTTGTTGGCAGGCGCTGACAGATCGCTGGAGAGAAACACGCGGTAATTTACGGGCACTTCCTCGGCAGACTCCAGTGCGGCCTCCACAGCTTTCTGAGCCTCGCCGGTGACGTTAGCGATGGAGAAATTCAGGGTTTGATTTCCCTGGGTGTTCTTGGACGGCTCTTTATATTCGAACGGGCCTGCGTTGAATGTCACCGTTTCGCCAGTTTCAAGCGTTGCCGTAAGATCCTCGAAGGACGCCACAACCCGGATGGGCTCAAAGTTCGGTACCAGGATCTCCAGCGTTGGATGAATCACATGCTCAGACGGCGCCGAAGCGTAGACCGTTTCAATGATGCTCATGGTTCAGGCCACAGGCTGTTCAGAGCAACGTCGATGATGCTCTGGTTCCGGATAAACTCCTGCCCATAAAGCCAGTATTCCTCGTTCAGCACAGGGCGTTCTCGTATCTCAAACTCTGCGCTGTATTCCCAATGCCTCAATCCGCGAAGCTTCGGGCCTTCGTACATGCCGGTGAATCGGCACTCGTAAGGTCGAAGCCCCATAGGAGAATCCAGTTGGCAGTTAAACCATTCGGTGCCATAGCTGATTTCGTAATTGAACCAGGCTTCAAACAGTTGCCCCTGCTCCTGGGTAAGCAGGAAAGCCACCGGAACCATTGTCGGGACACTGGTGTTCACCGGGCGCTGCTTGGCACGACCGCTGGCCATGCTGGTCCTGGCAAACGTGGGCGCCGCCTTTAGTCCATAGCCGTTACGAAGCGGCGTTGGCAGGTAGCTGGGAAACTCTTTCTCGGTTGCCATCAGTAGCCCTGCCTCTTGAGTCCGAACGCGGTTTGCATGGCTTTGGCCCTGGGTCCGCCGCCCATGATGTCAGCGACAAACACGTTAACCTCTTCCTGCCCGTTGCTGCCTCTTTTGGTTTCTGTCTCGCCGGCCCGGGAATTGTCCTCAATGACGTTGACCACGGTTCCGGATCCTCCGCCAGCAGCTTTCTGCAACTTGTGATCAGTAACGCTTTCATCGGGATGCAGCATGGCCATGAAGCCGCCTTTCCCATCCAGGCCACCAGACCTTGGGCCAGCACCGGTATAACCGCCACCCTCGAAAGAGGCTATTGTCTGGGCTGTAATCCCCGCGGCCGCAGCGACACCCATCGCCTGGGCTACGTTGGCGTGAACTTCACCAGCCGCCAGGATGCCGGGCGCTGCCGGGCCAGACATCGCTGCCATTTGCGCATAGGCCACGCGGATAGCCATGGCAGCTTGAATGCCATCGATAACAGCATTGGCAGCAGCCAAGCCTTGAGACATTACGTAAAACGCCTCTCCAACTGCCCCCATTTCACCGTATAGGCTCTCCATCTGGTTGACCTGGTTGGAGGTGATGGAGACGATATCTGCCGCAGCACTTAGCCTGGCCTGCACAGCTTCTTTTTCTCGATCAATATCTTTCTGCCTCATGGCGTCCAGAGAGTCGTACATTTGGCGCTCGTTCTGGATCCGCAGGTTATTGGCTTCCATTTCAGTGAGGGTTTGGTTTTCCCTCAGTTTCGATATCTCCTCGTCGCGCTCGCCAAAGGCCGCCAGAATGGCCTGCTTTTCTGTCTGGAGAGATGATAGAAGCGCCTCTCTTCGATCAGCCATCTGCTTTTCGATATCTTCAGCAGAATCTAAGCCTGCAACGGAATCGCCATTAGAACTATCAACCGAAGTAATGGTATTGGATGCAGTTCCGGGGGTATTATCTCCGCGGCCATCGCTTGCACCAGGTAATTCAGGTGGGGAAACCAAGTCTATTAATGGAGCTTTCCGGCTTCCACGTTCCATACGGCGCCGGAAATCTACGATCTTGGTTTCTGTCTCGGCAATCATGTCCCAGATTTCGTCTTTGTCGTAGTAGGCAACAACGCCGTCTTTTCCAAAGAACCTAACGCGATTTGATGGGTTATCCAGCATGGAATAGAGCGTTTCTAACTCATCTTCCAGCCTGACAATATCGTCTGCGGCGGCACCTGCAGTCATCGCCGCCAACTCTTCGGCCAAAAACTGCGTGATCTTTATTGCGCCATCCACCGCCTTTGCAGCTTTATTCATCGCGGTTACAACAGCAGTGCCTAGCGCTTGAGCGGATTTAAGAGTTGAATCATCCGAAAGAAGGTCGATCAATTCATTTACCGCTGGGAGGGCCGCCAGAACGATTTCATTCTTCATGCCTGTAGCGGCGCCGCTGAGCTCGTCAAAACCGCGACGGATATCTTCCAGTTGCTCAAACTCAAGATCGGAGAATACGTTGCCTGTTCGCTCAGCTTCGTCGCCAAGGTTTTTCATCTCTCTGCCGTTGTTGCGCAGCAACGGAACCAGAGCTGTGGCGTCAGAAGCAATGGCCTCCATATAGAAGGTCATATCTTTTTGACTTACTCCGGCCTCCTCGAGGCTCCGCACGTAGAGCTGAAGTGCGTCTGGACCCGAAAGCCGGGCGAATTGATCAGCGGTGACGCCAACCTTTGGCGCGATGTTCTCGAAAAAGTCGGCCATAGGACCGCCGCCGGTCTGAATAAAGTCGCCGATGCGGTCGTTCGTGTCCTTGAGAATATCGGACACTTTTTCCTGCTCAATTCCGTATCGCTTTGCAGCGTAGGTCAGCTTCTGGAACTCCTGGGGACTTGAGCCCGCCAGCCGGGAAAGGTTTTGCACTTCTCTTGCGCTCTCAGAAGTCGATGCCACGAGAGCGGTCATCCCAGCTACTGCCGTGGCGCTGGCGGCTGTAATGGCGGCGCCGATCTGATTGGAGTAGCGCTCGATCTTCTTAGCAGTTTTCTCGGACTTGCGAGACGCCTTGTCCATACCCTGTTCGAAGCCGGACACCTTCGCTATTAGATCGAGCGTGAGCGTCCCGAGGGATTTCCTCGCCATGAGTTTCTCCAGGCATAAAAAAACCCGCCGGTCTGGACGGGTTATTCGTGATTCGTTAGGTGTTCAGGTTTCTGCGAACTTGACCAGCTTTTTGGCTTCGTGGTCGTTTGGCTCAAGCGTAAGCTTCAGGCCGTCCTTGAATTCCAGATCCGCGAAATATCGCCGCTTGTGGTAGAACGAGCCCGTGATGGCGAACAGCAGACCGGCAACCCAGCCAATCACCCCGAGGAACAGGCTACCGATGTAGCCGAACAGCAGCGTGCCAATAAGCGCACCGAAAATGCCAAATTGGCGCTCTTTCTCCTGTCGGACAGTGACCGACTCCACGTCGCTGCCCTGATAATCCTTCTGCTTCTCGCCAAGGACTTCCAGGTACTTGCCGGCAAAACGGGCCTTGCCGCTTGCGCCAAATGAACCGCCAATTATTTTCATGCCGCCCCTCTAACTACTTGCGTTCCTATTTGGCAATATTTTAGCCATTCAAGCGGGGTTGTCATAATAAGTCTGTTGCCTTTGATTCTATTCAACTTAGCGGGGATAACTTGTATGTTGCCGGCAACATGAAGCCCGCTTGCTTTTTCTGATATTAACGGAACCAAGTGGTCAACCTCATAAGGCAACCCTGACGCAGCTTCCCGCTCTTTGGCTAGGGAGTAAGCCTCTGCGATGACAAAGTTATCAAGCTCCCCAAACCATGCTGGCTTGCGTTTAGTTTTTCGAGATCTTCTAATCGAGTCTATTTGCCTCAACTTTTCAGCATTAAGGCTGCGCCATCTTTTGCGACTGGCGCGAACTTTCTCTTTGTTCTTCCTGGCCCATTCTCGGCGTATCTCTTCGTATTTTTCCGGCTTTTTGTCATAAGCGCGCTTCTTAATCAAGTTTACCTTTTCTCTGTTCTTTAAAACGTACTCTCGGCGCCTAGCCTCGATTTGTTCTTGATTTTCGATGTAGTATTTTGAAGCCTTTTTCTTCAAAAGCGCTCGATTCTGTGAGCGGTATCTTGCAAGCCTTTCTTTGCTTGCCTTTTGACAGTCGCTGCACAGGCACTCTCCATTGCATGTTCTTCGCTCTGATAAATTTCCGCGCTTACATGGCCGGCCAGTGAAAAATGTATTAACGCCACAAGCTCTTGCCTTTTCCCGAGAAATCTTAATGATAACGTCGCCTCAAATTATCGCCATTGAAAGGGTGCGGCATGGGAGTGGCTTGCTCCATTTTAGGCTGGGCGGCCTAGCCGCACAGGCTCATTGTACGATTATTTCCAACTTTCCATCGCTTCCTCCATGGTCAATACTGGCTCGTCATGGTGTGGAGCCAAGCTGTAAAAACTAAAAGGCTGACTATCGCTTTTCCGATTTTGGTTAGCAAGAATAGTAGCAATCAGGGCCCCGGCCCTTTCAACGCGCATGCCAGTGTTTAAGCTGCCGCGCCTTTGTCGATACTGGGACCACAACAAAAACTCAGTATAGCTGACGCGCCGCTGGGCTTGCGCAATAGTGCATCCACCGACTCCGTTAAGTACAAGTTCGCACCAAAGCTCATCTTCAGGCGTCAGCTCTTCGTCTTTTTTCCGTTAACCTCACCAATCACCCGCAGCAATTCCATTGTGATTTCGCTGTTCAACGGGCCTCGATCAGGGTCCGCCTCGCCGGTAATGTCACCAGGCGCGAATACCTGTTTGCCTTCCTTGTCGCAGATTGCCGAAGCAATACGCCCGGCTACGGCATCAGACTTTGCATTGAGTGATTTAATGTCCGAGACAGCGCTGTAGTAAGAAAGCTTGCGCACATATACCGTGGCAGTCTTCTCTTCATTGCCGTCTTTCTTCAGGACAATTTCTTTCTCAACAGGGGCGCCGGTAAAGGCGCCCATGTCCTTCAGTGCATCAAGGGTCAGATCCATTAGCTGGCAGCCTTCTTGATCCAGTTGGAGTCACCAGAACGCTGAATCGAAACCTCAGTGGTGACGACAGTGTTCTGAGCGAAGTCGAACGGGAAGTCGGAAACATAGCCCTGGAAGGTGAACCAGGTGCGGGTGTCCGGGAAAACAAACGATGGCCTGCTTTCCAGCGAGGCGGTTGCGGTTGCGCCGGTTCCCGTGCCGCTATCGTTAACGGTTACGGTCGGAGCTGCCGAGTAGCCGCTGCCCGGGTCGGTGATGGTGATCTCGGTGACTACACCGCCAACGACAGTGGCCACACCGGTTGCGACTTTGCCGTCGGAATCCTCTGGGGCAGAGAACTCGACAGTGGTGGTGGACTCACTGTAATCCGATCCACCTTCACTTACGGTTACAGAGTCCACGCCATAACCGAAATTGGGAACCGCTTTGCCATCGGACCAGCCAACCGCCCAGGAAATAATGGGGTTTGGATTCATCCGGGACAGACCGTAGAGCTGCAGGTGGCTGTCATACTTCGGGTCAGCATTCAGGCCCATGGATGCCTGGCCAGGAGTGCGCAGACCGGACCGGTAAGAGCGCTCGTTATGCTCCAGACAGGTGTCCTCGATCTGATCAGCGGGATCGCCACCCGGGGAAAAGCTGGTGGCGCATTCGATGCGGACCACTTCCGGTGTTTCACCGGTGTCGTCCAGGATGAAGATGTGCGTGCCTTGTGCCAATACAGACATGTGTAAATCCTCGTGCGGGTTTCGGGCATAAAAAAGCCCGCTCAGTGGCGGGCTTTAAACTGCGGCGTCGAGCGCCAGGTTCATTTGTAACTGTTCTCGCCAGTATTCGACTTGCTGCTGGAGTGGCTCCTTCTGGTGGCGCCACTGAGCCAGTCCGCGACCTTGCTCGCTGGCCAGCTCTTTTCGTGATTCAAGTGCGTTGTGCGCGCGCTCGTATTCCTGCAAAGCGTTGCCGCTGCCACGAAGGACTGCATCGATATGGAGGTCGCACCAGACTGCGAACCGGATGTCGAGCCATTGCGCGAAACGGACCCCGAGCTTTGGATGCAGCCAGGTACCACCGCCACGATCCGCCCGGGCGCGGCTGGTTTTTACAAGTGACTCAGGATCACATGTAAGCGCTTCAGCCAGAGCTGCCAGATACTGCTTGGTCTCGTCTTGTTTGAGCCAGTCTGTAGGGCGTTTACCGAACTGTTTTGCCACATCAGTCGCGTTGATCCAGCCTTCGGTAGTGAAGCGAACGAACTGGCCCTGGTAATCGAAAGGAATGATGTCAGCCATCACTATTCTCCTCTGCCATCTCGAATAGGAGGTACAGCCGGCCGGTTAGATGGCGTCGCCGGCATTCAGGAGCGACCCTAGGCTGTACCGAAACTAAAAACCCGGCTCGTGGCCGGGTTTCTTGAATCTGCATCTGGGCTATCGGTGGACGTGCCACTCGACGTCGAATCCATATCGTCTGTGACCGGTGTCGGGATCGGTGCTCTCCCCGTTCCAGCCGACCACGTGAGCGTGGGGCTCGATCGAATCGCGCAGCGCA
>PBRG01000175.1 GCA_002726615.1 Marinobacter sp.
AGTAGTATCCATGAAAGACTTCCAGACAAACCGGCATCAGCGGGGACACCGGTATAGTGAAGTATTGACCATATTTTGAACACTTCAAGTCAGTAAGCACTTCGTTTGATCACATTTTTTCATATTGAAAGTGTGCTTATACTAAAGCCGCTCGCTGCACGCCTTTCAGGCCATCGGTGTTCCGTTCCGGGGCAGAGATATTGGCCTGTTGACTGAAATTCAGTGCCCGCTGTAATACAATAATGAGCTAATGAGAGTCCAACGCCTCCGAGGTTTTGCATGTCTGACGAAAACGAAAACACGCCGGAAAACGATGAGCAGCTGGCGGGTAAAATAAAAGGGTCTGCACGGCAGATCTGGCTGGCTGGGCTCGGTGCCTACACCAAGGCCGAGGAGGACGCCGGCCGCTTCTTTGAGCGCCTGGTTCAGGAAGGCGAGCAGTTGGAGAATAAGACCCGCGGCGTGGTTGAAAAGCACGTACGCTCTGTGGAAGACCGTGTGGACGATGTACGGGAAAAGGCCACTGGCACCTGGGACCGCCTTGAGAACATGTTTGATGAGCGCGTGTCCGGCGCGTTGCGTCGATTGGGTATTCATCGTCGGGATGAAATCGAAGCCATGGAACGCCGGATTCAGGCCCTGGAAGCGGAACTGCAACGCCTCAGGGAGCAGACCGAGGACCGCTCCGAAGAAGAATAATGCTCGCTACCGGCCGTTGATGTCAGAGGTAGTCCCGGCTCATCAGGTAAATCTGTTCCTTCTCATCCGGGCCCAGGTAGGGCAGTAGCAAGTGCATCATCTGGTAAACACCGCGGCCCGGGTCCATGGAGTCGCGGTCATCCAGATGCGACAGGCTGTCGAAGCTGCTCCAATAGCAGGCGGTAAGCGTCAACTGGTCGCAGAGCGCATCCAGCTCCCCATCGGTAATCTCCATGACGCCCTGGCGTCGAAAGCTCTCGCAGATGACCCTGAAACCATTGGTTTTCTTCTTCAAAATGCGCCGGAAGCGTGTTTGAAGCTGGTCGTACCGGGACAGGACGTTCACCAGGTCCTGATACAGGAATCGGTAGCGGGCGACGGTCTCGAACAGCAAATGCAGGAAAAAACTCTGCTGGTCCAGGCTGATGTCTGCGTCCTCCGGTACCGCCAGCAGGTCGTGCATTTCGTGCTCATAGCTGGCAAACAGTTCCCCGACAATATCGCCCTTGCTCTTGAAGTGGTAATAAAGGTTGCCGGGGCTGATCTCCAGTTCGTCCGAAATCAACAGGGTGGTTACATTGGGCTCGCCGATGCTGTTGAACAGCATCAGGCTGGCCTCAAGTATACGGTCGCGGGTTTTCATTTTTTTCATGTCGCGGCCCGGCGAGGTGGGTTCAAAGCGCGAAGCGGGCCCACACCGGACAGTGGTCCGAAGGCCGCTCCATGGCGCGAATATCGTAGCTGACGCCTGCTTCTTCCGCCTTGGGTAGAAGCGGGTCACTGGCCATGATCAGGTCGATCCTCAGGCCGCGGCGCGGGTCCCTGTCAAAGCCCTTGCTGCGGTAATCAAACCAGCTGAAGGTGTCCGACTCCTCGGGGTGAAGGTGTCGAAACACATCGGTTAAACCACGGCTTTCGACCTGTCCCAGCCATTCACGCTCTTCCGGCAAAAAGCTGCACTTACCGGTTCTCAGCCAGCGCTTGGCGTTGTCGGCTCCGATGCCGATGTCCTGGTCAGTGGGGGAGATATTCATATCGCCCATCACCACAATCTCACCGTTGGCGGCCTTCAAATCATCCAGATAGCGCATCAGGTCCGTGTAGAACTTTTCCTTGGCGGGGAACTTCACCGGGTGGTCGCGGCTTTCGCCTTGGGGAAAATAGCCGTTGATCACTGTGAGCTTGCGGCCGTTAACCGTGAAATGACCGGTAATCAGGCGGCGCTGGGAGTCCTCTCCGTCCCACGGGTAACCTTTCTGGACGCTGTCCGGCGCCAGGCGGGAAAGAAGCGCAACGCCGTAATGAGTCTTCTGGCCATGGAAGTGAACGTGGTAGCCGAGTTCGCGAATGGCGTCTTCCGGGAATTCCTCGTCGGTCACCTTGGTTTCCTGCAGGCCGATAAAGTCCGGGTTCAGGCTATCAATCACGGCCTCAAGCTGGTGCAGCCGCGTGCGGATACTGTTGACGTTGAATGAGACAAACATCATCGGCGGAAACCTTCTGTTTTGCAGTTTTGGCGGTTGTCAGGGTGTGTCAGGAAACCGCAAGTCTACCACAACAGGTCGATGTGTCCGCCTTGGCTGCAAGGACGGATTCAGCGGGTCAGTTCACAATCCGGAGCGGTTTCCACGGTATAGCGGATATGGGCGGTGTAGTTCGAGTCCTTGTCCTTACGGATATTGGTCAACCCGAGGTAGTTCGTCAGCACCCCGCTTTCGTTATAGCCCAGGAGGATCGGGTCGACCAGAAAACTCAGGATGGTGCTGGAGGGCTCTATCAGCACCGTGTGTGCGGCGTTGATACGATCGTCCTCCGTTGGTTCCAGTACAAAGCCATAGGCTTTGCCCCGGGTAGGCGCCAGAAAGTCGAATTCAATGCGGTCGCCGGAAGTGACCTCGGGCCAGTGGTTGCGCACCAGGTTGTCGAAGCCCGCATCCGCCACCAGTTTTCGGGTGACCTCCACCGTCGAGTTTTCCGTATCGCCTTCCGGAGTCTGCCACTCGATTTCCAGCTTTGCGTCATCCCGATTGCGGATTTCCATGACTTCATTGAAACCCGGCTGCCGGAACGTCATCGCTGGACGCAACGCCGATTGTTCGTAAGACAGTGTCTTGTCAGCAAACGCCTCTCCGTTACCGCGAACGTACGTCACGTTGTGGGAGGTGGGTCGGAAAAGACCCACGGTGCATTTTCCCGTTACCACGTGCCGCTCTTCATAGAGCACGTTGTCGCCGTTCAACGGCATCGCCTGGCCGGTGAAGCGCATCTCGGCAGCCCCGGCCGACAGGGGCAGGGCACAGGCGAGCAAAAAGGTGCTGGTCTTCATCTTATCAGCTCCGGATAAAGGGCCTTGCGAAGGTAGAGAAGCCCCGGGAACACAACCAGCCAGCCTAGTGCCAGCGCAGCCAGGGAAAGCGAGACATTCGGAAGTTCCACGGCGCCCAACGCGCTGGCGGACCAGTAGGCAAAAGGCCCGGCGATGGGGGCACACACAAAGGGCAGCCAGGGTCTGCTGCCAATCCAGGACAGGGAATGGCTCAGGGTGGTCATGAATATGGCCCAGATGCCAACCAGCCAGACCGGTGTGATCTGTGCGTTACCAGTGCCATCGTCAAGGATGCCGGTTTGGAACCATATGCCATCCAGCACGCCGCCCAGAACCGTGCCTGCGCCGATAAACTGCAGTTCGGTGAAACGGTGCTGGCTGACAAACAGCATGTGGAAAACCAACAGCAAGACCACAAAACCGGCTGCCGGCAAGCCCGGGTAAAGTACGCATACGAACCAGCCAGTCTGGAACAGGACAAAGTTCAGGACATTGCGCAGGGTGTCGTTGCGGATCATACGCTCAGGATGTTCTCACGTTTGTTGCCAGGCTTGGCGAATAGGATCTGGGAAACCCCAATGGCGCGTTCACTGAATCCCGCTTCGCAATAGGCGAAGTAAAAATGCCAGAGACGGCGGAAGGCCTTGTCGTAGCCCAGGCTGTCCAGCGTATCCCGGTTTGCCATGAAGCGATCGCACCAGTCCCGCAGGGTTCGGGCATAATGGAAGCCGATATCTTCAGAGTGGGTCATCACCAGATCCGAGCCGATGCGAACAGAATCCAGAATCGCGCCAAAAGACGGAATGAAGCTACCCGGGAAGATAAACCGCTGGATGAAATCGACGTTCTTCAGGGCGCGTTTATAGCGCTGCTCGGGCATATTGATGGCCTGCACCAGAGCCAGGCCGTTCGGCTTCAGCAATTGGCTGATCTGTGAGAAGTAGCTGTCCAGGAATTGCGGGCCAACGGCTTCAATCATTTCGATGGAAACCAGTTTGTCGAATTGCCCTTCCAGGTCACGATAGTCGTCAAACAGCAGGGTAATGCGATCCTCAAGATTTTCCTCACGGACCTTTTCCCTTGCCAGTTCCAGTTGCTCGGCGGAAATGGTGGTCGTGGTCACATGACAGCCATAATGCTTGGCCGCATGCACGGCGAATCCACCCCAGCCGGTCCCGATTTCGACTACCCGGTCGCCCGGTTGCAGGTCCAGTTTGCGGCAGATGGTATCCAGTTTGTGAACCGCCGCTTGTTCCAGCGTGGCCTCTGGGCTTGGATAAATGGCGGAGGAATACATCATCGTAGGGTCAAGGAAGGTTTCGAACAGGTCGTTACCCAGGTCGTAGTGGGCGCTGATGTTCTTGCGGGAGCCTTCCTTGGTATTGCGATTCAGCCAGTGCAGGCCCTTCAAAGCCGGTTTGGTAACCCAGCTGAATCGGTCCTCGAATGCGTTCATGCGGTCAACGTTTCGGGTAAAGAACCGCAGCAGGGCTACCAGGTCTGGCGTTGACCAGTCACCTGCGACATAGGCTTCAGCGGCACCGACGCTGCCGCCCGTCAGCAGGTCCTTCCAGGTGCTGTGGTCGTGGATGACCAACTCCGCCGGCGCGAATCGGTTGTCGCTGTCACCAAAGGTCAGGGTTTCCGCCCCGGCTTCACGAATCGTCAATTTACCCGCTTCAAGAAGCGAAAGCTGCTGACACACAAGGGCTTTCGCCCACCGGCTGGTGAGCGGCGCCTGGCCAGTGTCAGAGGATTCAAGCGAGGTGTTCAGGTTCTCCATGAGCTTACCTTTCCGGTTGTCTTGTTCTGGGCTGTGGGTTCGGTGACATCCTGGCCTGAGTCTTCTGCGCCGCGCCGGTGCGCCGGGTCGTTTTCAGGCAGCTTGTTTGGATGGGTAAAGAACGGAACCCCTTTGAGCTTAAGTTTCAGGGCGTGCCAATAAATACCGCCCACCACCTTGAGCGCTTCCAGTGGAAACTGCCTGAGGCTCCTGTGTAGTTCTTTACGGTCCAGGGGGGTTCGTCGGACCACCAATGTGGCATCAAAATGCTTGCGCTCCTCCTGTCTCACCCCCATGTGGATTCGAAGTTCTGGGCCGCGGAAACTGAACGTCCACTGGTAATGCTGATCCATGGGATTAAAGGGCGATACGTGAAAGCGTTTGCTGAACTCGAAACGCTCAGTGCGCCAGCCGGCGTTGGTTGGTTCCGCGCCTGTGGTTTCGAGGCAGTACACATGGCGATCTTTCCACGGTGTATTGGTGATCTGAGCCAGGATAACCCGGGGCACGGCTCCATGATCCGGGCGGTCGCCGGCGTTGTAGCAGAAGTAGAAGCTGACTGGATTGAACACATAGCCAAAATAGCGGGGATGGGTAATGAGTTGCACCGCGCCGTCCGGGCGCCATCCCGTCGCCTGTTGTACCTGGTCGCTTACAGCCTGCAGGAGGTTGTCGGTCTCGGGTCGGAAGTAGTCGCGGCGGTACAGAGACAGCCAGTTGAAGCGTTCCAGGGAAAACAGGCGGCTGATATGGGTAACGGATGGCCACTCGCGCAGGTCCAGGGCCAGCATGCCGGTGCTGTAGCTGAATTCGTGGCGTACCGGTGCCTTTCGACGATGCCGAATCGTGCCCTCCAGCCATTGGCTGTGGAGCTGATTGGTGACGATGTTTTCCGGTAGGGCAGCGGTCATGGTTACAGCTCCACTCCCAGAGCCCGGGTGACGCGGAGCGCACTGCTCACACCATCCTCATGAAAACCATTGAACCAGTAGGCGCCACAGAAGTGGCTGCGGTTTTGGCCGCCGATTTCGTCATAGCGTTTCTGGGCAGCCACGGCCTCCAGGGTGAACACGGGGTGCGCGTAGTCGAAGCATTTGATGACTCGCTCCGGGTCAATGTCCTGGCTGCGGTTGAGGGTGACACAGAAGGTTTCTGGTGCCTCATCGAAATTCTGCAGTATGTTCATGTTGTAGGTAACGGACACAGGCTCGGTGCTGTGTTGCGGTATGAAATAGTTCCACGCGGCCCACGCCCTGCGATTCGACGGCAGCACCGAACGGTCGGTGTGCAGCACCACATCATTGCGTTGATAGGTAATGGCGCCAAGAATTTCCAGTTCCTTGGCCGAAGGATCAGCGATCATGCCGAGCGCCTGGTCGCTGTGGCAGGCAAACACGACCTGGTCGAAGTGGTGGTGCTCGTGGTTGACGGTGACCACCACATGATCCGGCTCCCGGACGACGGAACTGACGGGGCTGTTCAAATGCGTGCGGTCGCCCAGGCGCTCCATCATTGCATCGACGTAGCGCGCGGAGCCGCCGGAAATGACTCGCCAGGTTGGACGGTCATCCACCGATAACATGCCGTGATTATTGAAAAACTGGAGAAAGAAGCGAATCGGGAACTGTTCAAGGACAATCTCGGGCGCTGACCAGATCGCTGCCCCCATGGGTACGATGTAGTATTGGCGAAAGTAACGCGAGTAGCCGTTGCGGTTCAGGTACTCACCGAGGGTTTCGGTGTCTGCGATATTCCCAGCGGCCAGGTCTGCCCGGGATTCTTTATTGAAACGCAGGATCTCCTGGATCATGCGCAGAAACGGCAGATTCAGCAGGTTGCTGCGTTGGGCGAACAGAGTGTTCAGGCTGGTACCGTTGTACTGCAGCCCGGAGGAATGACAGTCAACACTGAAACTCATGTCGCTGACCTCCGACGCAACGCCCAAGCGGTCCATCAGCTTCATGAAATTGGGGTATGTCCAGTCATTGAAGACAATAAAACCGGTGTTGACCGGCCACTCACGGCCACCGGCGGTGACCATCTCGGTGTTGGTATGCCCCCCGGCATAGTCGCCGGCTTCGAACAACTCCACATCGTACTTCTCTGATAAAAGCCAGGCCGTGGTCAGGCCCGAGACCCCTGCGCCAATGACTGCAATACGTTGACGTTCGTTACTCATCCATTGGTTTCCTGTTCATTCCTGCTTTTCCGGCTCATGCTGGCGGCCATGCGATCAATCAATCCCTGGGGCAGGGCGGCCAGGGCCTTCAGTGTCCAGGTGAATCGCTTCGGAAAAGCGATTTCGTTCCGGCCTTTGCGCAACCCTGTGACGATACGGCTCGCGGCGTCTTCCGCTGAGACCAGGAACGGCATCGGAAAATCGTTTCTATCGGTCAGCGGAGTCTTAACGAACCCCGGCGAAACCACCACTACATCGATGCCTTCGGGTGCCAGGTCGGCTCTAAGCGCGTGGGCGAAGTAGGTGAGTGCGGCCTTGGAGGCTCCATATCCCTCGGCACGGCCGAAAGGAAACCACCACGCCGATGAGCTGACAATCACCAGCGTTGCCGGTTGGCCCTTCGCCACCGTTCGCCGCAGGGCCGGCAAGGCAATATCCAGACAGCGGGCGGTGCCCACGACGTTGGTGTTGATGTTGTTTTCGATCACGGCGCTGTCGTAGTTGGCGATTTCCAGGTATTCGCAGGTGCCGGCGTTGAGGATGGCCATATCGAGGTCGCCGTGGGTTTCCAGGGCGGAGGCAATATGCTTCAGGTCCTCCTGGCTTGTGGTGTCGGCCCGGGCCGCTACGACTCGCTCCGGAGCCAACGCGCTCAAGCCGTCCAACGCATCCTGTCGCCGGCCGGTAATCACCAAACGGTGCCCTTGGTCTACTAGCGTGCGGGTAACGGCTTCACCGATACCTGAGCTGGCCCCGGTAATCCAGATATTGGATGCTGCTCCAAGCCGATCACTCATCCCGCCTGATTCCTTATCCAGCGGATTAGGCCACCCATCAACGGAAGGTTCTCGTAAAGCAGCTGGCCGATGTCGAAATAATCCCGATGGGAGAGAACACGACTCTCACGAATGACCAACTGACTAATGCCTTCCACCACGACCGAGTTGCCCTTGCGAATACGCTTGTGCCGAAGGTGCATCACCCAGGGAATGCACACATCCTCGCCGTTGACCACGGGGTCGCCGAAGTCGAAGCTGCAGGAAAGCACGTTGGCATACGCGCCGGAGAAGTACTCTGTCAGTTCATCGATGCCACGCACGCTGGTAAATGGATCGGTGAACGTCACATTTTCACTGTACACGCTGGACAGCTCCGCCATGTTTCCGGCGCAGAGGTTATTAAAGAGTTGCTTGAAGCGTCCGAGAGTTTCATGGACGGAAGTATTCTGGTTGCCCATTTCAATGATCGAGGCGGTACTCATGAGTGTTTCCTCCTCATGGAATCCAGTTGGCGGGTTTCTTCCTGAATGTGTTCTGGAATAGGGTTCATGTCCCAGATGATTCCAAGGCGTGCGAGTAACCACAGTCCGTACCAGGTCATATCCACCTCGTACCACCGGAACCCCTGGCGCACGGATTGCGGCCAGCGATGGTGGTTGTTGTGCCAGCCTTCGCCCATGGTGATGAGCGCAAGCCAGACGTTGTTCCTGCTGTCATCAGATGTTTCGAAACGGCGTTTTCCCCAGACATGGGACAGGGAATTTATGGATACCGTGGCGTGGAACAGCGCAACAGTTGAAATGAAGAACCCCCACACAAGCAGTTGCAGACCATTCGTTCCGAGGCCGGGCGCCCATGCCGCCAGACCTTCCCCCAAACCGTAAATAGCAACGGCGGCAGCCGCCGGCACCAGTGAGTCAAACCGATTGAGAAAACGGAGTTCCGGAAATTTTAGCCAATCCTTCACGCGGCGCTCGTTCATGGCAAAGCCCGCGTCGCAGGTGAACCAGCCGACATGAGACCACCAGAAGCCACCTTGGTGTGGCGAATGCAGGTCCTTTTCATCGTCCGAATGCTGGTGATGGTGCCGGTGATGGGCTGCCCACCAAAGCGGGCCTCGCTGGGCCGCGCTAGCGCCCAGAACGCCAAAAAGAAACTGCGCAACACGGCTGGTCTTAAACGTTTTATGGGCAAAGTATCGGTGGTAGAAGCCGGTAATGGCGAACATGCGGACGGCGAAAAAGCCAATTGCAAAGAAGACTGCGAACGGGCTGGTGCCAGTGACGATGACCAGCAGACAGACCAGATGAAGTGCTATAAAGGGCACCACCCTGAGAAAATTGAAAGCTCTCGAGCTTGTGTCGAGGTGATCCGAACCTGCAGCGGAATCGAACCATCTCAGAATGTTTGTCAGCCAGTGTTGCACTCGGGTCATACCCTGATTGCCCTTTCGTTCGTGGTTTAACCTGTCTTTCCCAGGCGTTGTATCATCTCAACCGGACGTCTGACGGGTTCTACGTTCCAACAACCGAATTTGGATGCACGTTATACAATGTTTAACCAAACCGATCGGATGCCGGATATACGCCGGATTGCCATTGTTGGTTCAGGAATGGCCGGCCTGACCGCAGCACTTCTGCTCCAGGAGCAGAACCATGAAGTGACGATCTTCGAGAAAAGCCGCGGCCCGGGTGGTCGCATGGCCGCAAAGCGCGTTGCGGGTGGTTCCGTGGACATCGGGGCGCAATACTTTACGATCAGGAATCCTGCGTTCTCCTCCTTCCTGAATCGTTATGCCGAAGGCGGTTTCAAGCCGTGGCCCGGGCGGTTTGGTTACCAGACCACCTGCGGGCAATGGGAGCCGTTCCCGCAAGAGACCCGCTACGTCGGCGTTCCGCGGATGACCGCCATCACCCGCGGGCTTTCCACCGCAGCAGACATCCAGGCGCAAACGCGCATTGATAGCCTGGTTCGCCAGGGTCAGCAGTGGTTGCTGAACGATACAGAGGGCGAGGCCTATGGTCCCTTTGACGCGGTTATCGTCACGGCACCCCCAGCCCAGGCCCGGGATCTGTTCAGCAACAGCACGCTCACAGCGCTCTCGGACCAGATGCAGGGCTACGTCAGCCATATTCAGCCGTGCTGGGCAACCGCTGTCTATTTTCAGCAGGCGTTGGAACAACCCTATGACGCCATGCGGTGCCAGAATCCGGTACTCGAGTGGATTGCCAATAACACCAGCAAACCGGGCAGAGACGATTCCGGCCAGTGGTGGGTTCTCCATGCAACGCCGCAATGGTCCCGCGAACACGAGAACACGTCGGCGGACAAGGTGTCGGCTGCCATGGTTGAGGCGTTTCAGAAGGTCACTGGTGTGTCTGCCTACCCCGACGAATGGATTTCGCACCGGTGGCTTTATGCGAAATCCTCGTCCACGGAGCAACCCGGTTTTCGCTGGTATGGCGACCAGCGCATCGGGCTGGCCGGGGACTGGTTGAGCGGCGGCCGTGTGGAGGGCGCGTTCGACAGTGCCAGTGGCCTGGTAGCGCATATGCTGGCGGACTAAACCCAACTTACGTGCCAGTCAGTACGGTTGGCCGGACATAGAAGTGCGTGATGGTACCGTCGCTAAACTTGCTGAAGAAGGCGCTGATATCGGTAATCTTGCGCAGGGAACGGGCACGGTTGATTGGATCACGCACCAGTACCTTGATGCCGTTGAAATTGTCCTGGATATTGGAGAACCGCGCCCGCATGGAACAGGTCACAACCTCGCCCGGATCCAGGTCCAGCTCCCGGGCCAGCCAACGGCTGTGATCCTCGATGCCGGCGGCAGTCAGATCCTCACGGGTGTCCAGGTGGTTCAGTTTGGCTCGGTCCACAATGCAGCGCGAATAACTGCCGGGCTTTTTCCGCGCCACCTTGCGGAAAGCCTCCCAGAAGAAGCTGTCTGTCAGTTCTGCGAAGTAACGCATGTCACTCAGGCAGGTATCCACCCAATCGAAAATTTCCGGATCCTCAAGCACTTCGTTGATCGCTTCCCGCAACAGCCAGTCGAAACCCAGGGCCGTTTTGTGGGCGTAGACCTTGCGGTACATCTGGTGGCGGCTGTAGACGAAGTCCTCCAAGGCGCCAAGGCCTTTCTGGGTGATGGCCAGGCCCAGCCAGGGCTCGCGCACGTCCCAGCCGAAGCGCAGGTTGCTCAGCAGGTGGTCAAGGTTGAAACCACCGATGGTGACTGAGGAGTGAAAGCCGTCCCGAAGCATGTAGTCGGCCCGGTCGGCGTCGATTTCGCCAGAGACAATGGACGACATCAGGTCCATCACCAGGCGGGGTGTGTCGGCCTCGCTTAAAACTCCGGATTCCGCATCGTTACCGGCGATGAAATTCCAGAAGGTGCGCGCGTGTCGGCAGAAGGCATCGCTGGGCCGCACATCCGTGGTTTCCATGATGCCGATCACGTCTCTCGGATCGAGGCCGGCGGTCTCAAGGTCAATGGACGACAGCACTTCGTGGGCAACCCTCACGGAATAGTGCTCATGCTCCAGTTCGTCCGGGCGTTCACTGTGATACACGGAATAGTCGACACCACTCCAAAGGTCATCGAACCGGTCGGTCCGCGACATCAGATCGTGAATTCGCCGTGCCTGGGTAAACTGATGGGAGAAACTGGAATGACCACTGTCGTGCAGCAGGCAACCCAAGCGAATGGTCTTGGCCAGATAATCAATGGCATCAAGCTGGCTCAGGCTAAGGTCTGTCTGGTCGCTGAGCTGGCGTTCCCGCAGGTAGGCGTCGATCATGGAGCGGAACATCCGTGTACCTACGTGCATCACGCCAATACTGTGAAGGAAGCGTGAATGGGTTGCGCCAGGGAAAACCAGGCTGAGAATGTCGTTCTGGCAAATGTTACGCAGGCGTTGGAACAGGGGGTGGTCGATAACCTTGATCTCATGCCGGTAAAGCGGAATTCCGCCATGGACCGGGTCCATGATCAGTTTGTCATAAGCCCCGAGCAGGTCATTGACGGCACTTCTCATAGATTACAACCTCCCAAAAACATCAAACATGTCTTGTTATATCACAGGGGCGTGCCAAAATAGGTATCAGAAACCCAATTTCCCGTTTACCGATGGTAGTTTAGGGCAATCACCATGACATCGCGCACCGAGCGCATTCTTATTATCGATTCGGATGAGCGTGCCCGCTCGGAACTGGGGCGGTACCTTGAGGCCAGGGGCTTCTACGTCACCGGTTATCCGGACCTGGCTTCCGCCCGTTCCCTGTTTGACGATAATATCCCGGACATCATTTTTGCCGACCTGTCACCTGACGCCATTGGTGAGCTCGCCGGTAGACTGGAAGATGCGGAAACCTTCACCCCCATCGTTGCTTGCTATTCCACCGCGGATGCGTCCGAAATCGTCAATGCGCTGAGAGCTGGTGCAGCCGATATCGTTCTTAAACCGTGTTCCGATGATCGCGGCGCCCTTGATGACGTCATTGGCAAGCTGTTCGATCGGGTGCGCGTGAACCGGCTTAACCAGCTTTATCGTCAGGAATTGGAGGAGGCTAACCGGGACTTGCGGGATGGTATTGCTGAACTGCGCGCTGACCAGCGCGCTGGCCGTAAGGTCCAGCTCAGAATGTTGCCGGACCGGGAACAGGTGCTTTCCGGCTTTTCCATTAATCACCTCATCAAGCCTTCGCTGTTTCTCAGCGGGGATTTCCTGGACTACTTTCGAATAACCGAAGACAAGGTGTTGGTTTACATCGCCGATGTGTCTGGCCATGGTGCCAGCTCTGCCTTCGTAACGGTGCTGCTGAAGAATCTGACCAACCGCCTCCAGCGTAATCTAAGGCGTGGCTCCAGCGATGACATCCTGTATCCCGATCGTTTCCTTGAGCGCATTAATTCCGAATTACTCGATACCGGGTTGGGCAAGCATGTAAC
>PBRG01000176.1 GCA_002726615.1 Marinobacter sp.
CGGCGGCCGCCAGTTCCTCACCACCATCAACATGTCCGAATACCAGGAGAAACACACCGTCTCCCGCCTGATCGGCTCACCGCCGGGCTATGTGGGCTTTGGCGAAGGCGGCATCCTCACCGAAGCCATTCGCCAGAAGCCCTATTCGGTCGTGCTGCTCGACGAAGTCGAAAAAGCCCATCCGGAAGTGCTCAACCTGTTCTACCAGGCCTTCGACAAAGGCGAACTGGCTGACGGTGAAGGCCGCCTGATCGACTGCAAGAACGTTGTGTTCTTCCTCACCTCGAACCTGGGCTACCAGACCATCGTCAAACACGCGGAAGAGCCCGAAAAAATCGAGGAAGCGCTCTACCCGGAACTGGCCGACTTCTTCAAACCGGCACTGCTGGCACGTATGGAAGTCGTGCCCTACCTACCGCTGGGCGAAGACACCCTCAACCGCATCGTTGGCGACAAACTCGACCGCCTGGCCACCCAGATCGGCGACCGTTACCACACCAACGTGGAACTGGAAGACGGCCTGGTAGAAGCCATCCGCAGCCGCGCCACCCGCAGTGAAAACGGCGCGCGGATGCTGGAGTCGATTATTGAAGGTGAACTGCTGCCGCCGGTCTCGCTGGCGTTGCTGGAGAAACTGGCTGCCCGGGAGCCAGTCACCAAAGTGACGCTTGGTGTTGAAGACAACAAGTTCACAGGAACAGTCGCTTAACGTGCAGGCGCCCTGAATGGTAGCGCTCCGTGCGGTTGAGCCTTCCAAAACCCTGCGGAGCCATGGATGGCGGAGCGGAGCCTACAGGGACGTATTCACGGCGTGTTTTGGAAGGCTCAACCACACGGAGTGCGGGCGGCGAACGAGAGCGGAGCGTACAGGGATGTATTCACAGCGTGTTTTGGAAAGCCGAACCACAGGGTACGCGGTCGGCGAACAACCTACACAGGGAAGAAAAATAATGGGACGGATGCAGACGGAGTTGCACACCGGCATAGACCTGGCGGTTGAACTGCTCCGGCAGGACAACCTGCCAACCCTGCTAAAAGTCGCCTCACGGCAACTCGAAAACACCTTCGGCCTCACCCGCTGCTGGTCACTGGAACTCGACCTCAGCGGTCGCACGCTTCATTGCGCGGCACTGGGCGAGCAGGGCGAATTCGACTGCGGCGACTTCAGCCACCCCTTTGCCCACCTGCTGCAACAGGGCAAACCCAGGGAACTGTCACGGGCCGCCGGTTACCGTCTGGATCATCCAGGGTTCCAGGCCCTGGTCGACGCCAGCAACCGGCCCCGCTCATTCTGGTTGGAGCCCATCAAAGGCGAAGACGGCCGCACCCTCGGCATCCTCGTACTGTGCAATGAAGAACCCGAATGGGACGGCATCACCGCCCAGCCACTGTACCGCGGTTTGTTGACCCTGCTGTCTCACCAATGGGTCAGCCAGCTCAAGACCAGCGACCAGGTCTGGCAGCGGCGCATGCTCAAACGCTCCCTGGATCACCTTCACGACGCAGAAGCCGTACGCCAGCGCTGTGAAGAGTTGGCGACCACTCTGGTTGGCAACTCCAAAGCCATGACAGACCTTCGCGCCCAAATTGTCCGGGCCGCAGGCAGCCAGCTCTCGGTTCTGGTGCAGGGTGAAACCGGCTGCGGCAAGGATCTCGTAGCCCAGGGCATTCACCGGTTTTCGGATCGGGCCGAAGGGCCCTTGGTGGTGGTCAATTGCGCCGCCATCCCGGACTCGTTGCTGGAAAGCGAACTTTTTGGCCATACCAAGGGTGCGTTTTCCGGTGCCGACCGGGCCAAGGAAGGTCTGCTGGCGCAAGCGGACGGGGGCACCCTGTTCCTGGACGAAATCGGCGACATGCCCATGGCTCTGCAGTCCAAACTGCTGCGGGTACTGGAAAGCCGACGCTTCCGCCCACTCGGTGCTCAGCAGGAACAACACTCCGATTTCCGCCTCGTGGCGGCCACCCATCAACCTTTGAGCGACTGTATCGAAGAAGGCCGGTTTCGCCGTGACCTGTTCTACCGGCTCAGCCAGTTCCCGTTACGGGTCAAGCCGTTGCGGGAACGCCCGGAAGACCTGGAGCCCCTGTGCCGGCATTTTATCCGCGAATATACCGCCCGAGAGGGGGCCGGCCCGCTGGGTATCAGCAGTCATGCCCTGGGTATGCTGGCGGGATATAACTTTCCCGGTAATGCCCGGGAACTGAGGAACATTGTCGAGTTTGCCTGCCTGCAAACCCCGGTGGGTGACGATATTCAGCCGGAAGTGCTGCGCCTGGATGATCTGTTTCCAAACCAGGAAACCTGTATTGCCAGCGACTTTCAGGCTACTGCCGTCCCCGGGCTGCCACAGGCGGATGAAGTGGACGACCTCCGGGCCGCGGCCCAGGCGTTCGAGGCGGCCATCATTCGTGAACGCCTGCGTCAGTACGGTGGCAACCGTGCCCAGGCAGCGGAAAGCCTGGGGCTGCCCAAGCGCACCCTGGCCCATAAATGTCTGAAGTATCAGGTGACAGAAGCGTGAACCCAAATATTCGAAGTAACAGCCTCCTTGCCTTTATGCTCTGGGCCCTTGGTACGACGATGTCTTTGTTCGCCAATGCGCAGGGCAATCCCCAGATGGCTGAGGCCATGACGTGTACCGAAGAGAGTCAGCGTCTGGAGCGGCTGGCGTGTTTTGACGAGGTGTTTGGTACCCCGTTTTCAGTGGCGGTTGAAGACGCCATCGTTGGTAACCAGCCTGAGCGCTGGCGCCAAGCCTTCGCCCAGGAGCAGCGCCGCCGCCCGGGTGACGGCCCGCTGTATCGCAACACGTCAGAGCTGGCAGGCCATCTGCTCACGCTCAGCGCCCTTGGGGTCAAGCCGCCGAGGCCGTTGCTGGCGGTGCAGTGTCATAACAACATCACCGAACTGACATTGATGATGCCGGAGGCGGTGAAAGAGGAGCGGGTCACCGTCGATTTTGGCCAGGGCCGTCAGATCTGGCGGGTCCGGGACGACGGTTTCGTGATCAGTGGCGGTCGGGGGCTACCCGCCATCCGAACGGTGCGGAACATGGCGGCTGGGTCCGAAGTGACGGTGGCATCGTCCAGCGGCGTCGTCGACGGGTTGATGTTCGACCTGACCGGGTTTCGGGACACTCTCAAGCCACTGCGGGAAGCGTGTGGCTGGTAATGATCTTTATCAAGAATGTGTAGCGCCATTTGCAAAGACAGGGATTGGACATGCAGGCAGTAGAGCAGCATCCATACGTTGAACAGGTGTTGAACAGCCTTTCCGGTGAGAGCGCCACGGGTGAGAACCTGATGGACGACCCCACCATGGAATACCTCGAAAATGAAATCATGAAAGTGGGATCGCTGGCCCACACCGGTGTTGAATGGGGCAAGGTGGAGAGTGAATCGCTTCGCTTGCTGTCGGACACCAGTAAAGACCTCAAGGTGCTGGGGTTTCTTCTGCTGTGCCTGCAACGTGGTGGCAATGGTGAACGGTTTGCGCTGTCGCTGTACCTGTTGCATCGGGTACTGGGCAGTTGGTGGTACGAAGCCTGGCCTTATCCGGGAGACAAGGGCAAACGCGCCCGCAAGATGCTGATGACCCAGATTCTGCAACGGGCTCTCAAGGAAGTGTCGGCACTGAGCTTCGACGGCGGCGTGGGTGATGGCCGGGAATTCTGCCTGACCACGCTCGGCAAACTGCTGGAACAGGCGAGCACACTGGAGCTGCCGGATGATGGCCTGGTCGACTTGCGCCGGGCCGTGGAAAAGCTGCCATCACCCTCTGATACGCCCAGGCCGCCGGAAGCCACCGACAATACCGAAAGCGCGGGTACATCATCGGCTGGCTCATCCCTGTCACAAGTCAGCAGCACTTCTTCCGCTTCTCTGGGCAGCCTGACCCTGGACCCCGCCAACGAACGGGCCACCCGTCAGAGCCTGCTTAAAGTGGCGGATATGCTGACTGAAACCACCCCCGCCGACGCACTGGGCTATCAGCTCCGCCGCTACGCCATCTGGCAGACCATCACCTCGGTTCCACCAGCACGAGACGGTATCAAGAGCGACCTGGCAGCGGTAAGTGCGGACCGTGTGGCTGACTATCGCGAAAGCCTGGCCAAATCCCCGGACGGGGCCCTTTGGCAGCGGATTGAGCAAAGCCTGTCGGTCAGCCCGTTCTGGCTGGAAGGTCACTGGTTGAGCGCGCAAGTGGCCTCTGCACTCGGGCACGAGACCTGTGCCGAGGCCATCCGTACGGCGGTTAAAGCCTTTGTCGAACGGCTGCCGGAACTGGCGGATATGACTTTTAACGATGGTACTCCTTTTCTACCCAAGGCGGTCGCCGACTGGATGCTCAGCGGCCCGGCGAAGGGTGGCGCCGCAGGCGGCGCGAGTGCCTGGGAACAAGCCTACGAGGATGCCCGGGCAGTCATGGACCAGAAGGGCCTGGCACCGGCCATGAAGCTGCTGGAAGAAGGCCTGGAGTCCGCGCGCGAGCCCCGTGATCGATTCTACTGGCGGCTGATGAGCAGCCAGTTGATGAAAGACAGCGGCATGAAAAGCCTGGCGAAACAGCAGGTGCAGGATCTGCGTGAGCAGACCCGCGGGATGAATCTTGAAGACTGGGAGCCCGGCCTGGTGGCCCGGCTGGACAGACTTGCCTAACAACTGACGGATCAAATTGACAGGAATGGACACCATGTGGAGACAAGCCCTACTCATTGGACGACGGATACTGCCCTTTGTGCGCAGTGCGGCGCCGATTACCCTGGCGCTGGGTGTGGTGGTACTGCTGGCCGCAACCTGGTGGTTGGGCCCGCGCCTGGAAATTGGCGGTGAATACCCGTTGGCGGCCTGGCAGATGCGTGCCCTGGTGACGCTGGTGGTGGTACTGCTGGTAGCCATGGTCTGGGGCATGATGCTGGCGCGCAAGCTGCGCAAAGTGAACGTCGCCAAGGCGGAAGAGCAGAAGGAAGAGGAAGATCCCATCCTGCCGCTGGAACGGCGCCAGCAGCGCCTGCTTGATCGCCGCCTGACGGAACTCAAGAGCAACCTGCCGGGCCGAAAGGGTGTCTATCGTTTGCCCTGGTACCTGGTGATGGGCCTGGAAGACGCTGGTAAAACCAGCCTCATCCAGCGTTCAGGGCAGACATACACCCTCACCAACGTCACCCGCAATCCCCGCACCGAGCGTAACCCGTTCGGTTTCGAATGGTGGGTGGGCGACAACGGTGTACTGATTGACCCGGACGGCGAACTGCTGAGCCAGAATAACGGCGAAGGCGCCAGCAGCGAGATCCAGCAGCGGCTGTGGACCCACTTCATCACCTGGCTGGAAAAGAATCGCCCTCAGCGCCCCCTGAATGGCGTTGTGCTGGCGGTGGATCTTGCCCGCCTGAGCACCGGCAACGAACAGCAGCGCCAAGCCCAGGCCATCCTGCTTCGTACCCGGCTGCGGGAGTTGATGGAGCAACTGGGTTCCCAGTTGCCGGTGTACATCAGTTTTACCAAAATGGACCTGCTCTATGGGTTTGCGCCGTTTGCCCGCACACTCTCCAAAGCCGAGCGTGAACAGCCCTTGGGCTTCACCTTCCAGTTGGACGGCCAACTGGATGCCGACGACTGGTTGGGCGAGTTTGACCAAAGCTTCAGCAAACTCGCGGAGCAACTCGGTGAACGGCTTCCGGACGTGCTGTCTGCCACAAGGGATGCCGAAGAGCGTGCCGCTGCCTATTCCTTTACCCGCCAACTGGCCGGCCTGAAACCGGTGCTCGAACAGTTTCTGGCAGACCTGCTTTCTGCGGATGCGTTTTCAACACCGGCCCTGGTGCGAGGCACCTACTTTACCTCCGTGGTTCAGGAAGGCGTGCCGGAAGATGCGTTCGTCTCTGCCGCCGCTGCGAATTATGGGCTTGCCAGCCCGATACAGCCGGCTCAGCGTGGTGGGCAGTCTTCAAGCCTGTTCACCGAAAAGCTGTTTCCCAACATTATCTATCGCGAAGCGGGCCTGGCCGGTGACAACCAGAAAGTGGTTGGTAGTCGGCGTCGCCGCATTGCTGTCGCGGCCGTCGTGGCCGTTGCCGCCGGCCTGGGTATGACCGCCGGATGGCAGCACTACTTTATCGAAAATGCACAGGCCGCTACCGCGGTGGAGGAGCGGGTACGCAGTTTTATCGATAACTGGCGCCCCATCGGATACGAACCTGACACCACTGGCCGCAATTTGCTGGAGCCTCTGGACCAGTTGCGAGAGGCCACCCTGGCGTTCGGGGACTACCGGGCAGAGCCAGCCGTAGTGGCGGATATGGGCCTATACAAAGGCCACAAGGTTGGTCCGGAAGTGGAAGAATCCTATCTGGACATGCTGGCTTACCAGTTTATGCCCGCGCTGATGCTGGGCGTGATGGAAGAGATGAGCGATGCCCCGGATACCAGCTCTGAGCGCCTCGACCACTTGCGTGTACTGCGGATGCTCTATGACGCCAGTGGCCGCCGCCGGGACATCGTCCACAGCTACATGAGCGATTATTGGCAGCGGGCCTACCCGGCGCAGCGGGACCTGCAACAACGACTGCTCAGCCACCTCGACTACGCCATGCTGCATACGGACCTGAACCAGCGGGTGGAAGCGGGTGACAAGACCGCCGACATGGCACTGGCCCCCTTTCGCAGCAGTGTCCAGTGGGCCCAGCACGAGCTCGGCCGCATTGCGACTCCGGACCGGGTTTATCGGGATCTGGAGAGAGAAGCGGAGAAGAATTTCCGCTCACCGCTGGATCTTGCCCGGGAGTCTGGGCCGGCCTTCAGCACCGTGTTCGTGCACCTGGATGAATTCGGTGAACCACTTAATGAGGAGAACACTGAACAGGAAGACCCGGTGGTGATTCCATCACTGTTGACCCGCGAAGGCCTGGATTCCTGGTTCCTGCGTAAATCCGGGTCGGTCACGGAACTGGCGTTGGTGGACGCCTGGGTGCTGGGCCGCCGCGATGATGTGAACTTCAGCAAGGCGGATGAAGCGAGGTTGCAGGCGCAACTGCAATCCCTTTACGCGGAAAACTATGTGGCGAGCTGGCGTCGGGCCCTGAGCCGGCTGGATATCCAGAGCTTCAGCGACCTTAACCATGGTGTACGTATTCTGGAAAGCCTGACCAGCGGTCACGAGCCGCTGAACCAGTTGCTGGCACAGGTCACGGCCAATACCCGACTGATTCCTGGAGGCAGCGAAGAAGCCGAGGCGGCTCGCAAGGTGATGGAGCAGTCCGCCCACTTCCAGATGGTTCAGGAGATTGAACGACAGTTTACCGACCTGAATGCATTGATCGAGAAGCAGGGTGATGACCCCAGTGATATGGAGCAGGTGATGGACGTGGTTCAAAACCTGCACACCTATCTGCGTGGTATTCAGGAAGCACCGGATCGTGGCAAGGCGGCACTTTCAGCCGCCCGTGCCCGGATGGGCCTGCAAGGCGCTGACCCGATCTTCACCCTGCAACGGGTGGCCTCGAATCAGCCGGCACCGTTGGACCGGATGCTTGAGAAGCTGGCCTCGGAAAGCTGGCGTGTGGTGCTGGACCAGGCCGTGGCACAGCTGGAACGACAGTGGTACCAGGAAGTCTACCAGCCGTTCCAGCAGAGCCTGGCCAGACATTATCCGTTTAATCCCGGTGCCGGTCGCGACGCCGCACTGCAGGATTTCGAGCGCTTCTTTGCGCCGGATGGTGTGTTGGACCAGTTCTATAAAGAGAACCTGAAACTGTTCCTGGAAGACCATCCGGAGCACATTGCCGGTTCCAAGCGGGCCAGCCTGGTTCGTCGTGATGTCTTGGGCTCGCTTGAGAAAGCCGAAAACATCCGCCGCGCTTTCTTCACCCGAAGCGGATCACTGGATGTTGAGTTCGCAATGGAGCCGTTGCACCTGTCCTCCAACAAACGCCGCAGCGTGATGAACGTGGACGGACAGTTGGTCGAATTCAGCCATGGCCCCAGCCAGAGTATTCCGCTGGTGTGGCCCAATACGTTGCGGGATTCGGTTGAAAGCCGGGTAACTCTGGTGCCCACCGAAGTGAACCGCTCGCCACGCAGCGTTTCAGAAAATGGTCCCTGGGCGTTGTTCCGCCTGCTGGACGAAGCCGACATCACCGGTGTGAGCAGCAGTGCCGTGGATGTTCGGTTTGCGCTGGACGACGGCGAGATGCGTTATCGCCTGCATGCGGGCAGTAATACCAACCCGTTCACACAGCAGTTGCTCGCGGGGTACCAGATACCACGCAGTCTGTATTAGACTACGCACCAGAGCCAATACGGAAACAGGACGTTTTCCGTATTGGCGGTTCAGGATTATACTGCTTCAAGGATCGAAGACATGCCCCAGGCAACCGGACTGCAGTTCACGGCCACCCTTGGCCAACTCCCCAGAGACCTGTTCGTGGTCGCCCGTTTCGAGCTGACCGAGCACCTTTCCAGTCTCTGCTACTGCAAGCTGGAGCTGGCCAGTAC
>PBRG01000177.1 GCA_002726615.1 Marinobacter sp.
CGTGACTTTCCGCCTGGATGACGAAACCTATGGCATCAACGTGATGCAGATCCAGGAAGTGTTGCGATACACCGAGATTGGGCCGGTTCCAGGTGCCCCGGATTACGTTCTGGGCATCATCAACCTGCGGGGCAATGTGGTCACCGTTATCGACACCCGCCGTCGTTTTGGCCTGGCGGATGCGGAAGTCACTGACGCGACACGCATTGTGGTAATGGAGTCGTCCAACCAGGTGATGGGTATCCTGGTGGATTCGGTTGCCGAGGTGGTGTACCTGAAAGCCAGTGAAATCGAGACCGCGCCCAATGTGGGGAACGAGGAAAGCGCCAAGTTCATCCAGGGTGTGTGTAACAAGAACGGCGAACTGATCATATTGGTCGAGTTCGACAAGATGTTGTCAGACCACGAATGGGCTGAAATCTCCTCACTGTAACGCCGGCTTTGGCCGGACAGCAGGCTGGATGGACGCCCCGTGGTTTCAACGAACCGAGGACGTCCATCATGTTTGCAGAAATCTCTTCCCTGGCCCCGTGGCTCCTGACAGCCGCTGCCCTGTGCTTACTGTTCGCACAGGGTCTGATGCTACGCCGTGAAAACCGAAAACTTCGGGAGCAAATGAAAGAGCGCTGCGAAACCCTTGGCCGCGAGCTCCACGCAACAGCCAGTGGCAGTATGGGGGTTGGGCAGCGAGTGGTCACGTGCGAGCGCCAGCTTCATGAACTGCGCGGTATGCTTGACGAAATGCGTCAGAACGATCCGTTGAGGATTTCCTACGATGAGGCCTCAAGGTTAGTGGACCTGGGGGCGGATATCGACGACCTGATGAACACCTGCGGCATTTCGCGGCCGGAAGCCGAACTGGTATCAGCGCTCCGTAAGCGCCAGGCGGCCTGACCTAAGGGCCCATCCGCCTAATCTTCACTGGGCCGTCCGGCGTCCTCTGGCGTACGGCCCTGAAGGTTGAAGGCAAAGGCAAGAATTTCAGCCACCACCCGGTAGAGTGTCTCCGGGATTTCATCGTTCAACTCCAGTCGCGCCAGTATGCTGGCCAGCTCCGGATTTTCGTACAGCGGCACATTATGCTCACGGGCAATGCGGATGATTTCCTCTGCCAGTTCGTGGGTGCCGCTCGCCGCAATGACCGGGGCTCGCTCGCCATCGTATTTCAGTGCCACCGCCGCCGGTGAATCGGTTTTCCGGTGATCTTTGCTCATACCCGCGTGTCCACCAGCCGGTGCTCAAGACGGGTGTTGGCACCCCTTGGTGTCCCCCGCCGGCACTCCAGGTCCACCACATCCAGGCCGATATCCGAAAGGCCCTTTCGTAATTGCGGCAGATCTTCCCGCACCTGACGCAGCGTAGACTGTTTCTCCGCCCACACCTGTGCAGACACCTGATCCTGCCGCAGTGATACCTCAAAATGCAAAGGCCCGGCTTCGTCCAGGTCCATGGCCAGAGACAGGCGCCACTCCGTTGCCTGGGGATTGCCGGAGGTTTTCTGGCCGCTGTCTGCCGGGTCCTGTTCGATTCGCAACTGGGCGATTCGTGGTTCGTTGTTGGGGTTCAGCCAGGGGAGCTCCAGTAGCATGGTCGATACCGGCGTTGGCGCCTCTGCGGTGGTCCGCGTGGAGAGTATCTGGCTGTGTAACTGATTCACGGTAATACGATTGAGCATGCCAGCCAGCAGCCTGAGCATTTGACCAACCGTTGGCTCCGCAGCCCCCTGTGGTGGCGGAGGTGGAATCGTATTGGGAAACTGAAGCGGTGCCTGCACCAGTTCCGGACTTGCCAGCGGTGTAAAGCGGTTGAAGGCGTCGGGGCCGTTCCCCTGTTGTGCGAGCAAGGTGGTAATCACCCGGCCGATAGCCAGCTTGAGATCGGGTAGGGCGGCCTGAGGTGCCCTCGCCAGCCGCGATTCGGCGAACAGCCCGCTTTCCTCGACCCACTGTCGTAACTGGCTGGCCGTACCGGGTTGAGTTCCGGCGCCTGGCGTCAGTGACTGGCTGGAGGGCAGCCGTGATACCAGTTGTTCAATAGCCTGCCTCACCGGTTGGGGAAGTGGCAGTGGTGGATTGTTGATGGGTGCCCCAGTGGGCACAACGCTGTCGGGTCTCGTACCGCCGGTGAGCGTTGTCAGAATTCTGGCAAGGCCGGCATCAATGGACTGTTGCCAGGGCAGGCGCTGCGCCAGCGCCCGGGAGATAGTGGTTTCCGGCGTCTGGGCCAGCTTACCCATCAGTTGCAGTTCATTACCCGCACGCATGACTTTGACCCAGTCACCGGTTTCAAGGGACGTGTCTCCAATGGCCGCATGAACGGTCAGCGACTGGCCACGAATCTCCAGCAACAATTGCGCGCCGGCAGAGGACTGTCGGTTGATCACTTCTGCCACCCGAGCCAGTGTTGCCTCGCGATTGGCAAGCTTGAGCTGGTCAAGCTGCACACGGGCGGAGGCCGCATCCAGCGCTGCCGAAGGTTGTCCTCCGGCTGGCCGCTGAAGGATCGGCGCCGGTGACTCGGTTTTAGGCGGTGGTGTAGGGTTACCGTTTGGTAATTTCATTGCCACTGATTTGATGTCAGACAAGAGTATTCCAGAGGCGCTTTCGCTATAATACGCCCCGCCGGTAAGTATTGCCTTTCCGAACGTCTGAACCCACCGGGTCAGTAATGTGTACACCAGCTCTGGGGCCCCGATGTCTGAGCCGTTACTACAGGCTGTCAATCTGCAGTGTGAGCGTGATGACCGGATACTGTTCCGGGACCTCTCTGTCTCCATACTGCCCGGTACTCTGACCCGTGTCGAGGGGCCTAACGGCTCTGGCAAGACCACGTTGCTTAGAATTCTTGCCGGATTGAACGACAGTTACAGTGGTGACTTGCTCTGGCGCGGCAGGCCTCGTCATGCCTACCGGGAGGAATTCCTCCGCAATATGCTCTACCTTGGCCATCGCCCGGGTATCAAACCGTTGCTCACCCCCATGGAAAATCTCCGCACCCTGATGGCCGGGCGTCGCTATGTTACCGATAAGGTGCTCTGGCAGGCATTGGAAGGCACTGGCCTGGGTGGCTTTCAGAATGTACCCAGTCGTAATCTGTCCGCCGGGCAGCAGCGTCGGGTGGCGCTCGCCAGGTTGCTGGTTGCGGATGAACCCCTGTGGATTCTGGATGAGATATTCACTGCCATTGATATCCACGGTGTGGCTGCCCTGGAGCGATTGCTGGTGGAGCGTGTCGCAAGTGGTGGTGCGATTGTGGTGACCACGCACCACGATTTTAATCTGCCCTCGATGCACCGAGTTACCCTGGGGGGACGTCATGACCATGGCCTCTGAAGCCAAGCTTCCTGTTCGTACGCCGGAGGAGTCGGTAAGTGCGTTGTCGGCCATGAAAGCCGTATTCTCGCGGGATCTGAAAACCGCCTTTCGTCAGCCCCAGGATCTGCTCAATCCGTTACTGTTTTTTGTCATGGTCGTAACGCTTTTTCCCCTTGGAGTTAGCCCCGAAGTCGCATTCCTGAGAGAGGCGGGTAGCGGTATCCTGTGGGTTGCGGCCTTGCTGTCCGTGTTATTGTCGCTGGATCATCTTTACCGTCATGATTTCAATGACGGCACGCTTGAACAACTGGTACTGCAACCCCAGCCGCTGTTTTTGCTGGTACTGGCGAAGTCATTGGCCCATTGGGTGCTCACTGGCCTGCCATTGGTGATGCTGGCGCCTGTTCTGGGGGTGATGGTGCACCTTGAGGGGAACTCTGTCGCCATTCTGTGTCTAACGCTGCTGATCGGCACACCGGTCCTCAGCTTGATCGGTTCCATTGGTGCGGCCTTGACCCTCGGATTGAGATCGGCAGGCGTGCTCTTGTCCCTGCTGATCATTCCGCTGTACATTCCGGTGCTGATTTTTGGCACAGGCACGGTAATGGCTGCGTCTGAGAGCGCGTCGGTGGGTGGACAGCTCGCGTTGATGGGGGCATTTCTGGTGTTGGCGCTGACACTGGCGCCGTTCGCATCGGCGGCGGCCCTGAGGATCAGTCTGTCCAACAGTTAAAGATAAAAAGGTAACAACCTGATGTGGCAAATCTTTCACAAGCTGGGGTCGCCAAAATGGTTCTTCGGCATTGCCTCAACGCTGATGCCTTGGCTGCTCGTGGCGGGGGCAGCCCTGTTGATGACCGGTATTGTCTGGGGGTTGGTGTTTGCGCCACAGGATTACCTGCAGGGTAACAGCTACCGCATTATTTTCATTCACGTACCGTCTGCGTTTCTGGCCCAGTCGGTGTACATCATGATGGCCGTTGCGGCGCTGGTTACGCTGGTTTGGCGTATGAAACTGGCCGATGTCTTCGTCACGGCTGTGGCACCGGTTGGTGCGGTGCTGACCTTCCTGGCCCTGTTTACCGGGGCGGTGTGGGGTAAACCCACCTGGGGAACCTGGTGGATCTGGGATGCCCGGCTTACTTCGATGTTGATCCTGCTGTTTCTTTATTTTGGGGTGATGGCGCTGGGAGCGGCCATCTCCGATGAGAAATCCTCGGCACGCGCCGTTGCCGTGCTGGTATTGGTAGGGGTGGTCAATATACCAATCATCAAGTATTCCGTGGAGTGGTGGAATACCCTGCACCAGCCCGCGACGTTCAAGCTCACGGAAAAGCCCAGTATGCCCGCGGAAATGTGGGTGCCCCTGTTGCTCTCGGTATTGGGGCTTTATCTGATATTTGGCTGGCTCGCCTGTCTGCGTATGCAGACCCACATACTGGCGCGTGAAGGGCGCACACGCTGGGTAAAAGAACTGGTTCAGGCACGGGGGAACTGACGCAATGGCATTCGACTCATTTAGCGCTTTTCTGGCGATGGGCGGCCACGGCCCGTATGTGTGGGCCTGCTATGCGATGTTTTTCCTGCTGATGGGTGTCGTGATCTGGTGGTCGCTGCGTCAGCGGCGGGTCGTGATCGCTCAACAGCAACGCCGCGCCGCCCCCATGCCGTCGGCCGACGAGCGCCCGACGGCCAGCTTTACCCGAATTGAATCTTCACAAGACTGACTGGTATATCAAACATGCACCCGATCCGAAAAAAACGGCTCACCATTGTCCTTTTTCTCCTTGTCGGGGTGTCGGTGGCTGTGGCCCTGACGACCTACGCGCTGCGGCAGAACATCAACCTGTTTTACGACCCAAGCCAAATTGCCGCTGGTGAAGCGCCAGTGGATGTCCGCATCCGTGCCGGTGGCATGGTGGAAGAAGGGTCAGTGCAGCGTGATCCGGAAAGCCTGAAAGTGGAGTTCAAGGTGACAGACTTTACCTCGTCGGTGTTGGTGGAGTACACCGGCATCCTGCCGGACCTGTTTGCGGAAGGGCAGGGCGTTGTCGCCATGGGGCGCATGGACGGAAATGGTCGTTTTGTCGCGGACCAGGTGCTGGCAAAGCACGATGAGAACTATATGCCACCGGAAGTGAATGAAGCCCTGGAAAAGGCCGCCGGCAAGCGAGCTGCCATGCCTGGGGCAACCGGTGAATCCAGCGCCGGTTACTAGCGTTGCTGGCCCACGTTTAAGAGAGTTGGAGAATTCTGATGTTTCCGGAACTCGGACAGATCACACTGATACTCGCGCTGTTGCTGGCAGTGCTCCTTTCCGTGGTCCCCCTGGTGGGCTCGGTGACGGGGCGTGATCAGCTGCTGGCCTTCGCCCGGCCGCTGTCAGCGGGCCTGTTTGTCTTCGTTGCCATGGCCTTTGGCCTCCTGACCCACGCGTTTGTGACCGATGACTTTTCTGTGGCCTATGTCGCCAACAACAGCAATAGCATGCTGCCCTGGTACTACAAGTTCAGTGCGGTTTGGGGCGGGCATGAAGGCTCTCTGTTGCTTTGGGTGCTGATGCTCGTTGGCTGGACACTGGCCGTCGCCGTGTTTAGCCGTCGCCTGCCGTCGGTGATGGTGTCCCAGGTCTTGTCGATACTTGGTATGGTCACGGTGGGTTTCCTGTTGTTTACTATCGTGACCTCCAATCCTTTTGATCGTACGCTCCCTAATGTGCCGGCCGATGGCGCCGACCTGAACCCGCTGTTGCAGGATTTCGGGCTGATTGTGCACCCGCCTATGCTGTACATGGGGTATGTGGGCTTTTCCGTGGCTTTTGCCTTTGCCATTGCCGCGCTGATCAATGGCAAACTGGATGCGGCCTGGGCTCGTTGGTCCCGCCCCTGGACTACCGTGGCCTGGGCTTTCCTTTCCCTGGGTATTGCTCTGGGTAGCTGGTGGGCCTATTACGAACTGGGTTGGGGCGGCTGGTGGTTCTGGGACCCGGTCGAGAACGCCTCGCTGCTGCCCTGGTTGTCAGGAACGGCATTGATGCACAGTCTGGCCGTCACTGAGAAACGCGGCGTCTTCAAGAGTTGGACCGTGCTGTTGGCCATTGTGACCTTCGCCCTGAGCCTGCTGGGAACCTTCCTGGTGCGCTCCGGGGTGCTGACCTCTGTCCACGCCTTCGCCTCTGACCCTGACCGGGGTACATTCCTGCTGGCGCTGCTGGCGATCACTATTGTTTCGAGCCTGACCCTGTATGCGTTCAGGGCGCCGGTGGTGCATGTGCGCTCCCGTTACGGCAGCCTGTCCCGTGAAATCTTTCTGCTGATGAACAATGTGTTGCTGGTTGCAGCAACCCTGTTGGTGTTGGTGGGTACCCTTTATCCATTGGTTCTGGACTATCTGGATATGGGGCGGCTGTCCATTGGTGAGCCCTTCTTCAACCTGACCTTCAGCCCCCTGGGAATTGCCGCAGGCTTGCTTTTGGGGGCAGGTATATTCTCCCGCTGGAAGAAAACCGACGGCGGCTGGCTGGGCCGCAAACTGTTGTGGCCGTTGGCAGTCAGTATCGTTGGCACTTCGGCTGTGCTGGTCGGGTACGGCACGTTCGAGCCCTGGGCGTTTGGGGGGCTGTTCTCAGCAATGTGGATTACGGTGGCGACCTTTTGGGATCTCTGGGAAAAGTCCGGGTCACGGAAGGGCCGTCTGCACGGCCTGAAGCGCCAATCCCGCAGTTACTACGGCATGGTGTTCGGGCACCTGGGACTGGCCATCACGATGGCCGGTGCGACGGTTGCTTCCAATTACGGTATCGAGCGGGATGTTCGTATGTCGCCCGGCGACACCGCGATGGTGGGGGATTATCAGGTGGCATTTGCGGAGATTGGCAACCGACGGGGACAGAATTTCACCGCGGAATACGGGCGTTTTGAGGTTTACGATTCGGATGGCGGCCTGATATCCACGCTTTATCCCGAGAAGCGCCAGTACATGGTTCAGCGCAACACCATGACCGAGGCCGGTATTGACGGCGGCCTGTTCCGGGATATTTTTGTCGCCATAGGTGAGCGGGTGTCTGACGACGCCTGGGCGATCCGGCTTCAATACAAGCCGTTGGTTCGCTGGTTGTGGCTTGGATCGCTGTTTATGGCTGCCGGTGGCTTCCTGGCCATTTCAGATCGTCGCTATCGCATTCGCGACAAGGTTGCGGAAAACGGCAAGGCCAAGGCACCGAATGCAGGTGATGAGCGCGGCGCAGACGCGGCAGGAGTTGCGTCATGAAGCGGCTCCTTCTGTTCACGCCGTTGATCCTCGCCGTGGTACTCGGCGTGGTCCTGTTCGCCGGTATCGGCAAGGACCCCAACAAGCTGGAGTCGGCGCTGATCGGCAAACCGGTGCCCCAGTTTTTGTTGACGGATCTCCACGACGAGAGCCGCGAACTGACCCGTCAGGTTTTTGAAGGTCAGATGTCTTTGCTGAACGTCTGGGGTACCTGGTGCCCGGCATGCCGGGATGAGCATGGTGATCTGGTCTGGCTGGCGGAAGAGAAAGGTGTTCGCATCGTTGGCCTTAACTATAAGGACAACCGGGATGATGCCCTGGTCTGGCTGGACAGGTTGGGCGATCCGTATCAGGTGTCGGTCTATGATCCCCGTGGCAGCCTCGGGTTTGACCTGGGGGTCTATGGCGCACCGGAAACCTATGTCATTGATGCCGAAGGAATTGTGCGTTACCGCCACGTTGGCGTGATCAACGAAAAAGTATGGGAGCAGGACATCAAGCCCATCGTCGACCGGTTCAGGGAGAAAAACTGATGTGGCGCCCGGTGTTTGCATGGCTGTTGCTGATTACGATTGCGCCGATGTCCGCAGCGGACGCCCGGGACGTATACGGGTTCGATACACAGGCGCAGGAGCAGAGGTTCCAGACCCTGATTTCGGAGTTGCGTTGCCCGAAATGCCAGAATCAGAACATTGCCGATTCCAATGCGCCGATTTCCAAGGACATGCGCGACGAGGTGTACCGGATGATGTCTGACGGCGCCAGCAACGAGGAAATTGTCGGAGCGCTGGTCGACCGCTTTGGTGAGTTCGTGCGTTACAAGCCCGAAGTGGATAGCCGCACCATCCTGCTGTGGGCAACGCCGGCCATTGTGGTTCTGGGTGGCCTGATGGTGGTGGCGGGGATTGTGATCCGCTCCCGCAGGGCCGGTCAGGACGAGTCGCCCCTAACTGACGAAGAGCGTGCGCGGGCATCCCGGATGCTTGATGGCGATGACTCCAGCCGCACCTGACTTCAAACAACACTCTTTCTCAACCGGATTAATGACTGTTCTATGACACAGACCTTCTGGCTGACGGCCGCTGTATTAATTGTACTTGCCCTGGCGTTTGTGGTGGCGCCGTTGTTCCTGCATCGTTCCAGCCGGCGGGCAGAGATGGACCTGCGCAACCAGAACCTGCTGGCATATCGAAGCCGAATGGCGGAACTGGATCGTGAGTTCGATGCCGGCGCGCTGGATGAGGAAAGCTATCAACAACTCCGGGAAGAACTGGCTGGCAGCATGCTTGATGATGTCCCGGATGCCGAACGTGGCGTCATTGATTCACCGGACCGGGCCAGGGGCGGGAAAAGTGCCGTAGTTATTGCGATTGCCTGCCTCGCCGTTATTCCCGCCGCTGCGGTATTTCTGTACGGACAGTGGGGCGCCATGGACGACGTCGAGCAGTTCCGTGCCATGCAGGAGATGATGGCAGCCGACGGCGATCGCCTGGGCCAGATGCAGGAACTGACCACCCAGCTTCGCGAGCGGCTGGAGGCCAATCCGGAGAACACGGAGGGCTGGGCCATGCTGGGGCGTAGCTATATGCGCATTGAGCAGTACGAGGATGCGGCTTGGGCCTTCGAACGGCTGGCAGAGAGTATTGAGGATGATGAGAACGGCAAAGCCGTCGCCTGGGGATTATCAGCCCAGGCTGCGTTTTTCCTGAGTGAGGGTGACCTCAACCGAGGAGTGTCGAACGCCATTGAAAAGGCCAGGTCGCTCAATCCCGACGAGGTCAATTCCCTTGGCTTGCTCGGTATCCATGCATTCAGCCAGCAGAACTTTGAGGAGGCGATCCGGTATTGGGAGCGCATCGTCTCGGTGGCGCCCAATCACCCCCAGATTGCGTCCATCCGCCAGGGCATTGAGCAGGCCTATCAGCGCCTGGGTCGGGAGGTGCCAAAGGAGCAACCGTCAGAGGTATCCGCGGCTGGCGTGACCGTCCGGGTGGAAATAGAGGAAGCATTCCGGGGTGAGATTCCTGACGACACCATCCTGTTTGTTCTGGCGCGTCGGGCGGACGTTCAGGGCGGTCCACCGCTGGCGGTGGCACGGCTGAGTGCGGGCCAGTTGCCGATGGAGATCCGGTTGGACGATCGCTTCAATATGTCCGCGGGTGCAAAACTGTCGGAGGCGGGCGAAGTGCGCCTGCAAGCGCGACTGTCGCGCTCTGGCAACGCCAGGCCACAAGCAGGTGACTGGCAGGGCGAGGTGGATCAGCCGGTGCCAGTGGGTGAGGGCGAAAACGAGCCTGTCACCCTGGTGATTGATACCCAACTGGTGCCGTAATCTTTCATCGGCTGGTGCTCAGGCCCTGCGGGTAGAGTGGCGGCAGCTGATCCCCGGGGGCTGATTCACTGGCGGCCCCGCGCACGCGGATCAGCGCAGCGACAAGTCGTTCTCCTTGCCAGGGCTCTGACGTGGCCGATTCACCGGGTGTACCGAATAAACGCTGTTGAAGCTGTTCGATCTCGGCGGCCAGCTCCGTGTCGCCCAGAAACCGATTCACGTCCGTTAGGCTTTGGAAGGTGCGCTCCGGATGCCGTTGAGACATCCAGCGCACAAGCAGATCGGTCGTCTTGGGTGATCCCGCCTGCGCTGCCTCGCACAGGTCGCGGAATAGCACTTTTTCCCGGTTATCTCCCTGACTCGCCACGACCTTGCCAGCATTGGTGCGGCGCCTGCTGTACCACCAGGCCGTCAGTGTGAGCAGCCATCCCACCAGAACGGCCAGAGTGGCCAATGGCCAGAATACGGCACCGGACTCCCCGTCAGGCTCACCTGATGCCGGGTCATTGTTGGTCTCCGTAACCGCTTCCGAGGCGCCTTCCGGGTTGTTGGGCCCCGAGTCGATCTGGCCAGGAATTCCCTCAACGACCATCGTATGAGCAGGAATAACCGCTACTTTTTCGCTGTCGCTTTCAGTATCCCACCAGGGGATCCGGATTTCGGGCAGTGTTAACTGTCCAGGCTGCACCGGCACCAGTGCGGTGGTCTGGGTCAGTGTCGAGGTCAGCCCTTCTGTGCCAGGTGTGGTTGTGCGCTCGGGCTTTTCCGGGTAGGCCCGTATGCTATCGGGCGTCTGTTCCGGGAACGGAGGCAGGGATTCGGCAGGCAGACCCTCCGCCCTCATGGTGAGGCTTCTGGTAAGGTTCTGGCCCGCTGTCAGATTCTGGTTCCGTGGCAGTCCTGACTGATCCAGCTCCAGCTTGCGGGCGGGCAACCAGGTGTCTCCGCTGAATCCAGCTGGCACACTTTTGACGGTGATATCAAACAGGTTGGCGCTGTCGCGGAGAAACTTCAATTGGCCCTGTTCATTGCGGGCCTGGCCCTCAAAACGGATGGGCTGCAGGCTGAGTTGTCCCTCTTTCTGGGGAAACAGTGCGTAGCGGCGCTCAACCACACGATAGCGAACACCGTCCCGGTAGCGAGTGTACTCATTCTGCTTGCCCAGCGATTCTACAATGGCATTCGGGTGCTCCGGTTCGGAGAGCTCACCGCGAATGAGGTTGCCGGTGAAAAACAGCTTGATGGAGAGCACCAACTGTTCCTGAACGTACACTTCGTCCTTGTCTGCGGCCAACTCGATAAAGCTGTCTCTCTGGACGTCGCCCTCCTGATTGGGTGGGGTGCCGCTGATAACCTCAATGGTGACGGGGGTTGAACGGGAATCGCGGAAGCTAAGGGGCGGAATGGTCAACTCACCGGTCTTTTGGGGCGCGAGCTGGTAAGTCCATGTGATCTCCCCCACCATCTCATTATTGACGGTGCGGATGGAGTATTGCTGGTTGCGGGTGAGAATCTCGAAGTCGTCTTCTACCTTTTCGATGTCCGGTTTTGGCAGGCTCGACAAGTCGAAATCGAACAGGTTTCCGAGATTGATATCGATTTTGGTACTGCCCTTGACGCTCAGGGTAAGCACTTCGCCCTCGTAAAGGCGGGTTCTGTCGGGTTCAACGGTCAGATCGTTGGCTGCCATGGCCGGCCCCGCCATGGTGATAAACAGCAGTATCAGAATAAACGGACCGGTCAGCCGGCTTACCATGGTGTATCGCCCTCGTCAGATGGTGTTTCTCGTTCCTGGTATTGTTGCAGGAATTTGCGCCTCAACAGGCCGCCCGGATTATCGGGCACGCGCCGGAGCCATTGTTCCTGCCCCTGGGTCAGTGGAGACGTATCCAGCTCCGCCGGTGCCCTGGATGCCTGTCCGTTGCTCTCAGCAGAGTCGGCATCACGCTGGCGTTGTTGTTCACCCTCCGCCTGCTTTTCCTGTTCATCGCTTTGGCCGTTCTGCTGACTATCCTGTGGCTCGTTGTTCTGCTGTCCATTCTGTTGGTTGTCAGGCTGGTTCTGCCCCGCCTGATCCGACGGGTCACCATCCTGATTCCGGGTATCCGACCCATTCTGTGAGTTCTGCTGGTTACCCTGTTGCTGTTGATCGCCCTCCTGGTCTGACGATTCGCTGCCGTCTCCGCTGGATTGGTTCTGTTGCTGCTCCAGCAGCTGTTTCACCAGGTCCCGGTTGAACAAGGCATCTTCGTGCTCGGGTTGCTTCGCCAGCACGTTCTCGTAGGCCTCGAGGGCTTCTTCCAACTTGCCTGCACGGGCCAGGGCGTTGCCGCGGTTGTAGCTTGCCCCGGGTGTGTCTTCGCTGGCGAACGCGCCCGCTGCGGACTCATACTCCCCCGAGCGATACAGTGCGCTGCCACGCCATTGCGGGTCGTCGAGAATCCGGGCAGCCCGTTCCGGGCTTTCTTCGATCAACGCAGGCGCGCGCTGATCCTCCCGGGACCAAAGAGCCTCCCAGTCCATGGCCGTTGCGGGGCGTGGCGTGAGCGGCAAAAGCGTTACCAGTAACGCAACCATGGCGCCGCGACGCCAGCCGAGCAAGGCCAGTGGCGCAGCCAGCCACAATAGCCAGTAGCCATCATCCTGCCAGCGGTTGACTGTCAGGCCGCGCTCGCTGTCTTCCCAGTTGTCCGAGTCGATAGGGCGCAGTTCCAGGGTGCGGATGTCCTCGTTCGTAATGGTCAGGCTATAACTGTCTCCACCGTTACTTTCCGCCAGTTCCGTCATGCCTTTGGGATCTGCACGGGAAATTACGATGTCGCCGCCGTCGCGAATGAATCCCTGGCGTGCCAGCGGTATTGGCCCCCCCTCTGAAGTACCAACGGTCAGGGTGCTGAGCGCGAACCGACTGCCCGTGAGGGTATCGTTGATGCGGGGAAGGTAACGTTCGTCCACATTGTCTGCAATCAGTAACAGTCGTCCTGTTCCCGGGGCGCCCTGTTCCAGCAGGTCAAGGCCACGTTGTATGCCAAGATCGGTTCGGTTTCCTGCAGCGGGCATGATCACCGGTTCGAGTACCTCCAGCATGCCCTCGATGGTATTGCGGTCGTCCGTCAGCGGTGTGACTGCATGCGCGTCTGCGGCGTAGACCACCAGGGCCGTCAGGCTGCCCTCCCGTGCCTTCAGAATATCGCGTATCTTGCGCTTGGCGACGGTCAGGCGGTCGGGTGTTACATCGGTGGCAAGCATTGACAGCGACAGGTCCAGCACGATGACGAGGCTGTCGTTCTGTTGTTGCAATGGCGTGGGCGCCTTGCGCCACGACGGGCCGGCAAGGGCAACGGCAAGCACCACGATGGCGGCAACGACCGGCAACACGGGCGAGCGTTTTTGACCGCCAGCGACACCAGACTGACTGATCAGTGGGCGCAGCAGTTGCGGCGGTATCACGCGGCTCCAGCCACTGTCGCTCTGGCGGACACGTTTAAATACCAGCGGCAGTAAAAGGGCGACAAGAAGTAACAGCAGCCAAAGTGGGCGCAGGAAGTGAAAATCAGCCATGGTTTCCTCCCCGTGCGTTGTTTCTGGTTTCAAGCCGGTTGCTGGCGACTCTGGCGCCCTGAAGTAGCAGCCAGATCAAGACTGCAATCCCGGCAGGCCAGACGTACAGTTCAGTCACCGGACGATAGTGCTTGCCTTCCAGTTCGATGGGTTCAAGCTGGTTGATACTTTCATAGATCAGTTCCAGCTCAGGCAGGCTGCGGGCCCGAAAGTACTCACCGCCCGTCTGCTGGGCAATTCGCGTCAGCAAACCCTCATCGAGGTCGCGGGATGGGTTGACCCGGCGGGAGCCGAGCAGCCCACGCTGGACCATGGTTTCGGCGCCGATTCCAATGGTGTAGATGCGTACGCCGGCGGCTTTTGCTATCTCCGCCGCCTTGTCTGGCGCGATCTCACCAGCGGTGTTGGCGCCATCGGTGAGCAGGACCACCACGCGTTGTTCCTGGGGACGATCACGAAGGCGCTTGACCGCCAGGCCAAGGGCGTCGCCGATCGCCGTGGCCCGCCCGGCCATGCCGATACCTGCCTCGTGCAGCAGCGTGCGAACGGTGGCGAGGTCAAAGGTCAGCGGCGCCTGGATATAGGGCTCTGTACCGAACAACAGCAGCCCCAGGCGGTCACCTTCGCGGCGTTGGATAAAGTCATCCAGCACGCGTTTCACCGCCTGTAGTCGGTTGATGCTGCGGCCCTGTATGACCATGTCCTGTTCGTCCATTGACGGGGAAATATCCACTGCCAGAAGCAGGTCACGGCCGCTGACTGGCAACTGTACCTGTTCGCCGACGTGTTGGGGGCGTGCCAGGGCCACGACCAACAACAGCCAGATCAATAACAGTGCCAATTGCTGCCAAAGGGGGGCGTGGCTACCGCTACGGCTGACGCCTGGCAGGTCCGACAACCAATGCCCGACCGGGAAAACCGGTGCCTCCACAGCCTGAGCACTGCGCTTGCGTAAACGGATAATCAGGGGCACCAGAGCCAGCAACAGGGCCCATGGCAATGCAAGGCTCAGCATTTTTGGCCTCCCAGCCAAACACGGGCAAACGCGACAGCATCGCTGGTATGGCACTCGGGTATCGGTTGCCAACTGCTGTTCACCATGGCTTCCACCACCGGGCGTGAGGCTATGCGATCCTTCGGGCTGGTTTCCAGAAGAAAGCGAACCCAGGGTTCGCCGGACAGGGATTCCGGGAGGCGTTCGGGGTAACGGATACGCGCGGCTTGTTTCAGTAAAGCGTTCACCGCACCGAACCATTGGCTGTTGGGTGTTGCTGCCTGCTCCAGTCTGTTCAATTCAGTGTTGGCGGTTTTCAGCCAACGGTTTTTGCGCCGTTTTCGTTGGATCAGCACGAACGCCAGAATGCCCAGGGCAATCGCAATGGCCATTAACAGCCACCAGCCGGGCGCCGGTGGCCAGAAGCCTCCGGATTGGGGCAGGTGAATGTCTCTGAGCTGGCTCAGTGGGTCCTGTTCCGTCATGGGTTTTTTGCGGTTCCTGTCATCCGATGTGACCTCGGGGGCCAAGCAGTGCCTGCAACGCCAACGCTGGCTGATCGCCGGTCATGACGCTGGCGGGCTGTACCCCCGCCGTGCGAAAACACTCCGCAAGGGCCTCTGTATGCTGGCGAACCTTGTCCGCATAGGCTCTCTGGAAGCGGGGGTTGCTGCTATCAAACCACACCGGTCCGTCCTCGCCGGCAATGGCGAAACGGCCGCTTTCAGGTAACTTCAGTTCCAATGGGTCAACGACTCTCAGTGCACTGACCGTGTTGTGACGTGCCAGCGAACCGAGTAGCCGCGACGTTTCCGTGGTAATGGTCAGGAAGTCACTGACGACGAAAATGCGGCTACCGGTGTGGGCCACCCGACGCGCTTCTCGCAGGGCCGTATCCAGGGTGGCGTTTTCCGAGCCAGGGGCTGCGGTGGCATTCGAGTCGCGCGTGCTTCTTTGCTGTCTTGCCACGGTATCGAGAAATTGCAGTACTGACTTCTTGCGCCGCGCCGGGCGCTGTACGGTGAGTTCGTTGCCATTGAAAACAATTCCCCCAACCTGGTCGCCAGACCAGAGGGCAAGCCAAGCCAGGATGCCGGCAATCTGGGCCCCGCGAACCTGTTTGTAAGCGCCGGTGCTGGCGAAAAACAGGGAAGGTCCCAGGTCGCAAAGCAGGAGCACAGGGCGCTCGCGCTCTTCCTCGTAGAGCTTTGTGTGTGGCGATTGCCGTCGGGCAGTCACCCGCCAGTCGATGCTGCGGATATCGTCGCCAGGCTGATACTGGCGTACTTCAGCAAAGGCCATGCCCCGCCCGCGACGGGGAGAGCGTTGCAAGCCGGCCTGCCGGGATCTTACCGGGCGCGCAGCCGGCAACTTCAAGGCGCGGGCATCTGCCTGCAGGCGAATGAGACCGGAAAGGGGAATATGGGTCGCTGGCTCTTCGGGCGTCATGGTCACGGTGTCAGGCTGTTACCGGAACGCGGTCTATCAGGCGCTGGATAATGGCATCTGCGGTCAGGCCTTCGGCTTCGGCTTCGAACGTCAGCAAAATACGATGGCGAAGGACGTCGAAGGCAATGTTACGAACATCGTCCGGGCTGACGTAGTCCCGTCCTTCCAGCCAGGCCATGGCCCTGGCGCAGCGATCCAGTGCGATGGTGCCGCGTGGGCTGGCACCAAAGGCCGTCCAGCGGGCCAGTTCCGGGTCGAGTGACACCGGGTCACGGGTGGCAAGCACCAGTGCCAGCAGGTATTGCTCGACGGGCTCTGACATGTAGATATCGGAAACCGCATGCCGGGCCTCGAAAACCTGTTCGGCCGTCAGGCGGGCTTCAGCGGCCACCTGCCCACGGCGGTAATCGTTGCGAGCCAGGTGGAGAATCTCTTTTTCAGCCACAGCTGACGGATAGTCAATCACTACATGCATCAGGAATCGGTCGAGCTGGGCTTCAGGCAGGGGGTAGGTGCCTTCCTGTTCGATGGGGTTCTGGGTGGCCATTACCATGAACAGGCGATCCAGCGGGAAGGTGCGCATACCGACACTGACCTGGCGTTCGCCCATGGCTTCGAGTAACGCTGACTGTACCTTGGCCGGCGCCCGGTTAATTTCATCCGCCAGCACGAGGTTATGGAAAATCGGGCCATGCTGAAACTCGAACTGTCCGGTTTCAGCTCGGTAAATCTCACTGCCGGTCACATCGGATGGCAGCAGATCCGGGGTGAACTGGATACGGTGGAAGTCGCCTTCGAGGTGGTCGGCGAGAGCCTTGATGGCGGTGGTTTTGGCCAGGCCGGGAGCGCCCTCTACCAGCAGGTGGCCATCAGCCAACAAGGCAATCAGCAAACGGTCCACCAGTTTTTCCTGGCCAATGATCCTTTTTGCTAACTGAGACCTGAGCTCTCCAAACGTATGCTGTAATGCCATGGGGGGTGTCCACTCCTACTGCAGAGACGGTTCGCGTAAGTAGATGCCGCAGTTTTCGCATCTGTGGGGCAAAAATCAAGGCTTTGACTATGCTTATGTGACGGTACACCGATTACGTTTATTTCACACTCTCAGAGGTCGACTATGAATGCGCTGACGATCGCCAGCAAGGAACAGTTTTTCCAGCAGCTGGACGAAGCTTTCGCTGAAAAAATAGCGAAAACCGAAGCGAAAAAGATCAGTGAATTCGCGAAGCAGCATTATGCTCACATTCCTCTTGAAGAACTTATAAGTCGACGATTTTCAGATACCTATGGGGCTATCCTCGCGGCTTGGCAGTTTCTTCAGAAACGGTCCGCCGAGGAAACCCCTGTGTCCGTGTTCAATCCGGACCTCGAAAGCGATGGCTGGCAGTCCACCCACACCGTCATTTTCATTCTTCATCCAAACATGCCGTTCTTGATCGATTCCCTGCGAATTGCCATTAACCAGCGGGAAATCGGTACCCACTCCATTCAGCACTCCATACTTCAGGTGGAGAGGGACACTCAGGGCAAACTGAAAAAACTGCATCCTCCGAAGAAGAAGTCCGCCAATGCCAGCTACGAGGCGTTCATTGTGCTGGAGATTGACCGGCACAGCAGCCCGGAAGACCTGAGGTCGCTTGAAGAGGTGCTGCAAACCATTCTTCACGAAGTTCGCATAGCGGTCAGTGACTTTCCGATTGTGACTGAAAAAGTCAACGAAATCAGCCGGGAGCTGGATAATACCACGGCCGGTATCGACGAAGAGGAAAAGGAGGAGGCGAAGGCGTTCCTGGCGTGGCTGGTCAAAGACCACTTCACCTTTCTCGGTTACGACGAATACGATTTTGCCAAGGACAAGAGTGGGCTGGTGGTCCGCCGTGTGGAGAATTCCGAACTGGGTATCCTGCGGGTGAATAACGAGCGCCCGGATCGCGTTCGGCTCAATGAACTGCCACAGCGCACCCGGCATGAAATGACCCGCACCGACGATATCTTCATTTTTGCGAAGTCCGCCCAGCGTTCGCGGGTCCACCGTCCGGCCTATCCGGACTACATCGCCGTCAAGAAGTTCAACAGCAAGGGCGAAGTGGTTGGCGAGCGTCGTTTCCTGGGGTTGTATACCTCACGGGTCTACAACGAACGCCCGGATGAGATTCCCCTGCTGCGCCGCAAGTTCCAGATGGTCATGAGGCGTTCTGGGTTCCTGCGTGATGATTACGCGGGCAAGGAGCTGGATCAGATCCTCACGGTGTACCCCCGGGATGAACTGTTTCAGATAGAGCCCGGAGAACTGCTGTCCGTCGCCAAGAGCATTCTCTACATCCAGGAACGTCGTCGTATCGAACTGTTCATGCGGGAAGACGTGTATGGCCAGTTCGTGACCTGCCTGGCGTTCTTCCCCAGGGATATTTACAACACCGAGTTGCGCCTGAAGGTGGAGCAGGAGTTGCTGGAGACTCTGGGTGCCGAAGATATCGAGTTCGTAACGCATTTTTCCGAGTCGGTTCTGGCGCGGGTTCAGTTCACCATACGGGTGCCCCAGGTGGAAAACCGGCAACTGCCGATTTCGGAGATTCGCGACAAGGTGATCGGGCTGGCCCAGTCCTGGCGTGATGGCCTGCTGGAGGCGCTGACCGAGGCCTATGGCGAAGAGCAGGGCAACGAGATGTTCCGCGTTTACTCCGGCGGTTTCCCTGCCAGTTACAAGGAAATGTTTTCGCCCCGGCGGGCTGCCATTGATCTCGAGCATATATCCGGCGCGGCCGAGGAAAAACATCTCACCATGAGCTTCTATCGGGCTCTGGAAGAGGACGAAAGTACGCTCCACTTTAAACTCTTCTATCCGGATGAGCCGTTGCCATTGTCCGATGTCATGCCGATTTTCGACAATCTCGGGTTCCGGGTGATCGGCGAGCATCCCTTCGAAGTCAGCGACCGGAAAGGGACGACGGTATGGATACACGACTTCACCCTGCAGGCTCACAGCGGGAAAGTGGTGGATATTCACCGTATCCGTCCCATTTTCGAGGACCTGTTCCGTCGCGTGTGGTACGGCGATGCCGAGAATGACGCTTTCAACCGGCTGCTGCTGTCCTCCTACATGAGCTGGCGGGAGATTGCCCTGCTGCGGACCTACGCCCGCTACATGCGTCAGATCCGCTTTTCCAACAGCCAGACCTTTATCTCCAATACCCTGGTCAACCATGTGGACCTGACAAGGTTGTTGCTGGAATTCTTTGAGGTGCGCTTTAATCCGGAGCGTTATCAGAGCGTGGGCAAAAGTGCGGCCGCGCAGCAGAAGCTTGAGATCGAGTTCAATGCCTGGCTCGATGAGGTAGAAAACCTGAGTGAGGACAGGGTCCTGCGTCTGTTCCTGGAGCTGATGCAGGCTACCCTGCGAACCAACTATTATCAGCCCGACGGTGAAGGTCATACAAAGCCGTATATCAGTGTGAAATTTGACCCTTCCCGCATTCCGGATATGCCGCTGCCCATGCCCATGTTCGAGATTTTCGTCTACTCACCTCGGGTTGAGGGTGTGCATCTACGCGGTGGCAAGGTGGCCCGCGGTGGCTTGCGCTGGTCCGATCGTTTCGAGGATTATCGCACCGAGATTCTCGGGCTGGTCAAAGCCCAGCAGGTCAAGAACGCGGTCATCGTGCCAGTCGGTGCCAAGGGCGGTTTTGTGGCCAAGCGCCTTCCGGACATGTCGGATCGCGAGGCCTTCCAGGCGGAGGGCATCGAAGCCTATAAGACCTTCATCCGTGGCCTGCTGGACATTACCGACAACCTGGTGGACGCAGGTATTCAGCCTCCGGCCTCGGTGATCCGTCACGACGAGGATGACCATTACCTTGTCGTGGCTGCGGACAAGGGGACAGCGACCTTCTCGGACATTGCCAATGGTCTGGCGGCGGAGTACGGCTTCTGGATGGGTGATGCCTTTGCCTCCGGCGGAAGCAACGGGTATGACCACAAGAAAATGGGTATAACTGCCCGTGGTGCCTGGGTGTCCGTGGAGCGCCATTTCCGCGAACTGGGTATCAACCCGGCGCTGGACGAGTTCACCGCCATCGGTATCGGCGATATGGCGGGAGACGTATTCGGTAACGGCCTGCTTTCCTCGGAAAAGACAAAGTTGGTCGCCGCCTTCAACCATGTGCACATTTTTATCGACCCGGCGCCGGACGCGGCAAAAAGTTACAAAGAGCGCAAGCGTTTGTTTGAATTACCACGCTCATCCTGGACTGATTACGACACCAGCCTGATTTCCAAAGGCGGTGGCATCTTCAATCGCAGCGCCAAGTCCATTCCGGTCAGCCCGGAAATGAAAAAATTGTTGGGTATCAAATCCGACCGGGTGCCGCCCAACATGTTGATTACCCACATCCTGAAGGCCCAGGCCGACCTGCTTTGGGTGGGTGGCATCGGGACCTACATCAAGGGTCAGGGCGAGTCCCACGGGGATGTTGGGGACAAGGCCAACGATGCGGTTCGTATTAACGGTTCAGAGCTTCGCTGCAAGATTGTGGGCGAGGGTGGGAACCTGGGCCTGACGCAGTTCGGGCGTATCGAGTTTGCGTTACGCGGCGGTCGGCTCAATACCGACTTCATCGACAACTCCGGCGGTGTGGATTGCTCCGACCACGAAGTGAACATGAAAATCCTCCTGAACCAGGCGGTTGCGATGGGGGATCTGACTGATAAGCAGCGCAACATCATGCTGGAGGAAATGACGGATGATGTGGCCTCCCTGGTGCTCAAGAACAATTATCGGCAGACCCAGGCCATCAGTATTGCCAGTGTGGGGGCCATCACCCGGCTCGAAGAATACCGCCGGCTGATGAACACCATGGAAAGCGAGGGTAAGCTGAATCGCAGCCTGGAATTCCTGCCTGACGACGAAACCCTGTCCGAGCGCAAGCTGGACAAAAAAGGGTTAACCCGTCCCGAACTGTCCGTGCTGATTTCCTACGTCAAGGGTGACCTGAAGCAAACCCTGATCGACAGCAGCCTGCCGGATGAGCCCTTGTTGGCTGGGGAAATGTACAAAGTGTTTCCTCAGGACCTGACCCGCAAGTTTTCCAAAGAGCTGGGGGAGCATCAATTGCGCCGTGAGATCATTGCGACGCAGATTGCCAACGACATGGTCAACCACATGGGGATCACCTTTGTGGAGCGGTTGAAGCAGTCAACTGGTGCCGATGCGGCATCGATTGCGCTGGCCTGGATCATCGCTCGTGATGTCTTCCGGCTGGACACCTGGTGGGACAAGGTGGAGTACATGGATTACTTTATCCCGGCCAAAATTCAAATGGATCTGATGGGCGACCTGATGCGACTGATTCGCCGCGCTGTTCGCTGGTTGTTGCGCAACCGCCGGGCGGAACTCGGTATTCAGAGCCATATGGAGCGTTTCGCCGACAGCGTCTGGAAGATCACATCCGACCTGCCGGATTACCTCGGTGAACAGGCCTGTGCTGATTGGAAGAAGCGCCATGACGAACTCATTGAGTCAGGTTTGCCGGAAGATCTGGCGTCGGTGGCTTCCGGGACCAGCTACCTGTATTCCTCTCTCGGTATCATTGAGGCCCGCGAAGCAACAGGAATGCCTCTGAAAACCGTCGCCAACCTCTACTATGATCTCGGTGACAAGCTGGATCTGAACTGGTTTGCCAAAGCCATTGCAGCCCTGGTGCCTGCGTCTCACTGGCAGGCCCTGGCGAGGGAAAGTTTCCGTGAGGACCTGGATTGGCAACAGAGGGCTCTGACCACTGGTGTGCTCAAGCTGGCTACGAAACCTGGAGATGTCAGCATCGCTGTAGACAACTGGATGGCGCGGCACAGCACCATGATCAGCCGTTGGAAATCCATGCTGACGGAACTCAAAGGGGTACGTGAACCAGAGTATGCGATGTTTTCTGTTGCGTTGCGGGAGCTGCTGGACCTGGCTCAGACCACTATGCATGAACATCACGATACCCACCTGACTCAGACCAGTTGATGATTGATTTATGTTGCGGATTGCCGTTCAATTCTGGGCAATGTTGATCATTAGGAGGAGGTTTGATGGGACAGCTTGATCATTTGCTGGACAAAAACAAGGCCTGGGCTGATGGCATCAAGAGCCAGGACCCTCAGTTTTTTAACCGCTTGTCCAACCAGCAGGCGCCGGAGTACCTCTGGATTGGCTGCGCGGACAGTCGAGTTCCGGCCAACCAGATCGTTGACCTGATGCCCGGTGAGCTGTTTGTGCACCGAAACGTGGCCAATGTGGTGGTGCATACAGACTTTAACTGCCTGTCAGTGCTTCAGTTCGCCATTGACGTGCTCAAGGTCAAGCACATTCTTGTCGTCGGTCATTATGGCTGCGGGGGGGTTAAGGCGGCCCTGAACAACGAGGGCTTTGGCGTGATTTCGAACTGGCTTCGGCACGTCCAGGACGTTCGCGACAAACACCAGGGCATCCTCGATGGCCTGGCGACCGATCAGGACCGCGTGGACCGCCTGTGCGAATTGAACGTGGTGGAGCAGGTTGGCCACGTCTGTCAAAACAACATTGTGCAGGAGGCTTGGCGTCGTGGGCAGGCGTTGACCGTGCACGGCTTTGTCTACGATGTGGCCGACGGCATCCTTCGGGATATGGGGTTGTCCATCAGCTCCGAGGCCGATCACGAGGCCGTCAAACAAAACAGTATTGATGAGCTGGTGTTGAGGCCGGTCCGGGCGGGGCGCCATAAAAACTGACATGAAAAATGTCAAATCGTGTCAATTATTCGTGACAGTCGTCACTTTCTGACCCGGCGCGTCATCACAGTTAACCTCCTGATTGATTGTTACACTGAGTCGGTAACATATCAGGAGGTTAACCATGCGAGAGATCGTTCAAAAAGCGCTCAGTGTCATGAGTCAGCGTAAAACGACGCAGTCCAGCCAGGCTCGTCGCCGCAACAGTGAGACGACGCCGCAGCAGGAATCAGTGGAAGATTGGGGCATGTCGCCAGAAGACGCTTTGCGAGCCAATACGGTTGCCCGCTACAAGTAGGAGGCCGGAGCTGGAATCTACCGGTTTCTGATCGCCCGGGCCAAGACTCAGGGCTCAATTCCGGTTAGAGTATCCCGCCTGATATGAACGCCGGGATACGCTGATCAATGTCTGCACTGCCTAATTCCCACGAAGCCTTGCTTAAAAACCAGAACCTGTTGCGTGGTCGCCTGGCCATTATTGGCGTGGTTGATCCCGCGTTACTTCCCCTGTTGCCGGATCGGGGACTGACGATTTCCGAACATTTTGGCAATTACCAACAGTTGCTGGCCGTCAACGACTGGATGGCGGCCTTTGGTTATGACGCTCCGGAGTTGTCGCCGGGCGCGGCCGATACCCTGGTGGTGTTTCTCCCCAAGGCCAGAGCTGAGTTGTCGGTAAGGCTTGAGTTGGCGCTTTGGCTGGCGGCCGAGGGGGCTCGACTGGTTCTGGTGGGCGAAAAGAAAGAAGGTATTGCGGGCGCCGTGAAACAGCTGAAGGGGCTTGCACCTCAAGCATCGAAAGCAGACAGTGCCCGTCACTGCCAGGTCTGGCAAGCCGATAGCCTGCCCAGGCGCCCAGCGTTTGACCTTCAACGTTGGCTTCAGTGGCATCCGGTTGAATGCGAGGGAATTGGCTTCAGGGTGGCCGGCTTGCCCGGTATATTCAGTGACGGTGAGCTGGATGATGGTACCTCCATGCTGTTGCAAACCCTCGCTGACTCACCACCGGAGAAAGGACCCGTGCTGGATTTTGCCTGCGGCGCAGGTGTTATCGGCACCTGGTTGCAGTTGCACCAACGAGTCACGGGGCAGGATGTTTTTCCAGTCGACGGCGTAGACGTGCAATTTCAGGCCGTTGCTTGCGCTCGCGCGACCTATCAGGAGGCGGGCGTCGATGGCGTGATCCACACCTCCGACGGGTTGTCCGGCGTCGACGGCCGCTACGCCACAGTTGTTACCAATCCGCCATTCCATACCGGTATTCGCACCGATACGTCCATGACTGAGCAGTTCCTGATGGGCGTGGCAAAGCACCTGGAGCCTGGCGGTGAGTTGCGCCTGGTGGCGAACGCGTTTCTTCCCTATGAGGCGCTGATCCGTCGTCATGTCGGACCGGTCAGGGCAATCGCCGGTGATCGACGCTTCACGGTGTGGTGCGCCCGCCGTCACTGAACTGTCGTCTGGCTGTCATACGGTCGTCATTGCCATCGGACAAGGTAGGAATAATCCTTGAACAGGCCGGTGGGGGAAACCGATGCATCAGTACCGGAGCGTTTTCATTTCCGATGTTCACCTGGGGTCCGCCGATTGCCAGGCGGACTATCTTCTGGATTTTCTGGACAACGTCAGCTGTGAGACCCTGTACCTGGTCGGGGATATCGTTGATCTGATCGCCATGCAACGGCGGGTGCACTTCCCGGAAAGCCACCAGGCGGTCGTGAGGCGGTTTATGGCCATTGCCGCTGCCGGCACGCGGGTGGTGTATGTGCCCGGTAATCACGATGAGTTTCTGCGGCACTTCTGCGGCCAGACGCTGGCAGGTATCGAGTTGAAGCAGAAGGCCATCCACATTACGGCGGACGGTCGCCGATTCGTGGTCTGCCATGGCGACCAGTTTGATCAGGTGGTGCGCTGCAGCCCCTTGATGCTGCTGGTAGGTGATAGGGCTCACGGCCTTCTGCTGCGCCTGAACCGCTGGTTCAATGCCTGGCGGCGCTTGCGCCGTAAGCCATACTGGTCTCTGGCGGCCTGGGTCAAAAGCCGTATCGGCAAGGCGCGGTCGTTCATTCGACGTTTCGAGCTGGCTGCTCTGACGGCGGCAGAGCGCGGGCACTACGATGGTTTTATCTGTGGTCACATCCACTCCGCCGGCTTTCTGCGCAGTCAGGAAGGACTCTACTGTAACGACGGTGATTGGGTAGAGCACTGCACGGCGCTGGTGGAGCGCCACGATGGTAAGCTGGACATCCTGCACTGGTCCGAACAGCCGGGCATACTGGCGTCGGAGCCAGCACAGCCTGCCCCTGAATTCAGCGGCGGCCAGCGCCCTGTTATCGACGTTCTGTCGCCTGCGTTTATCGAAAGCATCAATGCGACGCCAAAATAGAGGTTTTCTCAGGGCATAAAAAAGGTTCTTCGCAGATAAGCGTGAAAAAGTAGGAGACGGCGGTAAAACCGGTTAGTTTTGAGTTCGCCAAA
>PBRG01000178.1 GCA_002726615.1 Marinobacter sp.
CGCACCGCCCGGGATGCTCTGGCGATTCTGGCTGGCTTGCTCAGAGAGCGGGAACAGGAGGCCAGCCAATGAAACTGCAGCGCATGCGCATTGAGCAGCTACGCCAGTTCCGCAAACCCTTTGTTCTGGATAACCTGCAGCCCGGCCTCAACCTGATTCACGGCCCCAATGAGTCCGGCAAAAGCACGCTGGTACGTGCCATCCGTGCCGCTTTTTTCGAGCGTTATCGGTCCACAGCGGTGGACGACCTGCGTCCCTGGGGCGACTCCGCCGCGGCTCCCACCATCGAGCTGGATTTCGAGCACGAGGGCCGTGCCTGGCGCCTGACCAAGAGCTTTCTCCAGCGCAAGCGGTGCGACCTGGTTGTTGGCACCGAGACCTACAGTGAAGACGATGCGGAAGAAAAACTGGCCGAACTGTTGGGCTACCAGTACCCGAAACGGGGCGCCAGCAAAGCCGAACACTGGGGCATACCGGGGCTGCTGTGGGTGGAGCAGGGCACCGGGCAGGACATCGAGCAGGCCATAGAGCATGCCGGCGATCACCTCAAATCTGCGTTGAATTCCATGGTCGGAGAGGTGGCCAGTTCCGGGGGCGACGACCTGATCGAGACTGTTCGCAGCCAGCGTGACACCCTGCTGACCGGAACCGGTAAACCCCGAGGCGATTACCTGCAACTGGAAAAAGACCGCGCCCGGTATGAGCGTGAGATCGAAGAGCTGAAGGAACGGGTGCACCAATACCAGGAACAGGTCGACCGGCTCGGCAAGCTCGCCCACGACTACGATCAGGCGGAGGCCGAACGCCCCTGGGAAGAGGCCCAGCGACAGCTGGAGGAAGCCCGCACCCGCTATCAGCAGGTCGAGCGCCTGGAGCAACAGCAAGCACAGGAAAAGGCCACGCTTTCCCAGCTGCAGCAAAACCACCGATTGCTGCAGCAGAACAAAGAACATCTGGAAGGGCTGAGTCGCCAGTTGGAGGGCCGAAAGGCCGAACTGGAACGGGCCGAGCGCGACCTCAGGGTTGCGGAAGCACAGAGCCCGGCAATTGCAGGCCGATTGGCCGAAACCAGAACCGCCTATGAACAGGCGGAAAAGCAACGCAAGCTTGCGGGTTTGCTACAAACCCGGGAACGGCTGGAGCAGGACGTCCGCCGGCTTGAGCAGCACAAACAAGCGCTGACCCAAAACCTCGCCAAAGCGAAGGACTACCACCAGCAGTTGGAGCAGGCCAGGCAGCAGGTCAGAGAAAACCGGATTGATTCTGCTGCGGTCAAAAGCCTGAAAGCGACCGCGAACCAGCTGAACGAAGAAGCCATCCGTTCACGCACCATCGCCACCCGATTGAGCTGGCAGTTGGAAGCCAGCGCGTCATTAGCGCTGAACAACGAGCAGCTGATCGGGCAAGGCGAGCAGCAGCTTCTGGAGGAATCCACTCTGGTCATCCCCGGCGTGGGTACCCTGGGCATAACGCCCGGTGGTGAAGAGCTGGCCAGCACTCGCAGGAAGCTCAAAACCCTCGAGGACAGCTTTACTGAACAGTTGAAGGCCCTGGGTGTGACATCGGTGGAACAGGCAGAGGACCGACTTTCAACCTTTGAAAGTGCCGAAAGAACCCTGAAGCACGCCGAAGAGTTGTTCAAATCCGTCGCACCGGCGGGCATTGAACAATTGGTCTCTGAACAGAGCGAGGCAGAAAGCGAACTGGAGAAAGCCAGAAGCCAATTGCAGGCCACGCCAGAACCGGACCCGAAAGAGAACGCACCCGCCCTGGAAGAAGCAGAGGCTGCTTTCGTTCAGGCGGGCACCGCGCTGGATAAGGCCGAAGCGGATGACCGAGAGCACCAGGCGGCGCTGTCCGCCAGGAAACAGGCCCGGGACAACGCCAAAACCGAATGGCAGCGACTGGCAGATGAAGAAAAGAGGCCGGAACGGCAGCAGAAACTGCAGAAGATAACCACCGACCTGGCGAACATCGAAAAACAACAGACCGAACTGGAAGCCAGCCTCGAACGTCGCGAACGGGAAATCCGCGAAGCCCGCCCGGACTTTCTCAAACAGGACATCGAACGCTACCAGAACGCAGCCAATCACCTGCGCCAAACCCAGGAGAACCGCGGGCGTGAGCTCAGGGATATCAAAGTCAGGCTGGAGGCCTGGGGTGCCGAAGGGCTGGAAGAACAGCTCAACGAAAAAGAGGCAGAGCTCGACCAATGCAACCGCCGCTATCAGGAATTGCACCGCCGCGCCCAGGCACTGGATTTGCTGCTGACCCTGCTCACAGAAAAACGCCAGGCCCTCACACGCCGCCTGCAGGCACCGTTGCAAAAGCACCTCAACCATTACCTGTCGGTACTTTTCCCGGAAGCCTCACTGGAAGTCGACGAACAGCTACGGCCGGGCACCTTCAGCCGCGGCAGCGAACTGGGGCAGATCACCGAACTGAGTTTTGGTGCGCGGGAACAGATGGGACTGATCAGCCGCCTGGCCTACGCCGACCTGCTGCGCGAAGCAGGAAGGCCGACACTGGTGATACTGGACGACACCCTGGTGCATAGCGACAGCGAGCGCCTGGAAGATATGAAGCGCATTTTGTTCGATGCGGCCAGCCGGCATCAGATACTGCTGTTTACCTGCCATCCGGAGAAGTGGCAGGACCTGGGGGTGGCGCCTGTGGATATTCAGGCTTCGAAAGAGCAGCGAGCGTAGTCCCTGTAGCAGGTTTGGCTTGGATAACATCCAAGAGTCTGTTGGCCGCGTCTTGTCTGCCTGGTAGCCTGGTCCAGATCGACTCCAGGCTAATTAGTCGCAAGGGAACTACCTAATGCAGGATACGCTGAGCTATTACGACAGCCATGTCGATGAGTTTGTCGAGTCAACGTTTGAAGTCAGCATGAAAGATCTATACCAGGAGTTCCTGCCGCTAGTTCTCGAAGGTGGACACATTCTAGATGCGGGCTGTGGTTCTGGCCGGGATGCGTTGTTTTTCAATCGGCAGGGTTTCCGTGTTTCTGCGTTTGATGGTTCGGGCGCCATTGCTTCTCTAGCCAGCGAAAAGACCGGCTTATCGGTTCAGCATCGTTATTTCTCGGATCTACACGAATCCAGTACTTACGATGGTATCTGGGCCTGTGCCAGCCTCCTGCATTTGCCCCTCGCCGAGGTTCCGGAAGCCATTGGCCGGTTGTGGGTTGCCCTGAAACCGGATGGTGTTTTCTACATGAGTTTCAAAGTTGGGAAGGGCGAACGTAGCGACAAAGGCCGGCACTTTACTGACGTTGACGAATCTATTGCGGAGCATTGGATAAAGGACTTGCCAGGATTTGAAGCTTGTCGAATGTGGCGCACTGATGATCAAAGACCCGATAGAAATGAGCAGTGGTTGAATGTTCTTTTGAGCAAGGCGCCGGATTCACCGAATAAGTTAACGACGGGCAGTAAAGATCATCATTTTCTGCCGAAATTGTGCCAGGCAATCAAATCTGCTGATCGAATAGATATGGCCGTAGCGTTTGTGAAAACTACTGGCTTGAATCTATTGTTCCCTGATTTGGTGGGCGCGCTCCAGCGAGAATCTGATCCGGCCCGTATCCGCATTCTCACAAGCGATTATCTGGATATCACTGATTCTGAGGCGCTCAGAAAGCTTGTTCTGTTGCATGACCATGGAGCTCAGGTGCGTGTTTACCAGAGCCAGGGGAGCAGTTTTCATTTGAAAGCTTACCTCTTCGCTGGCCATGTTGAGAATCAGCAAATGTGGGGCAGGGCGTTTATAGGTTCTAGCAATATCAGCCGACAAGCGCTTCAGGACGGATTGGAATGGAATTATCAGGTAGATTTCCCGCCCGACTCTGGGTACCTCGAGGCTGCCAGTAGGTTCGATGAACTGTTTCAGCACCCAAATGTTGTGCCACTCACTGACAACTGGATCGATGAGTACGAGAGACGGAGAAAGCCACCAGAACAGTCACTGGAACCGGGCAGTGATGAGAAACAGGAAGTTCCGACACCTAATGACGTGCAACAAGAAGCGCTAGAGGCGCTGGCACTGACCCGCGTAGAAGGTTACCGCAGAGGTTTGGTCGTGTTAGCAACGGGCTTAGGTAAAACCTGGCTATCTGCGTTTGACGCCGTTCAAATGGGTGCCCGTCGAATTCTTTTTGTTGCCCACCGCGAAGAAATTCTTTATCAGGCGGCTGAAACCTATTTGCGGATCAAGCCGAATAGCCGCGTTGGCTTTTACATGGGTAAGCAGCGCGATCGGACAGTGGATATCCTTTGTGCTTCGGTACAGACGCTCGGCAAAGAAACCCATTTGGAACGATTCGACCCACGCCATTTCGATTACATCGTAGTCGATGAATTCCACCATGCCGCCGCTCCTGTCTATCATCGGCTTCTGAGTTATTTCGCGCCCCAGTTCCTGCTGGGATTAACGGCGACGCCAGATCGCACGGACCGTTCCGATATCTTGTCGTTATGTGATGACAACTTGGTATTCGAGTATCCGTTGTTCGAGGGTGTTAATGGACAATTCCTGGTGCCGTTTCACTACTACGGCATCTACGACGAGACTGTCGATTACACGGAGATTCCCTGGCGTAATGGAAAGTTCGATCCAAATCTGCTTGCGAATAAACTGGCTACATACGGACGTGCCAAACACGTGCATAGGGTATGGGGCGAGCAGAAGCAAAGCCGGACTTTGGCGTTTTGTGTTTCGCGGGTTCATGCCGATTTCATGGCAGATCAATTCTCTAAAAAGGGCGTAAGGTCTGCAGCCGTCCACGGTGGATCAGAGATGTCCCGTGGCGAGGCCTTGGAGAAGTTGGAGAACGGTCAGCTTGATGTGATTTTTTCCGTTGACCTGTTCAACGAGGGTGTCGATCTGCCCGCTATTGATACGGTGCTGCTCTTGCGCCCAACGGAATCCAAGATCCTTTTCCTCCAGCAGATCGGTCGAGGCCTACGGAAAAGCGCGGCCACTGGCAAAGACAAGCTTGTGATTCTGGATTTCGTTGGTAACCATCAGAGTTTCCTGCATAAACCTCAGGCGCTCATTGGTCAGGCGATGAATCACAGACAGTTAGCAGAGTTTGCTAGGAAGGCTGAGAAGAATCAGTTGGACCTGCCAGACGGATGCTTTATCAATTATGACCTGGAGGTGATCGACTTCCTTAAAGGCCTTGATCATCAGGGCGCTGAAAAAGATTATCAAGTATTAAAAGATACCTTGGGCCGTCGCCCAACACTTACCGAGTACTACCACTTCGGTGCGAGTATCGCTAAAACTCGCAAAATGCACGGAGGCTGGTTTGGATTGGTTCGGGACATGAACGATCTCACCGAGATTCAGTCAGAACTCTTGTCCCGCTACGAAAGCTTTTTGCTGGAAGTTGAAACAACAGCTATGAGCAAATCATTCAAAATGATTTTGCTAGACGCCTTCCAGCAGTTAGGTGGATGGCGTAGTCCACCAAAGCTTTCCAAACTGGCCCAGACATCCTGGGAAACATTGAAACGCCGTCCCAGGCTGTATCAAGAAATCGCAACTTCGGTAAAGGAGGTGGATGGTTCTTCGGCGCAATGGCAGCACTACTGGAAGAAGAACCCGGTCGATCATTGGACCAATAAGTCTCCAGCTATTTTCGAGATCGAGAACGAACAGTTTAAGCCTGTCATTGTTCTGGAAGGTGAACAGATACCGCCTTTCGAGGAGATGGTGCAGGAGTTAATTGATTATCGGCTGGCTTCCTATGAAGCGCGACAGTCATCCAAACAAGAGCAGCAATTTGGTGAAAATTTTGTCCCGATCACTCCTTCTGGAACGGAACTGCCTTACTTCCCATCCTTGAAGATCGCTTGTGGCCATTTCAGGAGCAGTAACGCCGAAGAACCGGAGTACAGGTCCATCGGGTTGGGGCACGGGCGAATAGAGCCGAATCGTCATTTTATCGCCCGAGCATCGGGTAACTCCATGAATGGCGGAAAGCAGCCGATTCAAGACGGTGATTATTTGTTGCTTGAGCAGATCAATCCCAATCAAGCTGGAGCGATCACAGGTAAAACTCTCGCAATTGAGCGGCTGGATGAGGCAGGTGACACACAATACCTTCTTCGTACAGTTCGTAAGTCTCCTGTCGGGGAATATCGGCTCGAAGCTGCTAACCCAGAGTATGAAGACATTATTGTCACTCCCGAACTGATTGAGCAGTTTCGAACGTTCGCACGCTTTTGCGAGATTATAGATCCATTGGAAATGGCTCTCGGACAGGAAATCCCGAGAGAGGAAATTCCGGAATTATTCGGAGCGACGTTTAATCCTGGAAATTGGCAAAGCGGTCACGTTTTTCTGAAAGATGCCAATGCGCACGTTTTGCTTGTGACTTTAAACAAACAGGGCAAAGGCGTTCAGCACCGCTATGTTGATCATTGGATTGATGAACACACATTCCACTGGCAGAGCCAAAACTCGGCTACGCCTGAGAGCAAGCGGGGACGGGAATTGATCAACCACAAAAAGCTCGGTCTCTCCGTGCACTTATTTGTCCGAGAAAATAAGCTGCGTAATGGTAAAGCTGCTCCTTTCACTTATTTCGGCCCGGTTGAGTATCAGAGCCATGAGGGGAGTAGGCCAATGAGCGTGACATTCAGGCTTAGTTCGTCAGACTAAAGCGCCATGACTGGAGATATTTCCTGTTAAGCACCTTGGCTGAATCCATGGGCATTAAGGCCAGATCAATCTTGCAATTCAATTTGCAGATCACAAAGCGAGATTTTTGTGGATTCAAACACCAATAAAATTGTCTTGTTTACGCTACGAGAGGCCCCTGATCATTGTGGCCGCTCGATCATCGATATCCTGAATTTGAGTGACGAAGCCCTCGTGAGGGTAGACCTCGGGATGGAAGGCAAGCATTAAAGGAAAGATCATGCTTAAACGGCAGGCAGCGTTCGTTATCTCCCTTTGCTCAGTGTTCCTATCGGCAACCACCATGGCGACAGAAGAAGCGGAATACACAGTCCTCCTGAAGGAGGAGAACTCGGAAGTACGTCTTTACGAGCCGCATATTGTTGCAGAGACAGTCGTCGATACGGAATTTGAAGACGCGGGCAGTGAAGCGTTTGGCCGCTTGTTTAAATACATTTCCGGCAATAACCAATCCGAGCAGGAAATCGCCATGACTGCGCCCGTTGGCCAGGTGGCAGAGGGTCAGGAAATCGACATGACGGCACCGGTAGGCCAGACCCAGGTCGACGGGAAATGGGTGGTCAGTTTTATGATGCCGGGATCATTTACGATGCAGACCACTCCCAAACCCAGGGACGAGAGGATCACCATACGCCAGGTGCCAGAGCAGACGATGGCAGCCCTCGAGTACTCCGGGTTCTGGAGCAAATCAGGCTATGAAAAGAACAAGGCGAGGTTGGAGGAATGGATCGACAAGAAGGGATTCATTATCCAGGGCAAGCCAGTCTGGGCGAGGTATAACGCACCATTCATGCCCTGGTTTTTGAGGCGAAATGAAGTGTTGATACCAATAGACCATTTGCAGTGATGCCGCGTATCAGGCTACTCACCAAAGCATTAGGATCATCATAGGAAGTCTATTCATGCAAAAAGTGAGCGTCGCCATTGTTGGCGCCGGCCTTGCGGGTTTATATGCCGCTTATGTCCTTGAGAAAAAGGGTATCAAAGACTATGTCGTTCTTGAGGCAAGGGACGTTCTTGGTGGGCGTATTGCGTCTACGATCCACGCTGAGGGTAAAGTTGATGTGTCGGGTGAGGGCTTCGATCTGGGGCCCGCCTGGTTCTGGCCCGCATTCCAGACCGATATGGCGCGGCTGGTGGATGAGCTCGGGTTAGAGACCTTTCAGCAATTTGAAACGGGCGATATGCTTATGGAACGTTCATCGAATCAGCTCCCTGAGCGAACGCGTGGGTACGTCAATTCTCCACCTTCAATGCGAATCGCCGGGGGCATGTATTCGCTCATTGATGCTTTGTATCAGCGGCTTGATCCGGCGCGGATTGTGACGGGCCAAACGGTTCGCAGCCTGCGTATTTTAGAGCCCTCTATCGAGCTACTGAGCGAAGATGCTCAAAGCCAAACCGTGAGCTACAGCGCTGACCATGTGTTGCTGGCAATGCCACCCCGATTGGTTGAGTCTCAGCTAACGTTCTCGCCTGCCTTACCGGATGAACTTGCCAGGCAATGGAAGGCGACAGATACGTGGATGGCCCCTCACGCAAAATATATTGCCGTGTTTGACCGGCCTTTTTGGCGAG
>PBRG01000179.1 GCA_002726615.1 Marinobacter sp.
CATCCACCAGAGAAAACTGCTTCCGACGCTCGTCATACTGTTCGCATTGGCGGGCCTGTCACTGTCGGTGATTGGCGAGTCGTTCTCTCACGGTGTGGCTGAGGTGGCAGGCGATTGGGAATCACAGCCTGACAGCCACCCAGGCAGTCTTGGTGGACATGGACACACCCACGATTTTGACGAAGAGCCAGAGGTGGCGTCACTTCATCATGATGCGGGCAATCATACCCACGAGACGGTGGACCAGCTCAGGGTTCCGTTTGTTTTCCAAGACCTGACCGTCCTGCGGCAGCCCGTGCCCTTTGCCGGAGGCTCTCCTCGCAGTTTGCGCTATCGGCTTGAACGCCCTCCAAAAGCCTCCCTTCCCGTTTGACCCTTGCCGCTTAAGCGGCCCGAGAAAACAAATTCGATTGGAGTCTTTATGTTGTCAAGCTTGCTTGGCGGTTGCCGTGGTGTGTCCTCAACGGACACCGGCAGTCGTCTGTTCTGGATATTTCTGACACTGGGCTTGCTGGGTATGAGTACCGATGTGCTCGCCCACGCAGTCGCTCAGGGTGACAAGGGTTACATCCAGGAAATTACCGGAATAAACCTTATTTCGTTCATCTATCTGGGGGCCAAGCACATGGTCACCGGCTATGACCACCTGCTGTTCTTGCTGGGTGTCATTTTCTTCCTCTACCAGATGAAGCACATCGCGATCTACGTGAGTCTGTTTGCCCTTGGGCATTCTACGACCATGCTGCTTGGGGTGTACTTTAACGTGGGCATCAATAGCTACATCATTGATGCGATTATCGGTCTGTCCATCGTGTACAAGGCACTGGACAACATTGGTGCCTACCAGCGCTGGTTTGGCGTCCAGCCCAATACCAAGGCCGCCACGCTGATTTTCGGGTTCTTCCACGGTTTCGGCCTCTCCACGAAGATCATCGAATATGACATCTCGCCGGACGGCCTGATTCCGAACCTCCTCGCCTTCAATGTGGGCGTGGAAATAGGACAGCTCATCGCCTTGGCCATGATCCTGATCGCAATCAGCTTCTGGCGCAAAACCGACAGCTTTTTCCGCCACGCCTACACCGCCAACGTGACCATGATGAGCGCAGGCTTCCTGCTCTTCGGCTATCAACTCACCGGTTACTTTGTCGCTTAATTCAGGAGATTCGTTATGTACAACACCGATATACCCAATCGTGAAGAACTACCCAGCACCGCCAAGTTGATTCGATCAACAATCATTGCTGCCACTGTGGCGCTGGTTCTGTTGGTTACCGTGGTCATGCCCGCCGAGTACGCCCTGGACCCAACCGGCGCAGGTCGCCTCCTGGGCCTGACTGAAATGGGTGAAATCAAAGAACAGCTCGCTGAGGAAGCGGCTGCGGACGAAGCTGCCCAGATGGTTTCCGTGCAGCCTCCAGCGGAACAAAAAGCAGCAGAAGCTGCCAAACCTGTTCAGGAAACAGCATCGGCTCCCAAGCCTGAGTTCGTGCCTGTCGAGAAAGAGCCTGCATCAGAGCCGATACCTGCAGAGTCGCAGTGGCAAGATGAAGTGCGCGTGGTTCTCACACCGGGAGAAGGCACAGAGTTCAAACTCACCATGGAGGAAGGTGCTACAGCCCGGTTCTCCTGGGTGTCTGAGGGTGGCCCTATCAACTTCGATACCCATGGTGATGGAGGCGGCCAGTCAATTTCTTACGAGAAAGGCCGGGGCGTGCCGGAAGACGAGGGCGAGCTGGAAGCGGCCTTTACCGGCAACCATGGCTGGTTCTTCAGGAACCGGAATGACAACGAAATTACTTTAGTGCTTCGCACCGGCGGGGATTATGCACAGCTGAAAAAAATGCTGTAATAGAGTTCGTTCGCAAAAGGCTGGCAGGATGCCAGTCTTTTGTACTTCATAGACGACTTAGAATGCCACCAGTGAACCTCCTAACAATTTAGTTGCTCCTTGCATATGTGTACTTACTGCCACACCTCTTTGGAACCGTTCCCGCGTAAAGAAAACATTTGTGGTGTATAAATGGGGGCATACATAAATCAAACAATAATTATTTTAATAGAAAAACAAATAGTTGTGATTTTTTGAGCCCTGCCGGGGGCACCAACCACTCCTCCCCAAGATCCGCAGAAAGCCCAGAGAGCAGGCCAAGAACCGCATTATATCGTGCTCCTTTCAATACAAATTCCAAAACCCTTAAGCAACTTGAGTCCATCAAAGCCTGGTGCTCGAAACGTTGGACGGGCCCCTAAGTCCGGCCCGTCGGCTTCGATTCAGGGCCGCTCACTGCCCATCATTTCCGGCAGTTCGCTCGGCCGCGGCGCACCTTGCTTCATTTGCACGTTCCCATTGCCGTCACGGAAGTAGGTGCTTGGGGTTGCGCTCAGGCCCAGGCTTCTCATCAACTGGTTATTGGCCCGTACCCGATCGGCGTTGGCGCTGACCAGCTGGCGGTTTACCTCTATGCCGCCATTGCTATAACTGTCCTGGTTCTCGGTGAGCGCCTCGCTTGGCTTTTTGGCCCCGACAATGGTAGCGGCCTTGGGTAGGCTGTCCTCACGCAGGATACCCACCATGATGTGGCGCAACTGCACTCGGCCCGCCTCTACCCAGGGCTCCGCCGCCTGACGGAAACGGTGGCAGAACGGGCAGTTGGGGTCAGTAAAAGTGTAGACGATCACCGGTGCGTCCGGATCACCATCCATTACCCAATCAGCATCTTCCAACTGAGCCCAGGCCTTTTCGTTCTGGGGCCCTTGCACCAGTTCCTGAATTTTCGGTTCGGTCAGGTTCTCTCCCTCTGCGGTCAGCATCGGCCCCACCACCACGTGCTCCTTGTCGGAAGTCAGGTAGAAGGCCACCGAACGACCCTGCATGTTGCCCACGTAACCGGTCATCCCACCGGGGGCGTCAAAACTGCCATCGATCGACACGCCACGATCGATCAATTGCTGCACTGCCGCCGGATAGTCCTCGGCAAGTACTGGCAGGCTCAAGCCCAGCAGGGATGCGCTGATCAGCGCGGGTTTGACTATGGCATTCATCCGCTTCATAAAAGTCTCCAGTCACTATCAGTCAAAGCGTTCAAGGTTGTGGGCCAGTGAGGCGCCCGACAGTTCGCCCAGATGGGCGTCCAGTTGCCGGCCCTGGGCGTCATAAAACAGGGTGGTGGGTAACGCCTGGCTGCCGGTGGTCCGCCCCATCGTGGCCGAGGTGTCTGTCAGCACATTATCCAGCGACAACTCGTGCTGATTGAGAAACTGCTGGATGGCTTCCCGCTGCTCGCCTTGATTAACAAAGACAAAGGTGATGTCCGGGTTGTCTTCCTGTGCTTTCTGAAGCACCGGCATTTCTCGGATGCAGGGCGGGCACCAACTGGCCCATAGGTTAACCACCATGGGCTTGCCATCGGCGACGTCGGCCAGACTGGTCGGCCGGTTATCCAGGTGCGCCAGCGCCACGTCCGGCACCGCCCGGGCCTGGGTTTCCATCAGGTTCACCAGCAATGACACCGCGCCCCATGTAAGCATGCCGGCTGCCGCGGCACTACCCAGGGCACACCGGACTGGCGGATAACGCCAGAGTTTCCAGGCCAGCATGGCAAGGGCCCCGACGATACCAGCCAGCACTTCGAAGCCACCGTCGCGAATATCGATGATACCCAGCAGATCTTCCCGGTAATGCTCGAAATACCGGATAACAAACCCGATTCTCGCCGCAACCATTGCCGCCAGGAAGATGTCCGTCAGGTGGCTGGCAATGGGAATACGCTCCTTGCGCCCCATAATCGCCCCAACAATCAAGGCAATCACGAAAGCGCCCAATAACAGCGCTTGCCCCAGTGACAATGCCAGAGGTCCGATATTAACGCTCAACATGCAGCCTCCTTCAGGATTGGCGGGCCTGGTCCAGGCGGTTCAAGAACACTTCGGCGGACACCTCACCGGTGGTACGCTGAGAGCGATACTCGGTGCCGTCCGGTCCGATGATCAGAATGGTTGGTGGGCCAATGACCCGCAAATGCTGCATCAGTTCCCGGTCCTGCGCATCGTTGGCGGTGACATCGGCCCGCAACAACTGCATATCCGACAGTTCGGCAATCACGGTTTCATCGCCGAACACCTCTTCCTCAATGACCTTGCAGGACACACACCAGTCCGCATAGAAATCCACCAGGGTCCACTGGCCCTGGCTGCCGGCCCTCGCGACGGCCTGGTCCAGGTCGGCCACGGATTTGAAATCGTCGAACTGGGCGTGCTGCGGTGTAGACATAGCATTGGCTGTGCCCGCCATCGCCAGGCCGTTCAGGGGTTGCCAGATCTGGCTGCCACCGGCGGCGGCACCAATCATCATCAGTGCGCCCCAGAGCGTGACCACCGCCCCGGCACTGCTGGTCAGTGTGCGCAGTGGCATACTGCGGGAAACCGCCCGGGCAATGTGCCAGAGCGACAGCCCCAGCGCGATGGTGAGCGCCCCCCACAGGCCCAGCACCACGGCGTTGTCCAGAATGCGCTCCAGGAAGTACACGGTGGCACCCAGCAGAATGAAGCCGAACACCGCTTTGACAACGTCCATCCAGGCCCCGGGCTTGGGCAGCAGGCCGGCCCCAAAGGTAGCCAGTGCGATCAGCGGCGTGCCCATGCCCAGTCCCAGCGCCAGCAACGCCAAGCCACCGAGGGTGGCATCACCGGTGTCGGCGATGTAGATCAGTGCGCCGGCCAGCGGGGCGGTCATGCACGGGCTGGCCAGCAGGGCCGCCACCACACCCATGCCGGCGGCACTGGCCAAGCTGCCACCCTGCTGATTATTGCTGAGCCGTCCCAGGCGGTCGCGAATAAAACCGGGCAACTGCAACTCGTACAGACCAAACATCGACAGCGCCAGCACAACGAAGACCACGGCAATGGAAATAATGAACACCGGCGCCTGCAACATGGCCTGCAGGTTGGCGCCAGCCAGGGCGGCCGCCACGCCAAGCAAAGAGTAGGTGATGGCCATGGTAACCACGTACACGCCGGACAGTGTAAAAGCCCGCCCTCGGCCGGCCTCATTGCCGACGATGACGGTGGACAGGATCGGAATCATCGGCAACACACAGGGCGTGAACACCAGCAGCAGCCCCAGGCCGAAAAACACCATCAGGTTCCAGAACAGGCCGCTGGAGGCCAGTTGCCGGGTCAAAGACTCATCTTCCGCCAGCTCACTACCGCTGTTTGCCGCCGGGGCGGCACTGGAGTTGGCACTGGTGTTTCCGCTACCCGGTGCTGCCGATGCGGTTTCGCTGTCGGCCATCGATACCGGATTACCGTTGAAATCAACCGTGGCCGACTGCGGTGGGTAACACAACCCAGCTTCGGCACACCCCTGCCAGGTCAATTTAAGGGCGCCGGCCTCACCGGTATTAACCAGCAAGTCTACGCTGTTATAGAACACCTCGGATTCACCAAAGAATTCATCATGAATCATAGTGCCAGACGGGTACTGAATTTCACCCAGGGCACCATCCGCCCCTTCGATGGTCATACGCTTTTTGTAGAGATAGTAGTCCGGTGCTATGTCCCAGCTCAGAGTCAGGGTGCCATCACCGTTGTCTTCCACCTGGTACTGGAACGCCTCCTGCACCGGCACAAAATCATTGCTGCCGCCGACCAAAGACTGGCTGGCCACCGGCCAGCTGGTTGCTAATGCGATCAGAGTGGATAAGATCGGTACCCAGAGTCGTAATGCTCGCACACGCTGCTCCTGTTGGTTCTGGTAAACATCCACGGATTCAGTTCGCGCAGTCTGTGGCGGGTGGATTAAGACAGCATTAACGGCGCCCTAAGCGAAATCACTGTCCAGAGGAAACCCGTTCACGTGCACGTATTACTGGTAGAAGACGACGATCTGGTGGCCTCAGGCCTGGAAGCCGGATTGACGCTGCATCACTGTACCGTCGATCGGGTACGCACTACCCGCGAGGCCCGCGCGGCCATTTCACAGTTCGGCTGTGACGTGGTGATTCTGGACCTGGGCCTGCCTGATGGCGATGGCATGGGCCTGCTTGACCGCTGGCGTCAACAGGGTGTGGCCACGCCGGTACTGATTCTGACCGCCCGGGATGCAGTGCCGGATCGGGTCCGCGGCCTGGAAGCCGGTGCCGACGATTATGTTCTTAAACCCTTCGAACTGGACGAACTCGTCGCCCGGCTCAATGCCCTGGTACGCAGGGCCGCCGGCCGGGCGGTGTCAGAAGTGTGCCACGGGGAATTGAAAGTGCAGCCGGATTCCGGCCAGGTGTTCCTGCACGGTAACCCGGTGACTCTGTCGCGCCGGGAGCTGGCGCTGTTGGAAAAGCTGATCAACGCCCGTGGTGCCGTACTGAGTGAAGACCAGCTCAAGGATGGCCTGTACGGCATGGACACCAGCGTTGAAAGCAATGCCCTGAACGTGCACATTTATCACCTGCGCCGCAAACTCTACCGGGACGTAGTGGTCACTGAGCGCGGGCTCGGCTATCGACTGGGGCCACCGCCGGAATCTGCCGGAGCCAACTCATGAGCTTGCAAAGCCGACTGATCTGGTCTTTGGGCAGCGCCTTTCTGGCGCTCTGGCTGTCCGTGGCCGCAATGATGTATCTGCATCTGGATCAGCAGGTGTCCCATACTCTGGACCAGCGCCTGGCCTCCTCCGCCACTATGGTGGCGGGGCTGATCGCCCGCCAGCCAGAAATGCTGATTTCCCGACAAAGCAACCCGCTGCTGGTTCACCCGGACGCCGAAGGCGTCGCCTGCCAGATTCGCTCTGCATCAGGCGAAGTGTTACTGCAAACCAGTGGTTCCCACTCCCAGTTTTCCGAGGCAACGCGACCGGGCTTCAGCACCCGGGAAATCGGCGACCAGCAGTGGCGACTGTACACTCTGGAGCAGAATGGCACGCTCATCACTACCGCCGACCGGATGTCAGAGCGAGTTGCCTTGGCCAACAGCATTATTTTGGTGATGGTGGTCCCATTCACCCTCGCCCTGCTGGGCGGGCTGGCGGTGCTCTGGTGGGGCGTACGTGGCGGCCTACGCCCCTTACAAGGGCTACAGGACCAACTACGCAGGCGCACTCCGGAAAACCTCGACCCGGTGCAGCTTCGACGGGCGCCGGCCGAACTCACTCCTGTGGTAGAAACACTCAACGGCCTGTTCTCCCGGGTGGCCAGCACCATGGCCTGGGAGCAACGCTTTGCCAACAGCGCTGCCCATGAATTCCGCACGCCGCTGACAGGCATCAAAACGCACCTGCAGGTGGCGCAACGGGTGTCCGGCGAACGCCAGCTATTGGCGTTGACCAATGCCGAAAAAGGCGTGGCCCGCCTGCAGTCGGTAACTGAACAGCTATTGATGCTCTCGCGCATGGAGCGCCAAGGCTTTACCGGAGGTAACGGTTGCCCGGTTAGCGAGATGATCGACGGCGCACTGGAAGATCTACCCCAGCGAGAGCGGATTCAGCTACCAGCCCCCTACCCCGAGGCCCAACTGGCGGTACCCAAGGCGCTGGCGGTGGTGGCTTTGCGCAATCTGCTGGAGAATGCCCTGAAATACTCCAGCGGGCCCTGCAAGCTGCAACTGCAAGCAAACACGGACGACAGCGGCCAACGCCAAATGCGCGTGATGGTTCGGGACCAAGGCCCAGACAGCAATTCCGCGGCCGGGCGTGCCGGCCCGGAAAGCCACGGCCTAGGTCTCGCCATCGTGGAAATGGTGGTCACCCAGTTCGGCGGTGCGCTGATCTCTGAGCATAACGCCGCCAATGGGATGGACTGGCAGTTACAACTGCCGCTACAGGTGAGTTTGACAAATTCTTGATACTTTCAAGACCTGTCCCTGACGCAAACGTTTCTATCCTGCACTCCTGAAGAGACCGCTTTTTTGCCTGATATTTTTCTTCATTGCCTGCGGTGGTGGAAATACCCAGCCCAATATTGGTCACAAGGTAGTAATCCGAGACATTTGATGGCCCATTTTGTGCTTACCCCTCCCCTAGACACCAAAACCGTCAACATTTCCCCATTGGCCATGGGAGGGGACCAACGCCATGTCGCTACTCACATCGCTGATCAAAGCCAGCACCCAGTTCCAGCAGGCCATGGAGAAGAAACAGCCGGCAGCATCGGGCAATGCGTCGCCAAAGCCCACAGCACCAGAGGTGCCGGTCTCTGCAACCGATGACCGGTTTACCCTGTCGGAGCGGGCGAGCTTCGAAACCGGCCGCCCCAAATCCACTCGCTTGCAGATGGCGGAATACAAACAAACCGTCGGGCAGGACCTTGCCTATATGCGGGAAACACTGCGGCACAAACTTGCCGAGTACAAACTGAGCCCTGCAACCAGCGTGGAAGTCTCAAAGAACGACGACGGCAAGATCAGCGTTGGCGGTGGTATACCGGAGGAATCCCGCAACCGTATCGAGCAGGACCTGAACAACAGCAAGCCATTCGGGGAGGCGTTTAGCCGGCTCAGCGCCAGCGAGCCCACCCTGCACTTTGTGGACAACGCGCTGAAGCTGAACAAGGCCTACGGCGTGAACAATTCACTGCTGGACACCCTGGTCAGCGATAACCAGCAATTTAACGGCCTGCAGGACCTGGCGCACCGATACGACAGCCTGCGCAGAACCATAAATACCGATCAGGCCACCAACTACGCAGACCGCAAAAATTTCGCCCTGAGCCTGAACACCCGAGCCTGATTCCGTTAAATCCGGAAGGGCTCGGGATCTCCTTTACCGACGCGAGTTACCTCAGGCGCATCCCCTGTCATGTTCACCACGGTGGTCGCCTCCAGGCCGCAAAAACCACCATCGATGATCAGATC
>PBRG01000180.1 GCA_002726615.1 Marinobacter sp.
AATACTGCGCCGGCTGATCTATCGGCCCTATGGCATCCTGTTGGTAACCGGTCCCACCGGTTCTGGTAAATCGACAACGTTGTATGCGTCGCTGCAGGAAATCAATGATCGCAGTCGGAACATACTGACCGTTGAGGACCCGATCGAGTACAACCTGCCCGGTATCGGCCAGACCCAGGTCAACACCAAGGTGGACATGACCTTCGCGCGGGGGCTCCGAGCCATTCTGCGTCAGGACCCGGATGTGGTCATGATTGGTGAGATTCGTGACCTGGAAACGGCAGAAATTGCCGTTCAGGCCAGTTTGACCGGTCACCTGGTGTTGTCGACTCTCCACACCAACACCGCCGTGGGTGCGATTACCCGTCTGATGGACATGGGGATTGAGCCGTTCCTGATCTCTTCCAGTCTGGTGGGCATCGTGGCCCAGCGATTGGTTCGGGTACTCTGTAAGGACTGTTGTGAACCCTACACGCCGAGCGAAGAGCATTGCGAATTCCTGCAGCAGGACCCGGCCAATCCGCCGACGATTCATCGCGCCAAGGGCTGCGAACATTGCAACCATTTGGGGTATCGGGGCCGTATAGGCATATACGAAGTGGTCGAGGTCAACGAGGAAATCAGTTCGCTGATCCATAAACGGGCAGGGGAGTTGGATCTCGAACACGAGGCCAGGCTCCATGGCCCTAGCATCCATGCCGATGGCGTCCAGAAAATCCTGGATGGGGTGACCACGGTCGAAGAGGTCCTTCGCGTGACCCACCGGAGCAGATAACTCGATGCCAGCATTTGATTACAAGGCGCTCGACAGTCGCGGAAAACAGAAACAGGGCGTTGTTGAGGCCGATGCACCAAGAGCGGTCCGCCAACAGCTACGGGAACGGGGCCTGACACCGCTGGCGGTGGAGCCCGCCTCGGAAAAGCAGGCCCGGAGCAACCCTCTCAGTAGTCGGGGCAGCCTGGCCACAGCGGATCTGGCCCTGGTGACCCGGCAACTGGCGACGCTTATCCAGTCCGGCATTCCGATCGAGCAGGCGCTTTCGGCAGCCGCCCAGCAGTCCTCCAAACCGCGCATTCGCAGTATGCTGATTGCCATACGCGCGAAAGTGATGGAGGGTTACAGCCTGGCAGACAGCCTGGGTGAGTTCCCACGGGCATTTCCACGGCTCTATCGCTCCACCGTCGCGGCGGGTGAGCACGCCGGCCATCTGGATTTGGTGCTCAACCGATTGGCGGACTATACCGAGGCCCGGCAGGAGGCCCGTCAGAAAATCCAGTTGGCGGCCATTTACCCGATCATTCTCAGCGTTGTGGCCATTGCCATTGTGGTGTTCCTGTTGACCTATGTTGTGCCGGACATCATCGAGGTGTTTGTGAAGCAGGGGCAGGAGCTTCCGGCGCTGACGGCCGCCATGCTGGCAGTCTCTGATTTTCTGGGCAACTACGGTATTTATCTGCTGATACTGATCATTATCGCACTGGTTGTTTTTCGGTGGTCATTGAAGAAACCCTCGTTCCGGCTCCGCTTTCATAAAAGCCTGCTCAACATGCCGCTGTTTTCAGGCATGGTTCGCGGTGTCAACACTGCACGCTATGCCAGTACACTGAGCATTCTGACCACCAGTGGCGTGCCGTTGGTGGAAGCCATGCGCATTGCCGGTGAGGTGCTCTCGAATGACCATCTGCGTCAGGAACTGCGGGATGCAGCCAGAAAGGTCAGTGAAGGCGGTTCCCTGCATCGTTCGCTGGACCAGACGGGCTACTTCCCGCCGATGATGCTGCATATGATAGCCAGCGGCGAGGCCAGCGGCGAACTGGACGGTATGCTGGAGCGGACCGCCACAATGCAGGAGAACACCCTGCAGTCCAAGATCGCGGCCATCGTGGGTCTTTTCGAGCCGATGATGCTGCTGTTGATGGGGGTGGTTGTGTTGATTATCGTGCTGGCAATCATGCTTCCGATCCTGAATATGAGCAACCTGGTTGGCTAGGCCAGGACCGGCGGGCCAACCCCATTTCCAAACCCAGAGATAGGAACAGATGAAGAGTGAAACAATGAAACATCAAGTGGCACAACGGGGTTTCACCCTGATCGAAATCATGGTGGTCATGGTTATTCTGGGCTTGCTGGTAGCCATTGTGGCGCCCAATATCATGGGGCGAAGTGACCAGGCCCGAGTGACGGTTGCCGAAACACAGATGAGCAACATCGCAAACGCGCTGGATCTCTACCGTCTCGATAACAGTCATTACCCGTCAACCCAGCAGGGCCTTGAGGCACTGGTGTCCAAACCCAGCGGCAGCCCCGAGCCAAGAAACTGGAATCCAGAAGGGTATCTGAACAGCGTTCCTGAAGACCCCTGGGGCGCGCCATACCAATATGTTAATCCAGGCAGGGAAGGCCCCTATGACCTGTATTCCTATGGTGCGGACGGCCGGGAAGGCGGTGACGATGACAACGCCGACATCAGTGTATGGAAGGTCAGGGACTGATCGTGCTCTCCAGGACGCGACAGTCGGGCTTTACACTGATCGAAATACTCGTTGTCCTGGTGGTGGTTGGACTGCTCGCGGCGCTTGCCGTCATGTCGATGGGTGGCAGCTCGCGTGATCGCGAGATGGAAAATGAAGTACGCGAGCTCTACCTGCTGATGCAGACTGCCTCAGAGCAGTCAATACTGAACAATACTGAGTTGGGCCTGATCCTCGAGGATGAGAGCTATCGTTTTGTCGCCTGGGAAGAGTTGAGTGGCGAATGGAAGCAACCCGCCGAGCGAATGTTCCGGACACGGAGCTTTCCGGAATGGATCACAGTGACCGAATACATAGAAAGCGATACCCCCCGCCTGGCGTCTGAGGAAGACGAACTGAGGCCGGATGTGGTGTTTTTCTCCAGCGGTGAAACCACGCTCTTTGAGCTGGAGTTCCTCGTTGGCCGTGACGATTCCAGGATGCACACCATTGCGTCTGATGGTGTTTCTCCCCTGGAATGGCGCCATCCCGGGAGCGAGGAGGCCGAGGAAGAATGAAGGGCCAGCGCGGTTTTACACTGATTGAGGTCCTGGTGGCTCTGCTGGTGTTTGGCCTGATTGCGACCGCGGCCGCTGAGGTTGGCAGTCAGTATATTTCCAGTTATGAGCGAATTCGCGACAAAACCCTGGCTGGCTGGGTGGCGGACAATCGCATCAACGAAATCCGGCTTCAGGAAAACCTTCCCTCTATTTCAGAGAACTCGGACGACATCGAATATGGGTCCTATCGATGGCAGGTAACGACCGCTGTCCTTGCCACAGAGGACCCGTCCATTCTTAGGGTTGAGGTAACGGTAGCGCAATACCGTGGCAACAGAACCGAGCCCGCCCCGATTCACACGTTGTCTGCATTTATTGGTGAGAACTGATGTCGGCCCCCATGATCGTTTCTCAACACCGGTCGCATCCTTCCGCTCAAGCGGGCTTTACCCTGATGGAAGTGCTGATCGCGGTGACCATCACCGCTGTTATCGGCCTCGGGGTATGGCAGGTGCTGGGCAATGTGGTCTCGTCCAGGGATCGGGTCAACGAAGTCGCGGAACAGTTTGATGACATTCAACGCACCATGCTCTTGCTGGACCGGGATATTACCCAGGTGGTGAACCGGTCCGCCCGCGACATATACGGCGATTTTCGTCCCGCACTGACCAGCCGTGAGGAGGAATTTTCATTGATTCTCACCCGCCAGGGATGGCGCAATCCGCTTGGAACCCGACGCAGCAGTCTGCAACGGGTTGGCTGGGAATACACCGGGGACGAATTGCGCCGACGGTACTGGGTAACCGTCGACAGGGGCCAGGAAGACAACAGCCAGGACCTTCTTCTGCTTTCCAATGTCACCGACTTCACCGTCCGCTTTCTCGATGACCAGCGAAACTGGCGGGATGAATGGCCTGACGAAGAGAGTATGGCCAACACGACGCCGGGTACGCGCCCCGACATTCCCTTACCGTTGGGTATTGAGGTCACCATAGAGCACGAACGCTTTGGTGAGCTGGTAAGGACCTTTACGCTTCCTGATTTTGATAATGACGTTGCCCAGGGTGTGGTGAACAGCGTCAACGACGCCGCGGATGATCAGGACGATGACCAGCAACAGGACCAGAACTCTTCCGAAACAGGAGCAGTTGGTGGGTAAACGTCCATTCAACGGAAGACCGGCTAATTCTCAGGGCGGAGTGGCGTTGATCATGGTACTCCTCGCCATGGCACTGGTGGTCATGTTGGCCACAGGCATGACGCAGCAGCAAAGCGTGCGGGTGTTCCGCGCCAGTCACTACCTTGCCCAACAGCAGGGGCACAGCGTCGCCCTGGGGGCGGAAGCTTTCGCCTGCCAGATTCTGGTACGGGACTTTGAGGACGATAAGGAAAACAACCTTATGGTGGACAGCCTGGATGAGTTCTGGGCCAAGAATGCCGCCATCCTCCCTCTCGATGATAATGGCGTGGTTGAAATTCAAGTTGATGATCTCGGCGGCAGAATCAACCTCAATGATCTGGTGAGTGCCAACGGACAGGTCGACCCTATTGTTCGTGATCGTATAGCCCGTTTGCTCCTGGTTCTTGACATCACCAGGGTCAAAGTCGATGCGCTGATCGACTGGATCGATCCGAACGACCAGACCGTCAGCGCCAATGGAGCGGAGGACGGGCGGTACCTGTCTGAGGATCCGGCTTACCGGGCCGGCAACCAGCCCTTTGTCGATGTCTCCGAACTCCGCATGATCGATGGTATGACCGAGGAAGCCTACCGGGGATTAAGGCCTCACGTATCGGCGTTACCTGTGACCGGCTTGGGCATCAATGTGAATACCGCGACGGCCCCGGTACTCAGGTCCCTTCACGAGGAACTGACACAGGCGCAGGCAGCCGCTATTCTTGAGAGACGTTTGGAGGAGCGCTTCGAGAACGTACAGGACTTCCTGGCGTTACCGGAGTTCGCTGGCCTTGGCCTCAAGTCAACCGGCCTGGGCCTGCAGACTCGTTTTTTTGAAGTGGTGTCGCGTATTACTTACGATAACCGGGTTGCCAACCTGGTCAGCACGGTTTATCGAAGCCCGGAAGGCGAGATGCAGACCGTTTCTCGTGACATCGGTCAAAAGAATCGCATTACCAAAGAACCGTTCAGCGTTTCCGAGGAATAGGGAAGTCCGGAGCCGCAATATCGTCATAAAAAGAACCGATAACCCCGAGAGGGTTTCGAAAAAGGAAACTGTTCAGAATGTCCTATCGCCTCTACGTCAGGCCGCGGCCACCGTTCGCGGACCTCGACGCCAACCCGGAAGCCCAGTTGTACAATTGGGTGCTGGTGGATGCCAGTGGAGATGCCCAGGCCCGGGGAACAGCGGATACACGAGACACCATCGAGCAGACTCTGACCCAGAATGACCTCGAAAACGTGCTGTTGGTGGGTCTCATCCCCGGCGACGAAGCGTTGTTTTGCGTAGCTGATATTCCTGCCAAACAAACGCGATTTGTTCATCAGGCACTGCCCTATGCGGTTGAGGAACAGGTTGCCCAGGATATCGAAAACGTTCATCTGGCCCTTGGCAACCGAACGGAGAAAGGTTTTCGGGTGGCCGCTATAGACCATGGTCAAATGGCAGAATGGGTGGTGATGTTCAGTGGGTGGGATCACCTTAAGCTGGATGCGATCTACCCGGATTCCAGCTTACTGCCGGTAACTGAAGGTGGTTGGTCGGTATGTTTAGATGGCGATTCCGCCATGCTATCAAGTGACCAAGGGGAATGGCTCAGCGTACATGCGCGTAACCTGGCGATGTTCGCTCAGACGCTCGCGCTCCCTCCTTCTGATGAGGTAGTTGCCGAGGTGCCGGTCACGGTGTATGGCACTGAGCAGGAGTTTGAGCGTCAGCAGTCTGACCTGAGCGAGTTGAAATCATCGGGGCGCTTGACGGTCCGCGAGGAAACGCTTGAATTGATGCCGCTGGAACTGCTGGCACATTCCCACCATCATCACCTTTGCCAACCGATCAACCTGTGCCAGGGAGCCTATAGCATCCGCTCGGATAAATCGAGTGTGTTGGGCGCGTGGAAACCGCTTGTTGCCGTGGCCTGTGTATGGTTTATGATTCAGATTGGCGTGGAAGTAGGCATGGGCTTCTATCATCAGCAGCAAGCCGACGAGATCCGCGGACAGGCGATGGCGGTTTATCGTGAAGCCTTCCCGGGAGATACCAGGACCCATGCAGGAAACGTACGCCGGGTTGTTGAAGGGCAGATGCGCCAACTTCAGGCAGAGGGCCCAGACGCCGGTTTTATAACGTTGATGAAGTACACGGGTGAACAGTATTCGAAGATTCCCGATTCACGCGCTGTCAATTTCAATTCGGTTAACTACAGCCGGAATCGCGGGGAACTTGTGGTAGATGTGCGGGCGGACAGCTATGACAAGCTCAGCACCCTGAGAAACGGCCTGACCAGTCGGGGGTTGGAAGCGAAGATCGGCTCGGTGGTTAATGAATCCGATGGCGCCCGCGGTCGCCTGACGGTTTCGGGAGGATAATGGCATGTTAAACAGGATCAAGGAGCAGCCAGCCGTCGGAAAGCTCATCGCCCAGTATGACCAGTTGCCTCGCAGGGACCAGCAGGCTCTGTCGGTTCTTGCGGTGGCCGTTCTCCTCGGTATTCTCTATTTTGGGATTTGGCGCCCCGCTACGGGTTTCCACGCCGAAGCTGTCGAGTCGAGGGAACGTGCCACTGAACTGTTGGCGTGGCTAGAGGCTAATCGTCAGTCATTGGAGCGTCTGTCCAGTGCCAGTTCGTCTCAGGGAGGCGCAGGTTCTGATACGCCGGTAGACGGTAGAGCACTTATGGCGCTGGTGACGCGTAGTGCCAGCGAATCGGGCCTTTCGCTTCAGCGCTTCGAGCCCAGCGGTGAGAACGCCATTCGGGTCTGGCTCGAGGGTGCACCATTCACTGAGGTGGCCAGCTGGCTTGAACGCCTGAACACTAGCCACGGTGTTCAAATAGATCAAGCATCCATGGACCGACAGAACGATCCAGGGATCGTATCCGTACGTCTGACGTTAACGATTTGAGGCAGACACTGGAGAACATGTGATGAGTGACGGCACGCAGAACAAAAATAGCCAGGAGCCAGTCATTGTTCGACTCGACGGAAGTGCCCGAAATGAGGCGATTTCCATATTAGTCCATGCGTACCGGGATGAACCGACGTTCCAGTACCTGTTTGATCATCGTCGGCCTGGCTATCAGCAGCGCGTGCGGGCCACGGTGCGGGAACTGATTGACCTCTATTTTGGTCTGAATCAGGACGCGGTGGGTGTGTTGGTGAACGATACCCTCGTTGCCGTTGCATTCATTGGCGAGCCGGAGCTTCGGCTGAACCTCGCGGAGCAGCTTAGTTGGCGCATTCGTATGGTTTTGACCACAGGGTTTGCCTGCACCCGTCGTTACCTGGATTATCATGAGAGGATCCGGGAAATGCTACCCCAGCCCCTGGCTCACCAGTTGCCGTTGATGGGGGTGAATCCGAACTATCAAAACAAGGGGTATGGGCGATTGCTGTTATCCACGGTTGAGCGGCTCTGCGCAGAAAATCCCCGGGGGAGCGGGCTTGTCCTGGATACGGGCAACAGCCGATACCTTCCGTTCTACGAGTCAGAAGGGTTCCGAAGCCTTGGCACTATTCGCCTGGGGAGCTTTGAGGATCACATACTATTCCGTGAGGTCCGCCCCGACGAACAGGCGGCGGTATCCGGCTGAACGAACTGATTGTCGATAACGACAGGAGATACTGTGTCTGACAGACAGGATTTTGATCTTATTGTTGTGGGAGCCGGCTCCGGCGGTGTAAGACTGGCGCGCATGTCGGCAGCCAAGGGAGCTCGAGTGGCCGTGGTTGAATCGCGCTACCTGGGCGGGACCTGCGTCAATGTGGGTTGCGTACCCAAAAAATTGTTTGTCTATGGTTCCCACGCCGGAGAAGACATTGAGGACGCTGCGGGGTATGGATGGAACGTTCCCGGCGACCAGGTGAGCTTTGACTGGACCAGACTGGTTGCCAACAAGAACGCAGAAATCGAACGTCTTAACGGGATCTATGGGCGTATGCTGGCCAATGCCGGCGTTACGGTGATTGAAGGCACCGCGTCGCTGACCGATGCTCACACCGTTGTGGTGGGAGAGCGGTCCTATACCGCGAAGCATATCACCATTGCCACCGGCAGTTGGCCAGTGGTCCCGGATGTACCCGGCAAGGAATGTGTTCTTACCTCGAACGAGATGTTTTACCTGCCGCAAATGCCGAGGCAGGCAGTGGTCTGGGGCGGTGGTTACATAGCGGTAGAATTTGCCGGTATTCTTGCCGGGCTTGGCGTTAAGACAACACTTCTTTATAGGGGGGATCTGTTTCTTCGCGGCTTTGATGACGACATCCGAGAGTTTACTGCTGCGGAAATACGCAAGAAGGGCGTCGACCTGCGCTTTGGCGTCAATATCGAATCCATCGATAGCGAGGACACCCACTACAACGTCGACCTGACCGATGGCTCCCGTATGAACACTGGTCTTGTGATGGCGGCTACCGGGCGCCGTGCATTGGTAGATGGCCTGGGGCTTGAGGCACTTGGGGTTCAGCTCAGTGCCTCCGGCCACGTAGTTGTAGACGATCACTTTCAGACAGCCGTGCCCTCCATTACAGCCCTCGGAGATGTTATCGGCACACCCCAACTGACGCCGGTGGCGCTGGCACAGGGTATGGTGCTTTCTCGCCGACTGTTCGGAGACGGCCAGGGCGAGATGGACTATACAAGCATTCCTACGGCGGTATTCTGTCAGCCCAATATCGGAACGGTCGGCCTGACGGAAGCGGAGGCAAGGGAAGCCGGGCATAAGCTCCGTATCTACCGGTCGGAGTTCAAACCGATGAAACATGCCTTGAGTGGGCGGGATGAGCGGTCACTGATGAAACTGGTGGTGGACGCTGACACAGGCCGGGTGCTGGGCGCTCATATGGTTGGGCCCGATGCCGGGGAAATTACCCAGGGGATAGCGGTTGCCCTGAAAGCCGGCGCGACCAAAGAGCAGTTCGACAGCACCATCGGTATCCACCCGACCTCCGCCGAAGAGTTCGTCACCATGCGTGAGCCCGTCACGTAATCTTTCCGTCTTACGAAGGGCCGCTGGTTACACCCGTATCCAGCGGCTGAGTACCACTCTCAGGTTTTCTTTTCTTACTGGCTTGGCCAGGTAATCGTTCATGCCCGCTTCTCGACAGCTGGATTCGGTTCCCGGAAGAACGTCGGCTGTCAGCGCGATAATAGGTGTTCCGCCCTGGCCGTTGCTCTTTTCCCATTCCCGGATACAGCGGGTTGTTTCATAGCCGTCCATTACTGGCATCTGGCAGTCCATCAGGATAACGTCGTAGCCTGAGTGGTTGGTCTGGACAAGTTGCAGCGCCTCCTCACCATTGGCAGCAGTATCTGTTTCAAAGCCTAGCCGTTTAAGCAAAGCGGTGGCGACCCTCTGGTTCACCATGTTGTCCTCCACGACCAAAGCGCGGGCTTGCTCACTGCCAGCTTCGATGGGAGCCTTTTCTGCCTGTTCCAAGTGATCTTCCTGGGTCGCCAGTTCAAAGGGTAGTTCAAAGCGGAACTGTGATCCTTTGCCAATGTCCGTTTGAACTTTAACGTGGCCTCCCATCAGTTCCACCAGTCTCTGGACCAGCGAGAGCCCCATGCCGGTGCCGCCGTAACGACGTGAATCACCGGTATCGAGTTGCTCAAAGGAGTTAAAGATGTCTTGAATCCGCTCAACCGGAATGCCGCATCCGGAGTCGCTGACAGTGCAGTTGAGCACCAGACAGTTCTCTTCAACGGCGAAAAAGCCAGCCTGAACTTCGATGAAACCGTCGCCTGTGAATTTGATGGCATTATCGATAAGGCCCGCCAGAATCTGACGCAGGCGCGGAGCGTCACCGAGTACTACCAGATGGTCCGGCCAATCTCCCGTGAATATGGTGGACAGGACCAAACCCTGCTGCTCCGCCACATGACGGTAGCTTGCGGTGCAGTTGGTGATGAGTTCTTTTAGGTCGAATTCGCGGTTATCCAGTTCCAGCGTACCGCGGTCAATATGGGAATAGTCCAGTATGTCATTAATAACCGTCAGCAAATCCTCGGTGGACTGCCGCGCTGTCTGGAGATAGTCTTTCTGTCGCGCGCTCAGGGCTTCATCGGTCACAAGTTCGATCATCCCCAGAACACCATTGAGCGGTGTCCGTAACTCATGGCTCATAGTGGCAAGAAACTCGGATTTGGCTCGATTCGCCATTTCCGAGCGTTCACGGGCTTTTTCAGAGGAAGCCAGAGTTTCATCCCTGGATGCTTTGAGATTTCGAAGGTGCCTGGAGAGGGCGTTCAGGCTCTTCTCCAGTTCTTGGGTTTCCCGGGTGGTACCTGTAAGGCCAACCTCAACTTCTTCGTATTCGCGATTGGTCAGTTTTGCAACCCGACGGGATAGGCCGTGGATAGGTGAGACGATGCTGTTCAGTGAATGATTGACTATTAAGAGCGTAAATAACAGCAGCGAAAATCCAACCGCCAATGATGTCCAAAGGATGTCTTGCTGGCGTGCAGCGAGTTGGGCTTTGTTGACACCGACCTGAATCGTACCCACACGAAGCGCTCCCGACCCGAACCCGTAGTTTGGTTCGAACCATTCAGTCTGGCGGTATTCTCCGAGGTCAAGCGGTTGTTGCAGTATCTCCGATTCAAAAACGTCGAAGGTGTCCTCAGTACTGATATTGCCTGGGTCTTCCGCAGAGACGAATCCGACCTCGTCGCCCACCACGTTGGAGACGCTTATCCATTGAGCCCGGCTGCGCCGCAGTGATTGCGACAGAATCTGCTCAAGGGCGGCCGTGTTCCCTGAAACGACGGCATATTCGACCGCTGGTGCAAGGCTGTCAGCAAGCATTTGACTGCTATCAGCCAGATCCTTGCGGGCGTCGTCGAGCCGAGCAGACGTAAAGAACACCATCAGCACGATGAACATGACAATCGCAGGTGCCGCGCCCAGTAGCAGCAACTTACGCGTGAGTGAGACTGGCCTGCCCATACGCTTACTCATCGGGCGCCTCCTTGGAGCCGGTGATCCGCTCGCTAACGGTGTTGATGATTTCCTGGCGGTCAGGCAGAGGAATGTTCAGGGATCGCGCAACCTGGCCGTTAAGCTCAATTCTGAAGACGTCGGGATAGGCGGGCGGGGGGAACTGGCCATTGAGCTGGTATTGTTCTATGTATTCAGCCGCCAGTTTGGCAATCTCGGTTAAAGGTGTATAGGTCGACGCCAGTGATCCCGCTTTAACATAGGCCTGGCTCGGGCCGATAACAATCCGGTTACGACGGTAGGCCGTCAGCAGGATATGCTTGATCGTTCGTGGGTTGTATATACCGCTGTCCGGCGCGGCCAGAATAAAGTCACCGTAGTCCAGAGCATGAATCAGCGTTGGTATCAGGTCGTTGTCGGAGCCGACGACAAATACCCGCGCCTGGAGCCCGTAGGTTGGGAGTTTGTCGAGTAGGGGGTCGTAGAGCTCGACGGTTTCGGGACGGGCAAGCATTGCCACCCGGGTGGCATGGGGTAGAATTACCTGTCCAGCAATGGCCTGTCTGATCAGCGGGGGATTGTAAAGTATGCCGGAAACCGAGCCCTCGGAGCGCTCAGCATATCCGTCAATAAACGATTGATCCACAAGCAAAGCCAGGATAGGCACATGACGGTTTTCCTGCCTGACCCGTGAGAAAGCCTTTGGTCCGAGCGCGATAACTGGTGTGGTATTGTCCTGAGACGTCTGACCGCTGTCGAAGGAGCGAATATTGACAGCACTGCCCAGCGCCTCCTCAAGCAGGGTGAGCATGCGGCGGTTTAGAGCCGAGTTCTCGGAACCGACCAGATACACCTGGGAAGCTGAAGTGGGTTGCGCGTAAGCAGGCTGAAAAGACACCGACAAGACGGCAAGCAGTGTCAGCACGGCGCCGCCCAACGCGCGCCTGGCATGGCCACTTGGTTCTTTCCCCACTTTGGTGTTGTACGTTGATTTCATACCATCCAGGGTCGGGTATCGTCCGAGTGGTGCCTTTAGAATCTTACACCAGCTTCAGCGAAGAACTGGTTATGATCCCTAATGATGTTATCAGGGCTCAGATCTGTCGTATCTTGGTCAAGGTAGTGTTGCATGGTAACGGCAAACTCATAACTATAGCCGGTTTCGAAAATGTGCCTCGCCAATCTCAGATCCAGACGCTCGAACTGGGACCGCCTGAACTCATCGGCAAAATAGAACGCCGCTGATGAGGTCAGATTAAAAGGCAGGTCCTGTATCCACGCAAAACTTCCTGAATGCCGGACCGACAACCGCCCCAACAGGTCAATGGCGTATTGTTTGTCACCGGCATCGCGATCATTGGCACCGGTATAGCGGCCATCCTGATCCAGATAAGCATAGCTCATCCTCAGCTTTGTACCGGGAAAGTCCAGTGACGCTTCGACTTCGAAGCCCTTTTGATCAAGTGCGACATTATTGTCAATGGTCCAGTCTTCTTCGTTAATGATGCCGCTGATCATGTCTCGAAGCTTGTCGTTGAAATAACGAACTTCCAGTGAAAAAGTGGAACTGTCCAGATAGTACTGGCCAAAATAGCTTATTTCCCGGGAAATTATGCGCTCTTCTTCAAGTGTTTTGCCATACGTCGAGGTGGCGGGGTCGACCAGGTTACCCACCAGGAATCGTTGCCCTTCAAGAGAGGCGTATGGTGGCTGAACATTCCTGGGGCGATAGGACCAGTCCGGATTCTGTTCGAACGCATCCGGTGTGCGTACCGCCTCGGAGTAGACAAATCGGAGCGTGTGGTTGTTGGCCAGGATGAAGTTGGCGGCCACCCTGGGAGAAAAATAGCCTTCGTCCGTGGTTGTGGTTTTTTCCCAATTGCCGCCAGCGTTCAACGTAAGCCAACGTAAAGGGGAATACTCAAGGTTCGCAAAAACCTGCGACTGATAGTTGTTACCGCGGCCATTGAAATAGGTTTCAGATCGATAAGTGTCCTTACGATAACCAAGACCTGATACCAGTTTGAGGTCCGGGTTGAACAACAGGGTATCCTGAATTTCGAACTCCAGACGGGATTCCTCGATGTCTTCATTCAAGTTTGCCCTGAAAGGGTCTACTTCGTTGGCGGTGCAGGGCTCAAGATCAAAGCTGTTTCCCTGAAGAATGTTGTCAAAGGTATCCCCGGGAATGCAGATGCTCCAGCGCTGCCGGCGATCATAGTTCTGGAAGCTGGCCTGAACATGGTAGAAATGGTTTTCGGAGGTCGTCACGTTCAGGCGGGTTTGTAGATAATAGTCGTCGACAATGATGTCAGGGTGGTCATCGGCGCCGAGTTTTCCGTTCTTGATCTGGTCCTCTTCGTCAACGCCATCCACCACACCGCCGCGCAAGTCCAAACTGTACTGGCTATTCAGGAATAAACTGCTGTCGTACGTAAAGGTGTTGATGTCGTAGCCATCATGAAAGGGATAGTAGATGTCATCGTCTACCTGCTCATCAAAGCCGTCAGACTTGCGTTTCTCGTAGGCGAGGCGCCAGTTGTAGTCGCCAGAGGCGTTGCCGGCGGAACCAAACACCCTTTTATAGCCTCTGGAACCGGTAATGGCGCGGGCTTCGATGCCGGCCGTATCCTCTGGTGCACGGGTGATGATGTTGATGGTTCCGAGGAAGGCATTGATGCCGTACGCGGCGCTGTTTGGGCCACGGCTGACCTCGATTCGTTCTATGAGCTCCAGGGGAACCGGCATGGTATTCCAGTCCATGTCGGACAGGTTAGGGCGGTACGACGTACGGCCATCAACCTGAACCTGCAGTCGGCGCTGCTCATAATGTACAGTACCGTGGTAGCTAGTTACCGGACTGTTGCTCCCAACCTCGGCTACAGTCATGCCAGGGACCAGGCGAAATACTTCCACCAGGTTCATGATACCGAGATCCCGGATCATTTCGCCGGTGATGATGGTGGTCGTGCCGGGCACACGTGACTTCGGTTGCCTGAGACGGGTTGTGGTCAGTACTTCTGGAATTCTGGAATCCATTTCAAAGGCGTCCGGTGAATCGCCAAGCGCTGCCAGCTCGAAGATTTGGTCGTCGCTTTCCGCCGCTACCACCGGAACAACGGCGATGAAGGTGCCTGCAAACACCGACATCAGGCGACTGCGATAAGTATCAGGGCGAACAAGCCCCGGAAATTTAATGAGATAGGTCGTAACTGGCATGAGTGTCGTTTTATACTTTGCCGAGTGTGGGATTTTTTATGGTGAACGCTTTTTTATATCCTATGTGACCAGATTACATTTGTCTCTCTAAAATTTAATGAAAGTCTGATGAATGAGTTATAACTCTATGAATTGTTGGGAAGTATTGGGTATCGAGCCCACCGATGATCATGCCCGTATCAGGGCGGCTTATGAGCAACAGGAAAAGTTCGCCTCTGGTGAGGAGCTTGAACGGTTGCGGCAGGCTTTCAAGGAAGCAACGGGCGGCGAGCCGCAAACGGATAACGGTCCGTCCGATGCCGGTAATGAAGGTCAGCCTCAGGTGGCTGAGCCCCCTGCGACGGTAAGGCAGGAGGCTGAGGGGTTGGATGCCTCG
>PBRG01000181.1 GCA_002726615.1 Marinobacter sp.
CCAGCGTGTGATAACGAACGCCCTGGCGTGCTTTGATCGTGGCCCGCTCATCCAGCGTTTTCTCATCCCACTCGGATTTCCACGCACACACTGTCACCGGGCCGTATACCTCGGTGAGACCGTATACATGGGTAATAGCAATCCCCATTTCCTCAATGGCACCGATAACCTGTGCAGGAGGAGCTGCACCGGCTGTCATCGCCTTCACCTCGTGATCAATTCCGGCTTTTGCAGACTCTGGCACATTCAACAGCGCATTGAGCACAATTGGCGCACCGCACATGTGAGTAACCTGATGATCGCGAATCAGCTGAAGGATTTTCTCCGGATCCACCCGCCTCAGGCACACATGGGTGCCTGCCATCGCTGTAACGGTCCAGGGAAAACACCAGCCGTTGCAGTGGAACATGGGAAGCGTCCACAGGTAGACGGGGTGCTGGCCCATTGACCACACGGCCTGATTGCCAAGACTGTTCAGATAAGCGCCACGATGGTGGTAAACCACACCTTTCGGGTTGCCGGTGGTGCCTGATGTATAGTTCAGTGAAATTGCATCCCATTCGTTTTCGGGCAGGTTCCACTGGAACTCCGGGTCGCCTTCCTGAAGGAACGCTTCGTAATCCAGATCGCTCATCTGGATACCCTCACCGTATTCGGGGTCGTCAACGTCAATGACCAATGGCTTTGAGTCCAGACGACTGACTGCATCGCGAACCACACCACCGAACTCTCGATCCGCCACCACCACTTTGGCCTCAGCGTGCTCCAGCATAAAAGCAATGGCCTCTGCATCCAGTCGCACGTTAAGAGTGTTGAGCACCGCCCCAATCATCGGAACGCCAAAGTGACACTCCACCATCGCCGGAATATTGGGCAGCATCGCCGCCACCGTGTCGCCACGGCCGATGCCCCTGCTGGAAAGCGCAGAGGCCAGTCGGCGACACCGTTCATAAGTCTGTCCCCAGGTATAGCGAATGGCTCCGTGTATGACTGCCGGATAGTCCGGGTACACACTGGCGGTGCGCTCAATAAAGTCGATGGGGGAAAGGACAGAGTGATTGGCGCCGACTGGCTCGAGGCCCTGATCAAAAATTGATGTCATTGTTATGGTCCTGTAAGCGTCATTATTCTTATGGTGTATTAAAGAAATCCACTGAAAGGGCTACAATATCTGGTATCGAGATACTATTTTATAGCAACAATACTAGAAATTACACCAATGTATTATAGTATATATACCATATTAAAATGAAAAATAACCAGGGAAGCACTATTACAACCTTCCAACTCCCAAGTTCCGACCCTGAAGCGGGGCTCATACTCGATTCCGACGGCCAGCTGCTAGGCCTGAATCAGGCAGCGAAAGATCTGTGTGCAGAGACCGGAACCGACAACCCGATCAGACTGCTACCAGTCAATTTCTCAGCTCTGATCAATGCCTGTTTTACCCAGGGGCGTGCAATTGAAGGCGTGGAGAGTCGTCAGCATTCGGCCACCCTGTCATGGACTTTCATCCCCGACCAGAACTCTCGCCAGGTTCTGGCGCGGGGACGGGATGTCACCGACAACATGCGGAAACTGGATGAGGCAACCCGATCCAGCCGGCTTTACCGATTGATTACCGAAAACACCACAGACCTTATTTCCCGACATGCACCGGACGGCCGGTTCATTGATGCCACCCCGGCATCCTGGAGGCTGTTGGGGTACTGGCCTGAGGAGCTGAGGGGGAAACCTCTTGAAGAGGTGTTCCGAAGCAATGCCTTCAGCGCCGAAGTGGAAGAAGCCCGTAACCGGCTTCGGGACGAAGGCTACGCCACCATGACCATTGAGATCACTCACAGGGATGGCAGCAGGCGATGGTTTGAAATTGCCAGCCGGGCGATCAGGGAAACCTACACCGGAGCAGTGATCGAAGTCGTCAGCGTCTCGCGAGACATTACCGCAAGGGTAAAATCAGAAGAAAACAACCGCCGCCTGGCTGAAGAACTCGCCCATACTGCTCGCCTGGCGACACTAGGCGAACTGGCATCCAGTATCGCCCACGAGATGAACCAGCCACTGGCGTCTATCGTTAACTTTGCCAGTGCAAGCCAGCGCTATCTGAAACTGGCTCAGGAGAACCCGGAATGCCTTGAGCGGGTGGACGATGGTTTGCAGCGAATAACCCATCATGCCAACCGCGCTTCGGAAGTCATCAAGCGACTGCGGGCCTTTCTACGCAAGGGGCAGCAACGCACCGCGCCGGTTAACATCAATGATGCGGTAACCAACGTCAAGCGACTGTGCCAATGGGATGCCGACAAGCATAACGTCGTCATCCAGGAGAACCTGACGCCGCTCAACCCTGTACTCACTGCCGACCCGGTCTTACTCGAGCAGGTGTTGATCAACCTGATTCGCAACGGTATCGACGCCAATACCGAAGCCCGGCAGGATAACAGCGCCCCATCTCACATTAAGATTGAAACCTGCGTAACACCGATACAGGAGACCCTGATCAAGGTGACTGACCACGGAGCGGGCCTTGACGAGGAAGGCATGCGACACATGTTCACGCCTTTCTATACCAGCAAACCTCAAGGACTTGGCCTTGGGCTTTCCATGAGCCGCTCCATTATTGAGGGGTATGGCGGCTTTCTGGACGCACAACCGGCCGAAGGTGGCGGCCTGACACTGATATGCCGCTTCCCTCTCCCTCTTTGCACTGACAGTGAATCCGGCAACCTAAGGGAGACAGATCAGGATGAGTGAATTCCCCCATACCGTTTATGTAGTAGACGACGATGCCGGCATGCTGGAATCCACCCAGTGGCTACTGGAATCCGTTGGTTTACAGGTGCGGCCTTACGCCGATGGCCGCCAGTTCCTTAACGCCGTGAACCCGGAGGAAACCGGCTGTGTGGTCCTCGACATACGCATGCCCGGACTGGGAGGCCTGAACGTCCAGGAGGAATTGCAGAAACGAGGCTCGCAGTTGCCTATTATCTTCGTTTCAGGCCATGCGGATGTGCCCATCGTAGTCCGCGCTTTTAAGTCCGGTGCTTTCGATTTCATCGAGAAACCATTTAACGAACAGTTGCTGCTCGACAGCATCCAGCAGGCGCTGCAGGAACACCAGAAAACAAGCAGGCAGCAACGAGGAGATCAACACACCGACGCCCTGATCACTTCACTCACCCGCCGGGAAAAGGATGTATTCATACCACTCGCACAAGGCTACACCAGCAGGGAAATAGCGGAACAACTGGATATTGGCATCAAGACGATTGACCTGTACAGGGCCCGTGTAATGAAACGGCTGGGCGTGGAACGCGTACCGGACGTCACAGGTATTGCGGTTGCCATCGGTCTGCTGGACCCAACGAACCTGCGCAAAAAATAGATCCGAGTCAGTCTCGGGATTCAGCGGCAACAGCGGTTGCAATGGCGCCAAGCCGGGCAACGGCCTGTTCAACCCGCTCACTCCAGGGATTGGCGCCGTTCAGCCGCAGACAATTATCGTACTTGTCGGTGGTGGAGAACATCAGGCCCGGGGCCACGTTGATATTCTCCTCCCGCGCCCGGCGAAACACCTCAGTGCCTGAGACTGTGCCCGGAAGCTGCACCCACAAGACGAAACCACCCTGGGGGCGGCTGACGGCCGTACCTTCAGGGAACGAACGCCCTACAGCCGCACGCATACGGTCGGTGGCCTCGCGATAGCGTTGCCGGGCAGAACGCAGATAACGATCGTACCCGCCCTGCTCCAGGAAATGCGCCACGGCAATCTGTGGCACACTTGCCGTACCCAGGTTGCTGAAATACTTCTGCTGCCGTGCTTCGGCCAGATATTTTCCGGGCATCATCCATCCCAGACGCAAGCCAGGCGAGATGGTCTTGGAGAACGAGTTGCAGTAAATCACGTTGCCGGTGCGGTCGAACACTTTCGCCGGCCTGGGGCGGTCGACGCCATAGTACAGATCACCGTAGATGTCGTCCTCAATCAACGGCACGCCCGCCACTTCCAACATCCGCACCATTTGCTGCTTGCGAAGGTCGGACATCGTCGCTCCCATGGGATTGCTATGATTGGGAACCACTACGCAAGCCTTCACCGGCCACTGTTCCAGTGCCAGCTCCAGGCCCTCAAGGCTCAACCCCTCTGCAGGATGGGTGGGCACTTCAATCACCCGAAGCCCGACCACATCCAACGCCTGGAGAATACCCGGGAATGATGGTGACTCGACAACCACGATATCCCCAGGCGAAGTGACCGCCTGCAGGGCAAGAATTATGGCTTCCTGGGCGCCGTTGGTGGCAAGAATGTCGTCGGGCGTGGTAATAATGCCCAACGCGGCCATTCGCTGAGCCACCTGACGGCGGTATTCAATCTTGCCGGGAAAGGCATAATCCAACGTTTCCAGCCCGCGCCGCGCGGCCCAGAGAGTGGCATGCTGAATCTGCCGCACCGGCAGGAAATCGGGATGTGGCACGGCGGCCGCCAAAGGCACCATGCGTTTCTCTTCATCGGCACAGAGATCAAGCGCCATATCGCGGGCACTCACCGGCACCGGCTTGGCCTTGTGCTTCTGCATCACCGGTTCTGGCGTATCTCGCCGGGGCAGATGCACAAAATAGCCACTGCGCTCCCGCGCTTCCAGGTAGCCTCGGGCCTCCAGCGTCTGGTGGGCCTGCAGCACCGTGGACACGCTCACCCCAAACTGTCGGCTGAGCGCCCGAACACCGGGCAGCCGCTCCCCTTCGCGATAAACCCCGTCGCGAATCAATGCGTGTAACTGGTCTGCTACCTGATTATAGAGAATGCCCATTACTTCATCCTGCCAGATCAATCCGGAATGACTGCAGTACAGATCAAACAGATTCTCACCAGCACAGATGTCGAACAAAAACGCCTGTACCGGTCCAAAATAACGATATCTGAATCTGTTATGGTTGTCTGTATAAACAGAGAATGGTGACCCTGGCCATCACTCATCGAGTTTCGCGAAAGGAAAGGGAATGAAAACACTACCGATTTACCAGGTCGACGCTTTCTCCAACGACGTTTTTGGCGGCAACCCCGCGGCTGTCATGCCGCTTGAAGAATGGCTGCCAGACGACACCATGCAGAAACTGGCGCTGGAAAATAACCTCTCGGAAACGGCCTTTCTGGTTGCCCTTCCCGACGATACAGAAGAAGACTTCCACATCCGCTGGTTCACCCCAGGCATCGAAGTACCACTCTGTGGCCACGCCACCCTCGCCAGCGCCTGGGTTCTTTTCAACAAACTGGGCTGGGAAAAGAAACAGATACTCCTCCAGTCCAAAAGTGGCCCCTTGGGCGTAAAGCAGGCGGACGACGGCTGGCTGGAACTGGATTTCCCGAACCTGGCGCTCGAAGAGTGCCCAACGCCCAACCTGATTCTGGATGCCTTGGATGGCGCCCCGGAGACGTCGTTTTTCGTCCCCAGCGACACCAACTACATGGTCATTCTGAAAGATGAAGCCGCAGTAAAAGCCGCACAACCGGACATCCGCAAGCTGAAGCAGCTCGGCAGCCTGGGGGTCATTCTTACGGCACCGGGTAGCGACTGCGACTTTGTCAGCCGCTACTTTGCCCCCGGCGGAGGCATCGACGAGGATCCGGTTACCGGCTCCATCCACAGCGTTCTGGTGCCCTACTGGGCCGAAAAGCTCGGAAAGAACCACCTGTTGGCTAACCAGGTATCTGCCAGGGGTGGTGTTCTGAGGTGTGAACTTAAGGGCGACCGAGTCGCCATCGCCGGCCAGGCGGCATTTTATATGGAAGGAAGCGTACACCTGCGTTAAAGATGCCTTAGCTGTATAATCGCGTTCTTTGATTCGCGGGGACGGATGGGCACGATGTCTGGCAAGGTGGCGGTTAGGGGCGGTTCAGGATCGTCAAAAACAGGGATGTTTTTGTCGAGCGTACACGGATGTATTTACCGCGTATCGTGGACCGCCCCTAACCGCCACCGGAACTCCACGGAATGACACCTGAAAGCTACGACATCATCATCATAGGCGCCGGCGCCGCGGGCCTGATGTGCGCAGCAACAGCGGGCTACCGTGGCCGCCGCGTGCTGGTTATCGACCACGCCAACAAACCCGGCAAGAAAATTCTGATGTCCGGCGGTGGTCGCTGCAACTTCACAAACCTCAACAGCACGCCGGCGAACTTCCTCTCGGACAATCCCCACTACTGCATCTCCGCCTTGAAACGCTACACCCCCCAGCACTTCCTGGACATGGTGGAACGTCACGGCATTGAGCACGAAGAAAAAGCCGCCGGCCAGCTTTTCTGCAAGGACAGCAGCAAGGAAATCCTCAACATGCTGCTGACCGAATGCGAATGGGCAGGTGCAGAAGTGCGGCTTAAAACCAGCGTCAAAATAATCAGCGGTGACGATCACGGCTATCAGCTACACACCAACAGCGGCACCCTGACCTGCGAATCCCTCGTCGTCGCCTGCGGCGGCTTATCCATTCCCACCATGGGCGCCACCGGCTTTGGCTATGATATTGCGAAACAGTTTGGACTTAGCGTGCTGCCAACCCGGGCAGGGCTGGTGCCCTTCACCCTGCACCCGGAACTGAAGGACCAGTTAGCCCCACTTTCCGGTGTCAGCTGTCCTGTGGACGTGCACTGCAACGACGAGCATTTCCGCGAACCCATGCTCGTCACCCACCGCGGGCTCAGTGGCCCTTCAATGCTGCAGATTTCCAGCTTCTGGCACCCCGGCGACAGCCTGAGCGTCAATATGCTGCCCGCCACCAACGTAGAACAGGACCTGCACGACTTGCGAAAATCAAAACCGCAATCCACGGTGGCCCAATACCTTGCACAACACCTGCCCAAGCGCTTCGCCCAGGCCCTGAACGACCTTCACGGCTGGGCCGGCCCGCTGCAAGGCTACAAGAACAGCGATATAGAACAGGTGGCCCGAACCCTGGACCAATGGACCATCAAGCCCGCCGGCACCGAAGGCTATCGAACGGCCGAAGTAACCCTGGGTGGCGTGGACACCCGTCAACTTTCATCCAAGACGATGGCAGTACTTGAAAAACCCAGTCTGTACTTTATAGGCGAAGTTGTAGATGTGACTGGCCATCTTGGAGGACACAACTTTCAGTGGGCGTGGGCGTCCGGAGTGGCAGCTGGGAGCAATGCCTGAGAACCCATAGGTTTTATTACCGGAGTGTAACGTCTACTGCTCGTTGAAGCCTTCCTGAACCTGTTAGTCTGATGATAATTCTTTTGGGCTCTGTTTGTGGGCGTTATCAGGGCGACCATTGAGAGATGGAGGAGCGCAGCACCATGGCTGACGACAACCAAGGCAATACTGCCCAGCTTTATCGCATGGTCATGTCGGAACACTTATGTCCGTTTGGCCTTAAGAGCAAATTCCTGCTCAAACGCAAGGGTTATCAAGTAGAGGATCATCATCTGACCACACGGGAAGAAACCGATGCCTTCCAGAACAAACACAATGTGGATACCACGCCCCAGGCCTTCATCAATGGCCAACGCATCGGTGGCTATGATGAACTTCGGGAATATTTTGGGCTTGACGACCCGGATTCCGAGACCAGTTACCAACCCGTGATCGCCATTTTTGGCACTGCCCTGCTGATGGCTATCTCCATCATGTGGTTTTTCAACAGTGCAATTTTCTCGTTGATGACTATCGAGAAATTTGTAGCCATTGCCATGATCCTTCTGGGGCTACAGAAACTACAGGATGTGGAAAGTTTCAGCACCATGTTCCTCAACTATGACCTGCTGGCGCAGAAGCAGGTCGGCTATGGTTACCTTTACCCATTTGGCGAAACCTTTGCGGGCATCCTGATGCTGGGAGGCGCACTGATATGGTTGGCAGCTCCAGTGGCGCTATTTATCGGCACCGTAGGAGCCGTTTCAGTGTTCAAGGCGGTTTATATCGACCACAGGGAACTGAAATGCGCCTGCGTAGGGGGAAACAGCAACGTGCCCCTTGGCTTCGTCTCTCTCACGGAAAACCTGATCATGATCGCCATGGGGCTCTGGATGCCCTTGAGGACGTATCTACTCTAAAACAAGAATGCCTGCTGGTGCGCTAGAGGTATTTCTCGATAGGTAACCACGACAAAAACCTGGACTTGGCCCGGCGCCACAAATCCACGGTCGGCTCGCTGGTGAATACCGCTTCGCCGCTGCGCCACTGGAGGTCCCCGTCCTCGTCCAGGGCCACCTCCCAGC
>PBRG01000182.1 GCA_002726615.1 Marinobacter sp.
AAGCCGCTACCTGATTGCCACCCAAAAAGAAACGCCTGCCGATGCCGAGATCATCAGCCATCAAATGATGCTCCGGGCAGGAATGATCCGAAAACTGGCCTCCGGCCTCTACTCCTGGCTGCCAATGGGATTGAGGGTGCTTCGCAAGGTTGAACGTATCGTGCGCGAGGAAATGGACAAGAGTGGCGCACAGGAAGTCCTGATGCCCGCGGTGCAGCCGGCGGAGCTGTGGCAGGAGTCCGGGCGCTGGGAACAGTATGGCGGTGAACTACTGCGGATGAACGACCGCCATGGTCGCGACTTCTGCTTCGGGCCCACCCACGAGGAGGTCATCACCGATCTGATCCGCAACGAGCTGAAAAGCTACAAGGAATTGCCCGCGAACTTCTACCAGATCCAGACCAAGTTCCGCGATGAACGACGTCCCCGGTTCGGCGTGATGCGTGCGCGGGAATTCATCATGAAGGACGCTTACTCGTTCCATGTGAATGCGGAATCATTGAACGACACTTATCAGGTCATGCATCGCACCTACTGCGCCATCTTTGATCGACTGGGCCTGGATTACCGTCCCGTCGAGGCCGATTCAGGCGCCATCGGCGGAAACGCGTCCCACGAATTCCATGTACTGGCTTCATCCGGTGAAGACGCCATTGTGTTCAGCACCGACAGCGACTATGCCGCCAACATTGAAAAAGCGGAAGCCGTTGCGCCAGCCGGAGACCGCTCATCGCCTTCGGAGGAAATGGCGGAAGTGGCGACACCAGAGCAACGGACCATTGAGGCGGTTGCCACCTTCCTGAAGGTAGACGCAAGTCGCTGCGCCAAGACCCTGCTGGTCAAGGCCGAAGAAGACGACAACGGCAACAGTGGCTTGATTGCTTTGATTCTGCGGGGAGATCATACCCTTAATGAAATCAAGGCCGAAAACCTGCTCGATGTCGCTGAACCACTGACTATGGCAACCGACGAGGAAATCGAACAGATTGTCGGCTGCAAGGCTGGCTCCATCGGTCCTGTGGCCCTGCCGATACCAGTCATTGTCGATCGCAGTGCGGCGCACATGGTGGACTTTGTCTGCGGCGCCAACAAGGAAGGCTACCACCTGACCGGTGTGAACTGGGGACGGGATGTAGCACTGGCCCGCGTGGAAGACCTGCGCGATGTGGTCGAGGGCGATCCCAGCCCCGACGGCAAGGGCACCCTGGAAATCCGGCGCGGCATTGAAGTTGGTCACATTTTCAAGCTGGGCAACAAATACAGCAAGGCCATGAACGCCACGGTACTGGATGAAAACGGCAAGAGCGCCATCCTGGAAATGGGCTGCTACGGTATCGGTGTCTCCCGGATTGTCGCCTCGTCCATTGAGCAGAACCACGACGACAAGGGCATTATCTGGCCCGACGCCATCGCCCCGTTTGAGGTGGCCATCGTGACGCTGAACGGCCAAAAATCCCCGGCGGTGATGGCTGCCGGCGAAAAGCTCTATGAGCAGCTTCGCCAGGCTGGTTTTGATGTTCTTCTGGATGACCGGAACGAACGTCCGGGCGTGAAGTTCGCGGATATGGAGTTGATCGGCATTCCTCACCGGTTCGTGGTATCCGAGCGGGGCCTGGCGGCAGAAACCCTTGAATACAAGGGCCGCCGTGACGAAGACAAGCAGGATATTCCGCTGGCCGAGGCACTTCCCTTTCTGATTAGCGCCTCCCCGCGCAACGGCCTTTAGGCCAGCACGCAACGAGCGTGATCGGTTCAGGCCTGTCCTATGGGCATGAACCGATCACGCCCGGTTCCATTTCCAGCGCAATACCAAAGCGGGCTTCGACATCCTCCCGGATACGGTTGGCCAATGCCAACACGTCCTGACCGCTGCCGTTCGAATGGTTCACCAGCACCAATGCCTGACGGTTATGCACGCCAACCCTGCTATTGCGGTACCCCTTCCAACCACACTGGTCGATCAGCCACGCGGCCGCCACCTTGGCATTGTCATCACCGGGGTAGCCGGCGATCTCCGGATGTTTCTTCTTCAGCGATTCCCAGGTTTCCAGTGGTACTACCGGGTTCTTGAAGAAGCTACCGGCATTTGGAAGCTGTTGCGGATCAGGCAATTTGCGGCGACGAACCGCCATGACGGCATTGGCCACATCAAGGGGAGTAAGATCGTTCAGGTCCTGTCCGTCGAAATAGTCGCGGAGGTCACGATAATCCAGTGAAAATGGGCGGGTGCGGGCCAACCGCAGACGAACCTCAGTGATGACGTAACGCCCGGGTTCATGCTTGAACACGCTGTCGCGATAGCTGAAATGGCACAGGCTGTTGGTCAACACCACTTCGTTGCCAGTCCTCCGATCCAGGGCCCGGATATCCACCAGAGTGTCCTGCAACTCAGTGCCATAAGCCCCGATGTTCTGAACCGGTGCTGCCCCGACGGTGCCGGGAATCAGCGCCAGGTTTTCGATGCCCCTGTAGCCCGCGGAGGCCGCGTACAACACACTTTCGTGCCAGTTTTCACCAGCACCCAGTACCAATGTTGCCTCGTCGCCATTAACCTGCTCCCAGCACCGGCGGGCAATGGCGATACGAATCACCAGCCCCGGGAAATCGCCGGCAAACACCAGATTGCTGCCGCCTCCGAGCAGGAGCGGTTCAACCGACGCTTCCGATGCCCACTCCAGCGCCCTCCGGAGCGCCTCGACAGAGGTTACCGACACAAAGTACCGCGCCCTCGCTTCGATACCCAGACTGTTCATGCCCCCCAGGGACACGTTCTCCCTGATCTCACCGGAACGGGTCACACCAGCCGCTCCCGGATATGTTCAAGAAGGCCTTCACTGGCTTCGGTGATCAGATCAAGTACGTGTTCGAACCCCTGGTCGCCACCGTAGTATGGGTCCGGCACTTCTTTCTCACCGGAACGACCGAATCCCAAAAACAGCGCCGGCTCGGTGCCGCCATGTTGCTGCCAGATATCCCTCACTTCCGCGAGGTTCTGACGGTCCATCACCAGCACGTAATCAAATCGCTCCAGGTCCGGTGCCTGGAACTGGCGGGCCCGGAGATCGCTGATATCTATTCCGCGCTTGCCCGCAGCCGCCACGGCGCGTCCGTCCGGGGACCTGCCCACATGCCAGTCGCCGGTACCACAGGAATCGATGGCAATGCGGCCCTCGAACCCGGACCGCTGAACCACCTGGCGAAAGACGCCTTCAGCGCTGGGCGAGCGGCAGATGTTGCCAAGACAGACAAACAGTACGTTTACTTCCGCATTCATGGGTGTCCTGCCCCCTTTTATCTGGTCATCATGATTTGCCGCAGACGCTCGAGATCCTCGGCGGTATCGACGCCTGCGGGTGGCATCCGGCACGCCTCTTCGACGTGAATGCGGGCGCCGTTGTAGAGTGCCCGCAATTGCTCCAGGGACTCAGTGATTTCAATGGGGGCTGGCGCCCAGGTCACGAAATTCCGCAGGAGGCTAACGCGGTAGCCGTAGATACCAATATGACGATAGTAATTACAGCCTTCGGGTAGCGACCGTACGGCGCCGGTGTCGCCACTGCCCAGCCACGTATCCCGGGCCCAGGGAATCGGTGCCCGGCTGAAGTAGTGGGCCATGCCCCGGTTATCGAACACCACCTTGACAACATTGGGATTGAACACGCTGGTTGCGTCCGGGATCCGCTCGCAGAGAGTCGCAATGGCCGCATCAGGATGGGCTTCGAGGTTTGCGGCCACCTGGTCGATCAGTTCCGGTGGAATCAAGGGCTCATCACCCTGAACATTGACGACCCGGTTATCCGGGCCAAATCCCAGCTTCCGAGCCACCTCTTCCAGACGGTCAGTACCACTGGCATGGTTGGCGGAGGTCATCACCACTTCCGCACCGAAGGCGGCACAAGCGGCCTTGATGCGTTCGTCATCGGTTGCGATCACCACACGACCAGCCTGACTTTCACACGCCCGCTCATAAACATGCTCAATCATCGGCTTACCGGCAATGTCTGCCAAGGGTTTGCCAGGCAACCGAGTGGAGGCATAACGTGCCGGGATAACGACGGTGTAGGACATACAGGCTTCCTGTCAGCGTTTGTGAAGTCGCTCGTCGGTCGTCAGAGTCCGGGCTTCGGTGGCGAGCATCACCGGTATCCCCTCGCGAATCGGAAAGGCCATCGCATCCTGATAGCAGACAAGTTCCGTTTTGGCGTCGTTCAGCTTCAGGTCACCCTTGCATACCGGGCAGGCCAGCAGGGCCATCAGTTTTTTATCCATGGTGCGATTCTCACAATGTCGTTGTATCCAGCGATTGGTTGCAGTCATTGACGCGGGCCACGAACGCCTCGGCAAACGCCTCGGGAAGGCTGGCCGTGACAGCCAGGACCCAGGTGTTGTCCGGGGCGATCCCGCGACACTTGACCGCATCCTTGGCGGTCATCACCAGCCATTCGCCGTCTTCGGAGTGCAGGTCGGCGGGCGTAAAACGGTGATGGTCGGGCAAGGCAAGAGGCCTGACCTGAGCCCCCAACGCCATCAGTGTATCGAAAAACCGGCCGGGATTACCGATTCCCGCCACAGCCCTCACGCGCCGGCCCTCAAGGCACTCCGGAGACAGCACTTCCCCGGTCACAAGGTTTCGCAGCTCAGTCGGCGCCAGCGTCATGTTGAACTGGTGCTCATGCTCGAGCTCGTCGAGAAGGCCACCATTGGTGATCACGAAATCGACGGATTCCAGCCGCGTCAGAGGTTCACGCAAGGGGCCAACAGGGATCAGGGCGCCGTTGCCAACGCCGCGGGCCGCGTCGAAGACCGCGAGTTCGATATCCCGGGGAAGCGGATAGTGCTGAAGCCCATCGTCACATACGATGATGGTACCCAGGGACTTCTCCAGTGCCCATAGGGCACCCCGCCTGCGGTCCGGGTCTACCACAACCGGGCAGCCCGATTGCGCGGCCAGCATCACCGGCTCGTCACCGGCGATCCTGGCGTTAGTGTCAGCGTTCACCAACAGTGGGTAGTGATCAGACTTACCGCCGTAGCCACGGCTCAGGATCACTGGTTGCCAACCTTGGTCCTTTAGCAGACTGGTCAGGGCGGCGGTCAACGGGGATTTTCCTGTGCCCCCGGCGGTGATATTGCCCACCACCACCACGGGAACCGGAATGCGTTCGTTCCTAGCCTGCCAGGCCCGGCGGCGACGGCTTTCAGAAATGGTGCGGTAGAGCCAGACCAGCGGATACAACGGCCACAGGGGGCGCCTACCGCTGTACCATACCCGCTCCACCAGCGTGGTCATACCTGCTCGCTGAACTGCATCTGGTGGAGCTGGGCATAGGCCCCGCCCTGGGCCAGTAATTCGTCATGGCGACCGGACTCGACAATCCTGCCGCCATCCATCACCAGGATGCGATCCGCCTTTTCAATCGTCGACAACCGGTGAGCAATGACCAACGTTGTACGGCCCTGCATGACGGTTTCCAGGGCTTCCTGTATGTGCCGTTCCGATTCTGTATCGAGGGCCGATGTTGCTTCGTCCAGGATCAGCACCGGAGCGTTTTTCAGCAGGGCCCTTGCAATGGCCAGTCGCTGGCGCTGGCCACCGGAAAGCATCACCCCGTTGTCACCAATCATGGTATCCAGACCTTCCGGCATACGCTCGATGAACTCCAGCGCATGGGCCTTGGCCGCCGCATCAGTGATCTGCTCGCGACTGCAGTGGCGGAGGGCGCCATAAGCAATGTTGGCGGCAATGGTATCGTTGAAAAGAACCACATTCTGGGTCACCAGCGCAATCTGTGAGCGCAGGGCTTCCAGGCTGAACTCCTTCAGGGAATGGCCGTCCAGGCGGATATCCCCCCCGGTGTATTCGTAGAAACGCGGCAAAAGACTGACCATAGTCGACTTGCCACTGCCCGAACGCCCGACCAGGGCCACACTCTGACCAGCCGGTATGTTCAGGGAGATGTCCTTGAGTACGTCGTCCAACTGGTCACGATAGCGGAAGGACACGTTTTCAAATTCAATGTTGCCGTTAACCCGCTGCGGCGCGTAGGTACCCGGATCGTGTTCCGGTTCCTCGTCCATGGTTCCAAAGACGTCGTGGGCAGCGGCAACGCCACGTTGGATCTTGGCATGTACGGACGATACCTGGCGAATGGGCTTGGCCATGGTTGTTGCGGCGGTAATGAAGGCCACAAGCTGGCCGGTACTCATTTCTCCACGGATCTCCGGCGCCAGCATGGTCCACACCAATGCTGCAATGGCAATCGCCACCAGCACCTGGATAACCGGAATGCTGATGGCCTGGGTGTAGGCCATCTTCAGGCTCTGCTCCAGGTTTTTCTCACTGACCTTGCGGAAGCGATCACGCTCATAGTGCTCGCCGCCAAAGGTGCGAACCACCCGGTAACCACCGATAGATTCGGAGGCCACGTGGGTGATGTCACCCATCGACCCCTGGATACGTTTGCTGATCTTGCGGAAGCGTTTGCTCGCGTAACTGACCACCAGGGCAATCAACGGCCCTACGGCCAGAAACACGAGGGTCAACTTCCAGTTGGTGTAGATCATAAAGCCCAGCAGGCCCAGGATGGTAAGTCCTTCCCTGAGGGTGATGGTCACGGCGTTGGTGGTGGCATCCGCCACCTGCTCAACATTGTACGTGATCTTCGAAACCAGCCGACCAGAAGCATTCTCATCGAAATAGCGGGAAGGCAGGCTCAGCAAACGGTCGAAGACCTGCTTGCGCAGGGCGTTAATAACCTGGCGCCCGACGTAACTGATGAAATACTGGCTCATGAAGGTACCGACACCGCGAAAGGCAAACACACCGACGATCAGCAATGTCAGCAGAATCCGGTTCTTGTCGGTGGGGTTTTCCAGCGCGGTGATGACGTATTCCATCGCCGCCGCCATACCGGTGGAGGCCGCTGCGTAGATGACGTTGCCAACCACGGCCAGCGAGAACGCCAGCCAGAAAGGCTTTACGTAGGCCAACAGGCGTTTGTAGGTTCCCCAGTTGGTTGCCGGCTGTTGGGACTCTTCGGCTGTCGACGTGGCGTCACTCACTGCCTTGGGCCTCTCGTTCTGTGGTGATGCTGAGTTTGGCAAAACCAAGACGACCCGCCACATCCATGGCACGCACGACAAACTCGTGAGGGGTACGGGCATCCGCAGTGATGATGAACGGCAGCGACGTGTTGTCCTGTGCCAATTCACGAACCGCCCTTTCCAGCGTTTCCCGACGATTATTCACCAGGGTTCGATCGTTGAGGATGTACTGGCCCTCGGCGTTGATGACCACATCAATCAACTCTGCCTCGGACTCCGACCGCTCACCGTTGGCTTCCGGCAATTCGATATTGAGGTGGCTCTCACGGGTAAACGTGGTGGACACCATAAAGAATATCAGCAGCAGGAACACCACATCGATCAGTGGCGTCAGGTCTACCCCGACCTCCTGACTTCTCTGACGCTTGAACTTCACAGTGTTCAGGCTCCTTCCACGTCAATTTCGCGGTCGCCATGTACCACTTCCACGAGCTTGATGGCTTCCTGCTCCATACCTACGACCAACTCATCGACACGGCGAATAAAGTACCGATGGCAAATCAGTGCCGGTATGGCCACGCTCAGGCCGGAAGCCGTGGTAATCAGCGCTTCCGAAATACCCCCTGCCAGATTGCCGGCATCGCCCACACCGGCGAGCTGGATCTCTGCAAATACCTTGATCATGCCGATAACGGTCCCCAGCAGGCCCAGAAGAGGCGTGATGGTCGCAACGGTCCCCAGGGGATTCAGAAAACGTTCCAGTTCATGGATGACCTGGCTCGCCTCGTGCTCAATGCTTTCTTTCATGATCTCGCGACCATGCTTGGCATTCAGAAGTCCTCCGGCCAGAATCCGGCCCAGCGGAGATGATCCCTGCAATGCCTTGAGCTTTCGCCCGTTAAGCTCCTTTTTCTTGATCCACCGCCACAGTTCATTGATGGTGTGCTGGGGCGTTACCCTGGATGGCCTGAGCGTCCAGAAGCGCTCAAGAATGATGGCAAGGGCAAGAATGGAACAGGCAAGAATCGGCACCATGAGGATGCCACCGGCTTTCAAAAGCTCGAACACGCTTGGTCTCCCTGATTGTTTACAAGCCGCGCTACTTTAGCATAGCTGCCGGTGTAGGCCACACCCGGAATGTCACGGTTTTTACACTCCGTTCAAGGGAGTTCGGGTTTGCGAATCCAGAAGGGGGCACCTGCCCTGGCCTTTGTCGTCAACACTCCGCCCGGTTCCAGAACCAGCCTGATTGCGCCGGAGGTAGCGGTATTGACAATGTCGCTGCCAACGGACCGATAACGTTCAACCACATCGGCATGGGGATGACCGAAACGATGCCGGTAGCCGGCGCTGAACAGGGCGAGATCCGGAACCATCCGGGCGACCCAGGATTTCGATGAGGACGTTTTGCTGCCGTGGTGGGGTGCCAGCACAACCCGATAGTGGTCGGCATCATTCCCCAGAGTATCGGCCCGGGCCATAAACGCCTCTTCCACCCGTCGGGTTATGTCGCCAGGCAACACAACCTCAACGGACGGGACAGTCGACGATACCGTCAGTACACAGGACGCGTCATTGCCCTCAACCCTTCCTGGGCTTCGCCAGAACGCCAATTCTAATTCGCCCATCCGGACATCCACCTGGCCAGAACAAGGCTCGACATTTACACCCTCCGGCAACTTGCCGGCAACTCTCCCGGTTTCACCGGTAATAACCCGCCCAACCTCGAATCGATCGAACAGCAACGGCAGCCCCCCGGCGTGGTCACCATCACCGTGACTGATCACCAGGGTATCAATACGGCGAACTCCCAGAGCACTGAGATTGGGAATCAGCACCGACTCCACCGACGAGTAAATACCTTCCAGTGCTGGGCCGGTGTCGTAGACCAGCACCTGATCCTGCTCACGAAGCATGACGGATAGCCCCTGGCCGACATCCCATACCCAGAGTTCAGGGTGGGCCACCGTCTCGTTCGGTTGTCCCATCTCGTTGCCCCTGAACACGAACACGGCAATCCATAACAACACAACACAGGCACTCACCTTCCGATACCCGCCGAACGGCACCACCAAGGCCATCAGAACCACCAGAGAAAACCCCACAATCTGCAATGGGCCAGGCGCCGTCAGCACAATATCAACGTTCGCAAGCCAGGAAAGCCCCTGCCACAGCACCCCGAAGACCCCGTCCAGCATGCTGATCACCAGTGCATCCCCAGCGGGAAGGAAAACCAGCGTAGAAGCCCCCAGGGCCAATAAAGGCATGACCACCAGCGATACCCAGGGAATGGCAAACAGATTGGCAACCAGACCGATCACCGGCTGAGACTGCCCCAGGCTGGACAATATCGGCCAGAGCCCGGCAAACACGGCCATCTGGGCCAGTAATAGCCCCGCAAGCCAACCGACCCTTCCAACACGGAGGGCAAACAGCATTACCAGGACCGTCACAGCGCCAAAAGACAGCCAGAATCCCTGGTCGAGGGGCGAAAACGAATCACTCAACAACACCAGAACCAACGCGGTCAGCAGACCCGTAAAAACCCCGGTTTGCCGGGCGCCAACGAGAACCCACCCGGCGATGATGACCATAATCAGTGCCCGCCTGGTGGGCACGGAAAACCCGGCCACAAGCGCATACCCGACGCTCGCACTGGCAACCACGAGAAAGACCAGCAACCTTAGCCTCGTGGGCGACACTCGACGTTCCGGAAGACAAAGCAGCAGACGGCGACATAGGAAGCCGGCCCCCGCCGCTATCAATCCCAGATGAAGCCCTGAAATGGCGACCAGGTGAATGGTTCCGGTGGCCTTCAGAACGTCCCAGTGTTCGGGCTGCATATGCCCGCGGTAGCCCATCATCAGGGAGGTTATTAAGGGGAAATGGCGAGCGTCAGATAGTCTATCCGAGGTAGCGTCGACAAGCTCACCCCGCCAGCGGTGGTAGCGGCAACGAAGCGGGCATTCAAGGTGGTCTGCGCGGGAAAGCTCGCGAACTGTACCGGTGGCACCAAAGCCCTTTCGATACAGCCAGGATTCGTAGCGAAACCCCGTCGGGTTCACGGCTCCATGGGGGCGTTTCAGGACAACTGTCAGCGTCAGGCGATGACCGGGCGTGTTCGTGACATCGTCGCCATACCAGGCAAGCCGAAGCTGATCCGGCAATTCATCGGAGGGGTAGGTATTGCCGCCCTCGGGCAGGTGCCATTGCGTCACGCAAAAGCCGAAACGGACGCTACCGAAGCTGCCTTCGGACGGGACATCACAAAGATACCCTGACACGTCCAGTGTCTGACCTTCCAGTGCTGGCGGCAACACCGACTGCTGCCGACCGTCGGCTTGCATTGCCGCCCAGGCCAGACCAGCAATCCCACCGGCAAGCAAGACTGCGACCGCCCTGAATGGCGGGGGCCTGACAAAACGTATCGCGACAAACGGGATGAGCGTGGCGGACATCAGCCAGTGCAAAGGTGGCAAGACCGCCAGGCTATACAGTAAGATAACGCCGCAGGCGAAGCCCACGAGGCCGACCCTGGCCATAAAACTTCCGGACAATCCTTGTCCTCCTGATAGTTGGTCAATTCCGGGAGCCGCCATACCCCGGAACCATTATCCCGAGCAGGCAGAACTTCCCAATGCCAAAGAAGTTCATAAAACGCTATCTACCAACGCCGGAACGGGTGCGCTCGATCGAGTCGCTGCACTTCCTCGGGGATATCCTTCATGAACCCAACTTGTGGCACATCAATCGGCACAGTGTCGCCAGAGCATTCCTTGTCGGCATTTTCCTGACCTTTATTCCGATGCCGTTCCAGATGGTTGCCGCTGCCTTCTTCGCCATCTGGTTCAACGCCAATCTGCCGCTTTCGGTGGTGCTGGTCTGGATCAGCAACCCGGTGACCATGCCGCCGATGTTCTACTTTAATTACAAGATCGGAGCCTGGATACTGGACAGACCGGTACTGAACTTCGAGTTCCAGTTGTCCTGGTCCTGGCTCAGCGGCCGGCTACTGGATATAGGAATCCCTCTCTACCTGGGATCGCTTCTGGTAGCCACCTGTTCAGCCTGCCTTGCCTATCTGGTCATTCAATTCCTGTGGCGGCGCAAGGTCCGTAGCGACTGGCGGGAGCGCCAGCTACTTCGAATCCGGCACCGCCGGGCCACCCGCAAGTCCAAACCGGGCGCAGACGCCCATCAAAGCTCCTGAAATAATTCACCCTGCTCCAGCCGAAGCACCCGCCCCAGGCTCTTGGCCATGGCCATGTCGTGGGTGACCAACACGAATGCAATGCCGATTTGATCCCTGAGCGACTCGATAAGCTCGCGGACACTTTCCCCGGTCTGCTCATCCAGATTGCCAGTGGGCTCATCCATTAAGACGCACTCCGGTTCGTTCACCAGGGCGCGGGCAATGGCCACCCGCTGGCGCTCACCACCAGACAGTTCTCCGGGCTTATGCCCCAGACGCGCCCCCAATCCGACACGTTCGAGAATGGCGGTTGCCTGCTCCGAGGCCCGGCGAACGCCGCGACCACCCAACGCACCCGGCATCATGACGTTTTCCAGGGCCGAAAATTCCGGCAGCAGATGATGGAACTGGTAAACAAACCCGAGGTGACGGTTGCGAAAACGTGCCCGGCCGGATTCACTCATCCGATGAATATCCTGCCCGCAAATATCAATATGACCCGAAGAAGGCTTATCCAGACCCCCGAGCAGGTTTAGCAGCGTGGTTTTGCCGGCACCACTGCTGCCAACAATACCAATCGATTCGCCGGCCGATACCTGAAGCGAAATGTCCGAGAAAATCGTCAGCTTTCCCGGCCCTTCGTTATAGGTTCTGGTCACTTTGTCGCAGTTGATAACCAATGACCTGTCATCGTTCATGGTTGCTGAATCACTCATATCGCAGGGCCTCCGCCGGGTCGACGCGGGATGCTCTCCACGCTGGATAGATCGTTGCCAACAGACTCATGGCGAGGCCGGCACCACTGATGATCCACACGTCCTGCCATTGCAGCTGGGACGGCAGATAACTGATGAAATAGACGTCAGCACTCAGGAACTGATGCCCCATGAACGCCTCCAGCCAGGCAATAAACCCGCTGATGTTGTAGGCACCCAGGATACCCAGCGCTGTGCCAACCAGGGTGCCGGTAATGCCAATCACCGCGCCCTGAACCATGAAGATCCGCATCACTCGCCCGGGTGTTGCGCCCATCGTGCGAAGGATAGCGATATCGGCTGTCTTGTCGGTAACCACCATCACCAGTGTCGATACAATGTTGAACGCGGCCACCGCGACAATGAACATCAGCAGCAGGCCGATCATTGTCTTCTCCATACGGATGGCCTGGAACAGGTTGCCGTGGGTTCGGGTCCAGTCCGATATGTAGTGGCGGCCGCTCAGCTGGCGCGCAACCTCTTCTGCCACTTTCGGAGCCTGAAACAGATCGTCCACCAGAAGGCGCACGCCCTGGGCTTTGCCGTCGGTGCGCATGAGCTTGGACGCATCATCCATATGAATCAGGGTGTAGTTGCCATCCAGTTCGGCCCCGACACTGAATACGCCCTTGACCGTGAATCGCTTCAGTCGCGGCAACACCCCGGCCGGAGTGACCGATGCTTCAGGCAACACCACGGTTACCCGATCACCCAGTTGCAGGCGCAAGCTGGCGGCCATCTGCCGGCCGATAATGATGCCAAACTCTCCGGATTTGAGATCGTCCAGCCCGCCTTCGATCATATGGTTTTCGATGATGGAAACGCTTCGCTCCTGTTCTGGCAGCACACCATTGAGCATCACGCCGCGAACGTCACCGCCACCTGTCACCATGCCCTGCCCCTGGATAAAGGGCGCTGCCGCGATCACCGACGGGTGCTTCTCTACTTCCCGGTCCACTTCCTGCCAATTATCAAGATCGGGATTACCCTGGATCACAGCATGAGGCACCATGCCCAGAATTCGCTGCTTGAGCTCGCGGTCAAAGCCATTCATCACCGACAACACGATGATGAGAACGGCCACACCCAGCATGAGGCCAATCATGGACGTCAGGGAAATGAACGAAATAAAGTGATTACGTCGTTTGGCCGCGGTGTACCGCAAGCCGACATACAATGATAAGGGTCTGAACATTG
>PBRG01000183.1 GCA_002726615.1 Marinobacter sp.
GACGAGTACCTGGGCACCGCCATGGACGAGGAGCCTTGGCGTGACAGCCACTGCCGCATCACCGGCCCGGCGGTGACCGGGCTGCAACTGGCCTGGCTTGAAGACTGGAACTGGGCCAGTGAGGACTTCCCGACACTCAACTGGACGTATTCCCGACCGACGCCTGGCAATCAGGAAGTCCTGATTCTGCCAACCGGCCCGGCAGATACCTACGAAACCTGCACGCTGTTTTTCCTCAATTGCATCAACAACGCCCGCACGCGGATCTGGATCGCCTCGCCCTATTTCGTGCCCGACGTTCAGATCATGAACGCCTTGCAGCTGGCCGCCCTGCGGGGTGTGGACGTGCGAATCATTATTCCCGAGAAATCCGACAGCCGGCTGATCCGACTGGCTGCGTACTCATACCTGGTACAGGCATGCCGCGCCGGCATTGGCATCTATCGCTACCAGCCGGGCTTCATGCATCAGAAAGTCGTATTGGTGGATGACCGTTACGCGGCCATCGGCACCGCCAACCTGGACAACCGCTCGATGCGGCTGAACTTCGAGATTACCGCCATCAGTACCGCCGTTGAGTTTGTGAACGGCATTGAACATCTGCTGGAACAGGATCTCACCACCAGTCGACTGATGACGGAACGGGATTACCAGGCCCGTTCTGTGGCCTTCCGGTTGACGTGCCGCACCATAAGGTTGCTTGGCCCCCTGCTCTGAAACCGTCCACCAGGGCCTGGCCAGTTCCGGTGTGCCCATTTTCCATACCCAAAGAATGTGAGAGTATTCCAGTACCATTGAGCCAGCATGCTGTAACGAAGCAGGACCATGACCACATTCAAGCCCCGCGAAACCCTGACCGAACAGGTCGCCCGTCACATCGAAAACCTCATCGCTTTCGGCCAGCTTCGTTCCGGCGAACGCATCTATGAAAGCGCCATGGCAAAACAAATGGACGTAAGCCACGGGTCGATCCGCGAAGGCTTGCTGCTGCTGGAGAAACGCCACCTGGTACAGAACGTGCCCCGCAAGGGCGCATTCGTTACCCCGCTGGACGAGTATTTTGTACGCAGCCTGTACGAAGTGCTGCAACTGTACCTGACCCATACCGGGCGCAAGCTGGTGCGGCAGTGGCAGACCGCCGACATGGACAAGCTCGAATCCCTCTATCAGCGCATGAAAGGCTGCCATGACAATAACGACCTGCTGGCGTTTCTGGAGCTGGGCATAGAGTACACTCAGGCATCGCTGGCCTACGCCGACAACTATTTCATCATTTCCGCCATTGAGGATCTGTGGCCATCGGCGAAACGTTGCGCCTTTGTGGCGTTCCAGCGCGGTGGCAACCGAGTGCTGGAAGACAACCTCGCCCATGTGCGGGAATCGATCAGTGCGATCAAGGACCGAGATGAGGAACGCCTTGCCGCCATTCTCGCCGGATACGCAGAACAGCAATGTCAGCAGGTACTTGACGCTATCGACAGCGCATCGGCTACGGCTTGAGCAACCGGCCGTTCATTCAAACAGGCGGGTAAACGAAAAGCCGACGTTGAGATAGGCACTCCAGTCATCCCGGTTGTTGTAGGCCGTGGCAATCTGTACTGGTCCCAGAAAGGTTTCAACGCCTGCAAACAGACTTCCGGAGCGCAACAGGTTGTTCCACCGTGCGTCCCCCAGCGAGGACCAGGCGTTACCGGTCTCGAACCCGGCTCCGGCAAACCAGGGCACAAACGGCCCGCCAAATTCCTGGCGGACGAAGACGCCCGCCAGGGCCGCATCCTCTCCCGCCACTTCGCCCTGGCTGTATGCCGATAACCGGTGGAAGCCGCCCAGCAGTACTGAATTCTCGATGCCGGCAACGCCCTTGGTGACCGCGTTGGCATACAACAGGCCGGTGATACTGGCCCTTCTCCAGCTTGCGGTGCCCAGTGCCATGACGGTAACCGAGTCAAAATGACGGTCGGACCCAAGGCCCGGGCGCTCGAATCGGCCGCGAATGCCAGCGAACCCGCCAGATTCCGGCAGGAAGGTATCGTCGAGGGAATCATGAACGAACTGGAGCCGGAGACTGCCACTCTGGAAGGAACCAGAGGGCCCCATAGGCTCGCCAATCTGCTCGTCGACAGTGGCGTAGCCCCGCACATATTCAAGACGCGCCTCGCCGTTCACTCCCAACTCGGTGCCCAGAGCCAAATCAACCTGGCGGTTGGTGATATCCACTTCGGTAATGCGCTCGCCTTCTCCATCGAACGCGCTGAGGCTATCACGGGAATAGGTACCGCCTAGCGTGAGGAATCTTTCGAAGCCGTAGTCCAGTGGTTGGAACCACTCGGTTCGAACCCGGGGCTGGGTGCCTAACTGGAGCCCGGTTGTCCACTCACCACCCAGGGCGTTCAGGCCAGTCATCCGCAACGATGTGGCGACATTGAACCGAGTATCGTTCTCGAAATTGTCTTCATAGTTCAAGCCAAAGGACAGGTAATTCGGCCCCCAGCTTTTCTCGCGCACCCGGATAACCAGGTCCGTACCCGGTCCGTCCGTCGGCACCAGCGAATAGGAAACGGTTTCATAGTAACCAAGGCCATAGATACGCTTAAGATCCTCCTCCAGCGCATGCACGTCCAGAGGCTCACCCGTCTGCTGCCGTATACGCTCGCGAAGGAAATCCCCTGCCAGGCGTGAACGGTCATCAATGCGAATGTCGGTGATAACGCCCGGGCTGGACGAGTGTGCCTTTAGCCGGTTGCGAAACCGGTCCCACTCATCGTCACTGACACTCAGGTGGCGAAGCTCACCGGCGTGACCACGCGCACTGCTGGCACCCAGTTCGAACAACGCCGGGGCCTCGTGGAAATCCGCCGATGACAGCCCCTTCAGATCCGGCCGAACCAGGATGTCCTGATCACCCAGCAACTTGAGCTGTCGCTCGGTATTTTGCCGCGTCATCATGGTGGTCAATTGACCAACCACAGAAAACGCCTCGCGTATATCCTCCCGCTCCAACAGGGGATCAGTGATATCCACGGCAATGACAATATCGGCTCCAAGCTCATGGGCCACATTGACCGGCAGGTTGTTGGCCACGCCTCCGTCCACCAGCAAACGCCCATCGAGCGTGACGGGTGCATAGACGCCAGGAATGCTCATGCTGGCGCGGATGGCTTCCGACAGGTTGCCACTGCCGATGACGACTTCCTCGCCGGTTTCCAGATCCGTGGCGATTGCCCTGAATGGAATGGCCAGTTCATCAAAATCCTCAACGAGGGCGGCATCACGGGTGAGTTCATTGAGAATAAAACCCAGGTTCTGGCCGGCGATGATACCGCCACCCAAATGCAGGCCGTCCAGGCGCACACCGATGCCGGGGGACACGGGATAGCGCCAGCCCTGGCGCTTGCGCCTGACGGGCTTGTAGGCACGCCCCGGGTCGTCACGGAAACTGGATACCCAGTCCATCTCGATAAAGCGCTCTTCAATCTCCCGTACTTCCATACCGGAGGCATAGAGTGCCCCAACGGCAGAGCCGGCACTGGTACCCACCACAATATCCACTGGCACCTTCAGCTCTTCCAGCACTCGCAGCACACCCACATGGGCCATGCCCTTGGCCCCGCCGCCGCTTAGCACCAGGCCCACTTTCGGCCGCCCTACATCAGCTATGAGGGGCATGGCCGCAAGCATCGCAAGCAGAAGGCCAATCAATCGAGCTGGTAACATCATCCCGTCCGACTGTCAGGCATCGTCTGCGGGATCCTCGTCCGCAAGGGACAGGTGGGAGACATCTGGCACAACCGGTGGTGGAACCTCACGCTTCACGCCCAGATCGCTGCCCGGGGGCGCCAGCGTCCAGTCGTCAAGGTGCTGGAACATGGGAGCAGGAGCCTCCCGGTGCTCCTCCAGCGTGACGCCAACGGGGTCAAGTGTCAGTCCGGACCCGGAAAGAATGCTGTCGACTTTGTCGCCCGCCACCGGCAAACGATCGCCCGGTTCAACGGCAACGGCGCTTCCTGATCTGGTATCATTGCGCGCCGGCTCTGCCGGAGGCGCTGAAGATGCTGGTTTTGGCTCTGACGGTGATTGAGCGGCGGGTGCCGTACGCGCGGCAGGGGCAACCGCGCCCTCCATGGGCTCGACATAAGCCAGCATGCCGTGCTTTTGCAACACCGAACGGTATTTTTCCGCCTGGACTTCCTCCAGTTTGTTGCGGATAACGACCGGTTGGCCACTGAACATACGTTCAATCTGTTCCACCGTTGCCTTGAACAGGGTTCTGGCATTACTGCGGGCGGTTGCCTGGTCGGTACCCGGCGTACATTCACCTTTGAAGACGAGTTGGAACATCATCCTGCCTCTATGCGCTTCTGTTTTTATCCATAGTAGTTGATCCTGGCAGGCTCCGGAAATCCACACCCAGCCGACGGATTCTCTGAAAATTGCAAACAATTGAAAAATTCACGCAAAAAATACGCAAACCAGTTCGCACTCTGCAATAATCATCAGTAACTAAACGTTACATATGTTTACATTGATCGACGAACCGACTCCAAAGGAGTGGCTCCCATGGCCATCAAATGCATCACCGGCGCTTTCATGCTGTTACTGGCACTGGCCACACAACCGGTCATGGCTGGCAACCTGGACGTGCTGCTCAGCGGAATCTTCCCCGATAAACGGGCGACCTACATTGGCTATGAAAGCGTTGAGCGTGAAGACATCCCTGCCACATCCGCCGTCGAGCGCAAATATCTGATCGTCGATTTCCGGTTCGAGTCCGAGCCGCCCCAGGAACAACTTCAGGCCAACGTGCACCGGGTATGCATGGCTCTGCTGAAAGATCGCGAGTTGATTCGTTCGCTGTCGGACTCGGGCTACGACATGGTCGCCGTCGCCTTTGACCGCAAGTCGCAGTTCGACTGCCTCTGACACTTTCCTGTCACTGATCCCGTCCCAGAAGGCGCGGAAAGGATTCGAGAGCACTGTTCACGGAATCCAGATTAAACGCCTCCACGTCCGCCAACAGTTTCTCTCCATATCGTGTAACCGAGGGCGAACGGAACCGCTTACCCCATACCAGCACCCGATTGGCAAAATCCTTCATCTGTTCCGGATCGCCGCTTTCCCGTACCGTCTCCCACTCGTCGCCAAAATCTCGTGCAAGCTGCTCCTGCAACCATCCGCGTTCCTGCATGCTGAGTGTCTGGGCCAGCAGACGCTCCGACTCCTCGGGTGTGCCATCGTCTTCAGCCTGGGCGCCCGTTGCCTCAACCCGAGGAAGTCTGACCGTAAAGGTGGACCCCGACCCAGGCTCGCTCTCAACCTGAAGCTCCCCACCCATCATGCGAACCAGCTTGCGGCTGATTGCCAGGCCCAGGCCCGTGCCCCCATAACGCCGCGTGTTCTGACCTTCCTGTTGCTCAAAGGCGTCGAAGATCTGCTCCTGCTGGTCGGGAGGAATGCCGATGCCGGTATCGGACACTGTCACAACCAACCGGTAAAAGCAGCGACGATCAGCCTCACTGGCCACCTCCTCGACCGGTTTCTCCGATGACTTCCGCGGTGTAGCCGTGGCACGGACCGTCACACCACCCTCATGGGTAAACTTGATGGCATTGCCAACGAGATTGAAAAGTACCTGTCGCAGCCGCGTTTCATCAAGCATCATCGCCGCCGGCATCTTGGAATCAACGCTGACTTCCAGTGAAATGCCCTGCTCGGTGGCGCGCAGGTCGAATATATGGCGCACATCACTGAGCAGCCGCCGCACCGATACCGCCGAATACTCCAACCGCATCTTTCCCGCTTCAATGCGGGACAGGTCCAGGATGTCGTTAATCAGCATCAACAGGCTGCGACTGCCCGCGCGAATGGCATCCAGGTAATTCCGTTGCTGGGGGTCCTTGACCGTATTGCTCAACAAGTCACTGTAGCCAATCACTGCGTTCATCGGAGTGCGGATCTCATGGGACATATTGGCGAGGAATTCGCTTTTCGTCAGGCTGGCCGCCTCAGCTTCCCGCGCCAGGCGCTCCGCCTCCAGTTTGGCCGCCCGAAGCTCGTCTTCGCTGCGGCGTAGTGCGTTCTCAGATCGAATTCGCTCGTCTACCTCCCGCGACAGTTTACGGTTCCAGTACAGGAAGATCAGTACCACCACGAGGGCGATAAGCACAATACGACGCACCACGGTGTAGTCGGTTTCCTGCTCGATATCCAGGTGGATCCAGCGATTGTAGATCGACTCGGTCTCGGTGGCATCCAGACTGCCCAGCGCTTTATTGAGGATGCGCTGCAATTCGGGCCGCTCCTTACTGACGGCGAACCGTAGCTCATACTGGTAAGGCGTGATGCTTGTTATCCGAAGGTTGGACAACCCCAGGCGAGCAACGGTATAGCTGACCGCCGGAATATGGGTCACCATGACATCGAGGTCACCGTTGGACAGGGCCAGCAGGCCTTCCTCAATGGACGTCATCGGATACAGATCAAGGTTGGGGTGATTGATCAATAGATAATCATGCCCCGCCTGCCGGTTAACCACACCCACCTTTTCGTCTCTCAGCTCCCTCAGCTCTCCAATGAAGCGACCGTCATCACGAATGGCAAGGGCAATGGGAACGGTCAAATAGGCGCGGCTAAACAGGAAAGACTCCTCCACCCTTGGCGTTCGGGACATTGCGGGCAGTATATCCACCTCTCCCGAACGCAGAGCGTTTTCCTCGTCGGCGCTGTTGTCCATCACCTGACGGCTAAAGCGAATGTTCAGTTGTTCTTCCAGGCGTTTGACCAAATCCGGCACGAGCCCGGCAGACTGACCATTCTGGGTATACTCGAACGGCGGCCAGTCCGGTCGAAAGGCCACTCGGAGATTCGGGTTTTGATTGAGAAATGCCCGCTCGTCAACCGACAGGGAAATGGCGGAGGGGTCCAGTTCCGGCAATTCGGTCTGCAACCACGACTGGCGGATCGACCGGTGCTCACCGTGGTCAATAACCAGAACCGCCTGGTTGAGCACCCGATAAAGCTGATCGCTTTCCTGATCACTCCCCGCTGCCATTTCCAGCACCACGTCGACCGATTGCTGGTTCAGCAATGTCGCCACCCCAACCCCATTGACCATAGCGGACTGCAGGTAATCCGACACCACCGGCACCGGCCCCAGAAACGCGTCCGCCTGTCCCGACAACACCATACCAACGGCTTCGCTGATACTGGAAACCGGCACGGGGGAAAAGCTATCAACCGGATCAAGTAATGCAAACTGGTTGGGATCGTTGGTGATCAGGGCAATGCTCGCGTCCTCAAGGTCGGAGAGCGAGCGGATGCCTGCATCGTCGGCACCAACAAATATGCCGTAGGTCAGGCTCATCAGCGGCGAGGAAAGCCGCACATTGGAAGGGGGGGAACGATGGGCCAGATAGGTACTCAGCTGGGCATCCAGGGTCCCGTCCTGCAGCCATTCATCGAGTTGCTCTTCCGGGGCCGACACCGGCTCAACCGGCACGCCAAGCTTCTCTGACAACCGGTTTAGGTAATCAATATAGATGCCCGCCAGCTCACCCTCGCCAGTATCGAACACCAACGGCACCTGGCCACTTCGTACCCCGACTCGGAACGATTCCCTCGCCGCCAGCCATCGCAGGTCCTCGCTCCCCAACACCGGCGCCGGAGAGAGCTGCGGTGGCTCAGCAGCGGAAACGCCAGGCACCAGCAGACCGGTCAGCAACAGCACAATATGAAAAACGGACCTCACTGGATATCCTCACCGGTTCGGCTACAGTTCAAGGAACCATACCCGTAAACTCTTCCGATTGCATTCAGCGGGTTACCCGATCTACTCTGATCGTGCCCACAGCGTATTAAAGTACCGGCAACCTTGGGGAGACCCCTGACCATGGATACCAGCAAACACGATTTCAGCGCGCTCTTTGAACAACTCGGCATGCCATCCGACAGCGTCAGCATTGAGGACTTTATCGCCAAACACTCGCCACTTCCCTCGGAAATTGCTCTGCAGGATGCCCCTTTCTGGTCGGAAAGCCAGTCACATTTCCTCGAAGAAGGCCTTGAGGACGATTCTGACTGGGCGGAAATTATCGATGAACTCGATGCCCTGATGAGGCATTGAATCAGACATTGCGCCCGGCAATAAGTACCTGATCGCGGCCGGAGTCCTTGGCGAGGTACAGAGCCTTGTCGGCCCGGTCGAACACATCATCCTCGTCGTCGTCCCCATCGAATTCCGCCAGCCCTGCTGAAAACGTCACCGACACCGGCTCGCCCCGGAAATGGAATGGCAATGCCGCAATATGCCCACGCATGCTGTCCAATACCGCCCGGGCGTTGTCCACATTGGTTTCGGGCAACAGGACCACGAACTCTTCCCCGCCGAAACGGGCGATGAAGTCGGTTGCCCTCAGCCGTTCACGGAGGGCACGCGCAACCAGTTGCAACACGCGATCACCCGCCTTGTGCCCATAGGAATCGTTCACACGCTTGAAAAAATCGATATCAAGCACGCAGATCGACAGTGAATGACGATAACGCTGCCAGCGCTGGTACTCGAATGACAGTCGTTCCTGCCAGGCTTCCCGATTGGGTAATTGGGTCAGGACATCGGTAAGGGCTTTCTCGCGTTCCTCCCTGAGCTTTTCTCGAACCTGTTCCGACTGGGCCTCCATCGTCACCAGTTTTTCCTGCATGAGCTCCAGTTCCAGCGACAGGTTGCGCTCGCGCTCGGACTCCTGCTCCCGAAACCGCTCGACGGCACCACTGATCGACTCCAGGTGCCGGCTCACCGAATCTTTCAGTTCGTCGAAGTCGACGCTGCTTTCCACTTGCTGGCCGAACGACCATAGCTCCTGGCGAATGTCGCGATCCAATTCCTGCGAGGCGTCCAGTCGCCCGGCCTGGGCATTCGCCTGCTCTGCGAAACACTGGCGCAATGCTTCCAGCCGTTCATCGAGACGCCGGAGAAAGGCCTCGAACTCCCTTTGTCCGCGGGTCACCGCTGCGATTACCAGCTCCGCCACGCTGCTCAGGCCCTCCCGCAGTTCATCCCAGTTATCGCTGCTCAACAGCGACTCCTGTAATCGTCGGGCTCTCGCCTCCGACACAGCCTCCAGTGTCACCTGATCCAGCATATGGCCCAGCAGCTCACCAACCCGACGCGCAATCTTCAGGCGCTCGCTGTCTACGGTGCCAGGAGTTGCCGGTTCAACGGCGGACGGTGCGGGCAGGTTCTCGGCGGCTTCCGCCAATATTGGCTGGTCGGACGACTCCTGGTTTCCCCGGCCGCCAAACAGGCGACCAAACGGGCTTCGCTTGCGATCCCGCCCGTCACCGCTGCCCAGCCCTGTTTCCAACACCCATGCCAGATCGACCAACCATTCGGTAGCATCCAGTTGGAGGGTTTCCGGTTTCCGGAGTCGTTTCTCAAGGTCACGAATACGGTCCTTGCCGGATTTGAACAGAGGATGGGAACGCAGCCCTGACAGCAACTGCTCGAATGTCGTTCTTAGCCGGTCCGTGGATTCGGACTTGCGCTCGTCCAGGGCGGCCACCTGCCGGTCAATTCTCTCCTGCAAATCCCGCCAACTGTCTGCGTTGAGAGCGGGGCTTCGTAGCTCGTCGCGAACTCGTTCCAGCAAACGATCCAGCTCCGCAGTCTGCCCTTCGGACGCCAGACTGGTACGCACCAGCATACGCTGAAGCAGATTTCTTTCAGTTTCCCAATGCGATTCACGCTGATCTGATGATTCAAGTGCCTGGAGATACTTATCCTTCCAGGATGGGTCCGATGACATTTAGCGCTCCTGGCCCTTTACTGGACGCCTATTCCGTGACTGATGCCTCAACGATGCTACGTTTCCTGCCTGTTACGACGCCGGCGAGCCCTGGGATGACTCTGATCGTAGACCTTTGCCAGATGCTGGAAGTCCAGATGAGTATAGACCTGGGTCGTCGCTATGTCCGCATGGCCCAGCAACTCCTGTACCGCTCGCAGGTCGCCACTGGACTCCAGCATGTGGCTGGCGAAGGAATGCCGAAGCAGGTGTGGGTGAAGCCTCTGATCCGCCCCTTTATACATTCCCCACCGGCTCAGGCGGGACTGGATACTGCGGGTACTGAGCCGATCGCCTCGTCGGCTCACATACAAGGCACTTTCTCTGTCCGGAGCCATCGCTCCGCGCACGTCAAGCCACTGCGCCAGCGCGTCCAACGCCCTTCTCCCTACCGGCAGAAGGCGCTCCTTGCGGCCCTTACCCAGCACCCGGACCTCCCCGCCTCGGACGTCCACGGATTGGAGGTCCAGCCCCGCCAGTTCCGAAAGCCGCAGCCCTGAGGAATACATCAGCTCGAACATGCTCAGGTCGCGAATTTCCAGAGGGTCATCGGGCGTTGCGTCCAGCAGGTGGTTGAGCTGGTCCACATCTGCCACCTTCGGCAGACGCTTACCAGACTTAGGAGCTCGGATGTCCAGCGCGGGGTTGTCCACCGCAAGGTTTTCCCGCAACAGGTATTCGTAAAACCGGCGGATGGCAGACAGGTGACGGGCAATACTCCGACCGCCCAGCCCTTCACGGCTGAGCTGTGCAACGTATCGTCGCAAGTCGTGGCTGGTGACTGACCGCCAGGCCGGCGACGGTTGATGCTCAACCCACACAGCGAATCGGTTCAGGTCATCGCGGTAACTGGCACAGGTGCGCGGTGAGTGTCGCTTCTCCGACGCCAGATAACGCAGGAACGCGGCCACCGGCTCTGCCAGTGTGGCAGCCTGGCCGGCTCCCTCGTCAGCCGGCGACATGGTCAGCGGGACTCCGCGACCACATCGGTGACAGGTAACGTGGCGGCATGCCTTTGCAGGATGGGCGGCAACAGGCGGCTCAGAGTGTCACTGATGTAGGTCAGGAAGAGTGAGCCCATACTCTGGTCGAAGTACCCGGGCTCGCAGCTGCCCACGGCAAACACCCCGACCAGTTCGTTGTTACGCAGCGGCACCAGCGCCACTGAGGCAATGGGTTCCTCCCGGTCCGGGAACAGGAAACTGCGCTCACTCTCACGGAACTGGCCACAGACGGCGCGATCCCCTTCCAGCAAACCGCCCAGGCGCGCTTTCGCCACGTCCGGCGACACGACGTGCAGGGCGCCCTGCGCCGCTGCCGGCAACTCGCTGTCGGTGAAGAGAATCACCGAGGCCGCGTCCAGACCGAAATCACCACGGATACTGTCATCAATCGCGGCGGCCATATCATTCAGGTTGCGGGCCTCGATCACCTGCATCAGCAGGCGTTTGCTCTTTTCGAACAGGCGGTCGTTGTGGCGGGCAATGGACACCAGTTCTACCAACTCGCGGCGCAACGTGTCGCGCTGTTCGCGGAACAGGTGCACCTGGCGCTCCACCAGCGAGATCGCCCGGCCGCTGTCGTGGGGCAGGGTCAGGCTGCGCAGGAGCTCGTCCTGATCAATAAAGAAATCGGGGTTGTTCCGCAGATAATCTGCGACGGCTTCCCGGGTGAGCCCTTCGGCCTTCTTGTGGGCCGTTTGTTCTGTCATGCTGCTCTCCTGATGGTCAGGGCCTTGATGTGGCCGGCTGGCGATGGCGATTGTTCTGTCGGTTGGTACCGGATTTTGCATCGCTGTGCCGCGTGTTCTTACGTCGTCTCGGGGCCTGGTCTGCCGGCAGGCGAAGCTGACCCTCGAAAACGCTGGCCGTCGGGCCTTCCATCATAACAGGGGCCCCTTCACCCTGCCATTCGATGACCAGGCGCCCACCTTTCAGCTCGACGTCCACCCGGCTATCCAACAAACCTCGCAGGCAGCCGGCAACCACTGCCGCACAGGCGCCACTGCCACAGGCCATGGTTTCACCAGAACCACGCTCGAACACCCTCAGGCGAACGCGGGTCCGGTCAATAATCTGCAGGAACCCGATGTTGGCCCGCGCCGGGAACCGCGGATGATTCTCAAGCCTGGGGCCAAACTCACCTACCGGGGCGGTATCCACGTCATCCACCAAGAGCACGCCATGGGGGTTGCCCATGGAGACGGCGCTGAGTTCCACGGTATCATCGCCGAGTTCCACCGTGTACACGTCCTTGCGGCGGTCGGCGGCGAACGGTATGGCCGGAGGATTGAGCTCCGGCACCCCCATATCGACGGTGACCATGCCCGCACGCCCGACTCTCAATTCGATAACGCCCTTGGCGGTCTGAACCCGGATCACCTTCTTGTTGGTCAGGCGCTGGTCGCGAACAAAGCGGGCAAAACAGCGTGCTCCATTGCCGCATTGCTCGACTTCCGAGCCGTCGCTGTTGAATATCCGGTAACGGAAGTCCACGTCGGGCAGCCCCGGAGGTTCAACCACCAGCAACTGATCAAAGCCAATACCAAAATTCCGGTCGGCCAATTCGCGGATCATCTCCGGGCGCAGGCGAAAGGGCTGGCTGATGGCGTCCACCACCATGAAGTCGTTTCCAAGACCGTGCATCTTGGTGAAGTTAAGCATTGGGCCCTGGCTGCGCCGTGACTGACTCATCTCCGCCTCCCCACTCATTCCGGCAAACAGCTTTCTGGGCCGAGCTGTTCTTCCAGGGTTTCACGTCGACGCACAATGTGTACCTGTTCACCATCCACCATCAGTTCCGGTGGGCGGTTACGGGTGTTGTAGTTGGAGCTCATGACAAAACCATAGGCCCCGGCGGACCGAACCGCCAGCAAATCGCCCGCCTGGAGTCTCAGTTTGCGATCCTTGCCGAGGAAATCACCCGTCTCACACACCGGCCCGACCAGATCCCAGTGTTTCTCGTCGCCGTCGTTGCGGGGGGTTACCGGGATAATGGATTGCCACGCGCTGTACAGTGCGGGACGAATCAGGTCGTTCATCGCCGCATCTATGATGGCAAAGTTGCGATGTTCAGTGCACTTGAGGAATTCCACCCGCGTCAGCAGGATGCCGGCGTTGGCGGCAATGGACCGCCCCGGCTCCATGATCAGTTCCAGCGACCGGTCGCCCAGGCGCTCCGCCAGCGCGGTCACGTAATCCGACGGTTGCGGCGGCTGTTCCTGGTCGTAGGTGACCCCCAGGCCGCCACCCATGTCCAGATGTCGGATGATAATGTTCTTTTTTGCCAGGGTGTCGATCAGCTCCAACACACGGTCCAGTGCATCGAGGAAAGGTGACACCGAGGTGAGCTGCGAGCCGATGTGACAATCCACACCCTGTATATCCAGATTTGGCATGGTGGCGGCGCGCTCGTAGACGGCCGGTGCTTCCGCAATGTCGATACCGAACTTGTTCTCTTTCAGCCCGGTGGAGATATAGGGATGGGTACCGGCGTCCACGTCGGGGTTCACACGCAGGGAAACCGGCGCCCTGACACCGAGCTCACCCGCTACTTCATTCAGGCGATCCAATTCGGTGTCGGATTCCACATTGAAACAGCGAACACCGGCCTCGAGGGCGCGGTGCATTTCCCAGCGCTGTTTACCAACCCCGGAAAATACGGTTTTCGCAGGGTCCCCGCCGGCACGGATCACCCGTTCCAGTTCTCCGGCAGACACGATGTCAAAGCCGGCGCCAAGCCTTGCCAACACGTTCAGTACAGCGATATTGCTGTTGGCCTTGACGGCGTAGCACACCAGATGTGGCCGACCGGCAAGGGCATCATCATAGGCGCGGTAATGACGTTCGAGGGTGGCGCGGGAATAGACATAAGCAGGCGTACCAAAACGCCGGGCAATGTCCTCAACCGCCACGTTCTCAGCGAACAGTTCACCGCTGCGGTAATTGAAGTGATCCATGGATTTCCTGAGCCTGTTATCGAGGCAGCCTGCCGAACCTAGTGGTCTTCAGCCGGTTCACTGCGGTCATGTTCGCCAGATTTCTGGCTTGGCGTTGCCTGCTCGGTAGCCGTATCGTCACTGGCCGGTGCCTGGCGATACAAAGGCCCCTTCTGGCCACACCCAACCAGAAACGCGACCATCACCAGCAGGAACATGAGTGTCTGTCCTGGCTTCATGGGTAGCTGCCCCCGTTGTCTGTATGCACGCAGTATACCTGAGTGAGGCCGTGCCCGGCGAGATGCCACCGCACACGATTCCGGATACTACAGATGCCGGTTCAGCAAATCTTCCAGCTCGGTGCGGTAGTAGAGATACTGGATGGTCTGTATATGCTGCTGGTATACCTTTGGATCCAGGTCATGGGGTAGGTGAACATCCGTCAGGTAGACGGGGTAGCGCTCGTCACTTTGGCGGAGCGAACGAATATAGTGGGCCACTGCGGGTATCAACTGATCTCCATACTCCTGAACGGTAAATTCCTGGTCGCCACAGAAAATATCGAAGCGCACCCGGGAGTCGCCCTCCTGAACACCGATGGCCTGCACATCCAGCCCGGGCAGGCGCACGTTGCTGTCGGCGTCCGGTCGCCTTTCCGCATGCCACTGACCGTCGCGAAGCACCATCTCATAGCACTGGACACCTGCAACATCGGTCAAGGCATCCAGTTGTCGCAACTGCCGGCGTTCCATCAGGTTCTCCAGGAATCGCAGCAAAGGCACCAGCAGGAATCGACGATTGGTGTAACCTTGCTGCCAGCAGAATACCGACCCCAGTTCGTCCACAACCCACACCGTCGCGGTCTCTCCGGTGACCCGGTAGAACACCTGGATATTATCCGGTTCGCTGGCATGGCACACGGCGCGCAATGACCTATCATCCAGCAAGGCGTATTGGTCAAACACCACCGGCACGTAGGATTCCTGGGGTTTGGACAGATACACCATCAGTGTTTCTTTGCTGTCCAGGGCCACGAATCCGGGCTCGGTGCCACTGAACTGAAGCAGGAAGAATCGCCGATCCATCTCGATGACATAGCGCAGCGGATGGGGGCCGACACCACCGGCGAAGAAATAACGCATCACGTCCTTGAACAGCTCACGTACCCGGCGGGCAATGGCGGCTCCGTGGCCCGTGCTATGGCTATGAACCATGATGTCCGGCAACCGGTCCGGAGCGGTGGCCACCGACGCCAGCACGTTTTTAAGGCACTGCACCAGTGTGTCTCCAGCCGCATAGTGCTGCAAACTCACCTCGTGCCAGCTATTGAAGGTAACCTGATCAATAGTGCTCACCAGGTTTTCCCGTCCGCCGCTGAAACCCAGTGAGTCGTGACGGGCGCTAAGCTTGTGCAGTCCCCGCTCGGTCAGATAGGCCTGCGGGTCAACCCCCACATTGACAAACAGCAGATTGCGCAGCGGGTGTATGCCCCGGGACAGGGACTCCCGGTCGGCGGGCTCAACCGGAAATGGCAGGAACGCACCGAGCGCATCCAGCATTTCCCGCAGTTCCGCCACCGAGGCAACGCTGCTACCGGATCTCACATTCAACCGTGTGGACCGGGTCAGCAAGCCGTTGCAATAGCTCCACACCAGCAGTTCAGCAAGGTTGCCCGAACGGCGGATGACCGGCTGCCAGAGCGCATCTGACGGGTCTTCAAGATCACGGTACAACAACCAGCCATCATGACCGGCCGACCCGCTCTGCTCCGACTGATGATGGAACGCAAGATTTTCTTCCACCAGCGAGGGGGCAAGTCCGGGGTTGATCTGCTCAACCTTGCCCGCCTTACGCTGGAAGGCGGCATACAGCTTCCGTCCCAGCAGGTTCATGTCATTGCTGCTGATGGCCGCGCCTGTGTCATGGTCCCGCGCCAGCCGGGAAAGTAGCCGGTAGCTGTGGGTCAACTCGCCCACCACAACCCGACGAAGGGTTACCACGTCCTCTGCACGCCAACGGATACGGTTGTCCAGGTCTTTCAACTCTGTCGCCGACCAGCCCCAGGATTCCACCAGGGCCTGCAGCAGCGTGGCCCTCCAACCGGAGAGGGCCTGTGCCGAACGGGTCAGCGGCAGCCCTGCCTTGAGATAAAGACTCTGACGCACCAGGGCCAGGCGCTGAGGGGCATCTTCTTCGAGCAGCCATTGCTCGAGGCGTTCATACAGCAGTATGTATGGATCAAGCCGATCAGGGTTAGTTTCACCGGAGTACACCGCCGATTTGAAGACCCGAGACAACAGTGGTTTCTCGTTGCTTTCGCTACTCTCACTGCCCTCATTACTGCGGGCATAGCATTCGATCAGCAGCAGCTTAAGGATCGACTTCCAGGGCATGTCGATGCCTTTGTACAACTGCCAGACTCCAGCTCCCAGAAATTCTTCCTGCGGTATCGAGGACACGGGACCGAAATCAATGTATTCATCGCTCCGAATAAAACGGCAGTCAATCAGCTGCCGGGCGCACTCGTCGTAGCGCTGCTCATCCTCCACGGGGACCAGCCACCACAATGGATAACGGCCTCCCAGGTGAATGCTCGTGCGGTAGAACTCGTCCAGGAGCAGATAGTGCTGCGAACTGCCGCAGTTTTCTCCGGTCACTTCCGCCCGCTGCCTCCCGGCACGCCAGTCGGCGGCGGAAAACACAAACACATGGAGTTCAACCCCCAGGCTCTCGGCCCAGACTGACAGACTCTGCGCCTTACGCTCCAGACAACGCACACCCCGCTCCGAAAGATCCGGGCGATGACACAGCCAGATATCCAGGTCACTGGCCACCGAGTGGCCCAGGGTACCGGGACTGCCCATCAGGAAGAGGGCTTCCAGATCTGGTTTTCTGCGCCCCTCGTCCTTGAGCGAAAAGGTTCTTGCCAGGCGCCGGGCAGCGTTCAGCGTGGATTCAGGGGGCCGATAGTGGCTCAGTCCGTAGGGGCAGTCGCTGTCGAGATAACCGGGCAGAGCCGGATGATTAAGATGAAACACCAGTGGCAACACGTCCAGGACCGCCTGTTGCCGATAGGTCAGGGCCGAATGGGCACGATCCCAGCGCTGCCCGTTGACAGCCATGAACCGGTCCCGCAGCCGGCGCAGCGTTTTTCGATCTATACCCTCATCAAAGTCCAGGGCAATAGGAACGGTTTGGATGGTCAAGGCGACTCCGCGGGAGAGGTTCTTTCCGATACCATTATCAGTATGATGACTGAATCGTGGCAAAATCGGCAAAAAAATAAAAGCGGGATTACATTAGCACGCTCCCGTCACAACTTGGCTGAGGCTTTTCCGTCGTGAAAGAATTCTTTATCCGTCGAGATCGTTCCGACGCCCCCCAGGGTGCCGAACGTCGAACCCTGATCCGCATCAACGACGACGGCGTGATCCTGTTCGCTGATCATCACGCCGAGGCAGTACTGGGTTTTGACGCCAGCGAACTGGAAGGCCGCAAAGTCCAGTGCATCCTGGCAGCACGCCAGGATGATCCCTTTGCGCCGGCCCACCGCCACCGCATTGCAAACGGCGAGTCGGTACTGATCACCTTCCGTCATAAAAACGGCTTTTTCTTTACGGCGGGCCTCAGCCTGCGCATGGACATTCGCGATTCCGACCAGGCCGCCAGTGCGTTTATAAGCCAGCGGGACCACTCCCCTATTGATCACCGCCTGATCCGGCTGACCGAAACCTCTGCTGGCGTTGGCATCTGGGAACTGGACCTCCACAGCAATGAGCTGATCTGGACGGACGGCATGTATCACCTGCTGGAATTGAGACCCGGTAGCGAAATCACGCCCGAACAGGCACTTTTCTACTGCCAGTCCAGCCAGGGCAGGATACGCGCCCTGTTCCGTCGCTGCATCCGCACCGGGCAGCCCTTCTCCCTGACATTGGATCTGATAACCGCGCGACAGAACGTTCGTCAAGTAACGTTGACAGGCCGGGCCCTGAAAGCCGGCGAACGGATACAGCGGCTGGGGGGAACCCTGGTTGACCACACGCCTGAGCGCACTCATACCCTCGCCCGCCAGCAGGCGGAGCAGATGCTGGGCGCCACCATCAACGCCACCAACGACCTGGTGGTCGCCGTTGATCGACAGCTCAACCTGCTGCATTTCAATTGTGCTTTCAGTCGCCAGTTCGAGCTCACCTTTGGCCTTCGGCCGGAATCCGGGAGCAATCTGAGTGCTGCCTTGCAGGGTTTTCCCAATGAACGACGGCTTATCGAGCGACTCTGGCACCGCGCTTTCGAGCGCGACAGCTTTGTGGTGGAAATGCCCATGGCGCAGCAGCACCGGGAGCTGCCGCTGTACGAGATTCACTATCAACGCCTGACCAACAACCAGGGCGACGTGATTGGCGCCGTTCACGTGGCCCGGGACATCAGCGACCGCCAGCAGAATTCCTCCAGCAGCGAATACCGCATCCAGCACGACCCGGTCACCGGCCTGATGAACCGAAAAGCTTTCCTGGGGCGTCTGCAACGAATACTGGAGCAGAAGTCCCGGCGGGAAGGCAATGACAGCCTGCTCTATCTCGACCTGGATGGATTTGACCATTTCAATGACATCGCCGGCAGCGGTACCTGCGACCGTTACCTGCGTGAGTTGGCCGGCAACCTTGGGATCAAGATCCGACAGAGGGACGCGCTGGCGCGATTGGCTGGCGACACCTTCGTCCTGTTGATTGAGAACTGCCCCGAAGCGCGCGCCCGCCAGATTGCTGACAGCATCCTCGAGCTGATCGGCAGCTTTGTGTTCCACTGGCAGGACAAGCAGTTGCAGACAACGGCCAGTGGCGGCCTGCTGTTTCTGGACGACGATGCACCTACCGATTCCGAACAACTGCTGACCCAGGCAGCTGATCTGTGCCACACCGCAAAAACCTCTGGCCGCAACCGCATCCATGCCGCCCGGGCCATGTCCCTTTCGCTGGACGAGGGCACTGCCAATGAGGTGCTGGCACAGATCCAGCAGGCGCTCGACAGCGGCTACCTCAAGCTTGAATACCAATCAATGCGCCCGGTCGCCAGCGTTACCTGGGGCGACCACATCGAAATACTGACCCGGATTCCCGGTGAGACCCCGGACAGCCCTCCGCTGACCCCGGACGCTTTCCTGCCCGTTGCCGAACGGTTTGACCTCGCCAAACGCCTGGATCGCCAGGTGATCCGCCAGACCCTGGCCTGGCTCGAACAGCACCGCTTGCTGGAGCCGCGCCTGAAGTACTGCGGTTTCAACCTGTCCCTTGCCAGCGTACTGGATGACTCGTTTGCCGATTTCATGGAAACCGCGCTGAAAGGGTCACCTTTTGCCCCGGAATGCTTCTGCCTGGAAATCAGAGAAGCCCACGCCACACAGTATCCAAACGACGTAGCGGTGCTGTGCGACAGTCTGCACCGCATTGGCTGCCGGGTAGCGCTGGATGGCGCGGGAGCATCGGTGGAAAGTTACGGGCTGGCGGCAAAGCTGCCAGTGGACATCATCAAACTTGACCACAAGATCATGCAGCACCTGAACGACGATCCTGTGCAGCAGGTGATGGTGGAGGCACTTCATAAAATAGCGGAAGCTTCGGGCAAGGTGACGGTCGCCACCTTCATCGAGAACGACGACACCCTCCGAAAGGTACGTACCCTGGGCATTCATTACGGCCAGGGCTTCCGACTCTACCGGCCTCGCCCACTGGAGGAACTGAAGCCGGTGGAGGTCGCCCTGACCACGGGGAAAATCGGCGGCTAGAGTGCTTTGCGCGCACGCGCAACTGCAGCGCGCACTTGCTTGGGCGCGGTGCCGCCAAGGTGATCACGTGCCTGCACGGAACCTTCCAGCGTCAGCACATCGAATACATCTTCGCCGATGATGTCGGAGAAGCGAGTGAGCTCTTCCGTGGTCATCTCGGAGAGATCACGCCCTTCAGCAACGCCAAACGCAACGGCTTTGCCCACAATCTCATGGGCATCGCGGAAGGCGACACCTTTCTTGACCAGATAGTCCGCCAGATCCGTTGCGGTGGAGAAACCCCGCTTGGCCGCCACGCGCATATTGTCGGCCCGGGCTTCGATGGCCGGGATCATGTCGGCGTAGGCCTTGAGGCAGCCCTTCACGGTGTCCACGGTATCGAACAACGGTTCCTTGTCCTCCTGATTGTCCTTGTTATAGGCCAGCGGCTGGCTCTTCATCAGGGTCAGCA
>PBRG01000184.1 GCA_002726615.1 Marinobacter sp.
CAAAGTCGGCAAGACCACATCGTGCAAAGTGAAAGCGGCCTGGCGTTCAGAAACCCTACGGATTTGATAAGCGAGTTCATGGCGCGCCGCGAGGCGTGTGGCAGGATAGTCTTCGGGGGGCCGAAAAACATCGGGGCGCGGTCTGCTATCTGAGAGCTGAGGCGCCGGATAGCCGGTCCGGGCGTATTTGTCGGTGCTGCGCGACTGATCGCTCAGCTGCGCCCAGATCTCGGTGATCGCGGCGCCTGCGAGCCGCACCAAGCGCTTCGCAAAGCCCGGCGCGTCGCCCGGTGGCGTTGATGACGGCTCTCCGGGCGTTTTGCCCGACTGCTCCGCGAGCGTCTTGGCGACAAAACCCGGCAAGGCGCCATCGACGCGGGCGGCCATGGCGTCTTTCAAAGAGAGATGCGTATCTGGCACCAGAGCACGGATTTGATCCGGCCCAAATCCTTTGGCCTCGGCAACGGCTTTGGCATGGGTGAGAAGATCAGCTGTATCGGGCGATTTGGCCTCGCGTGTCGCCCGCACCACAGCGACCTCCCCCTGGCGCGTCGCAACGCCGAGCCGATCGATTTCCGAGCGAACTTCGTCGCGGCGGGTCGACAGGGCCTCGCTGACCGCGCCTAGGCCCTCGGGCGCGTTCTCCAACACGGCCATGCCTTTATCATCAAGTCCAACCTGATACCCGTCGCGCCGCGCCGTATGCGCAAAATTGGCATGCACATATTGGCCAATCAGTTTGGCGTGCTTGTAGGCGTGCTGGAGATCGACCGCGCGCAGCTTGCCCCGCTTGGTCACCCCGATGGCGGACGCCACCATATGGACATGGATGGACGGCTCATTGTTGCGATTGGCATCATGCAGGAACGCTCCTCCAATTAGTCTCGCGCCGACTACATCGCGCGTGACGCCTTTCACGGTCTCTCGATAGGTGGCGAACCGTTCGACATAATCAAAGGCGCGCTTTGCGGCGGTCTGCCAATGTGAGGCAAGACGTTTGTCCTCACCGAGCGTGATCAGAACTGACGCCCATTTTGGCGCTGAAATGGTCATGTCCCAGCCTTTGCGCACGCCGGATAGCACACGGACAGGATCGCTGCCCGGCTTTGGCACCTCGCCATTCATCAACCGTGTGAACGCTGCCGGATCGACCGGCCCTTTCAAACCGATCGCCGCCGCGCCTTGCCCGACCCAATTTGAAGGCGCTTCGCCGCCGAGATAGTAATTGGCCTGGGTGCCATAATAACCCCCGGCATCATCTCCTTTGACCTGAACGATATTGAACATGCCGATAGCCTTCTCAGAGATCCGGCTCATCAGGCTCAAGCGCGATGTCGATCTGATCGCGCCGCACACTGTCTCGCATATGACGCGCCGCCATCAGCTCGCGTTCACGCTCCAACCTTGCTTCATGGGCTTGGCGTCGCTTCTCTTCAGCCGCTTCATCCTCTTCCAGAATGGATTGAAGGATTTGCGGATCATCCGACAGGGTCAGCGTTTCACCAGCTTCTTGCGCCATGCCGCCGCTCGCAGCTGCGTCGCCCTCGTGTTGCTCCTCAGAGGCGTCCTCAGGGGTCCCGCGCGCGCCCTGTTGAGACAGGCACGCTTCAGGGCCTGAAGCGCTTCCCGCCCGTCTCAGGCGATGTAGACGGCGTTGATGGGCGGCGTCATGGGAAAGCAATGCGGCGGCAGCAGGATCGAGTGGTGCCTGGGCGTCCGACTCTGAGGGTTGCGGCCCGGATGGTCCCTCATCTAACGGAGCCGGACCGACCTCGCTGCCATGCTCGGGGCCCGGGTCTTCTGGCAGCGAAGGGAGCACCAAAGTGCCATCCGATGCCACATCCACACCACCTGGCGGCGTGACCGGCGACGGCGGGGTTTTGCGCAAGAGGAAACCCGGTGCGCAGGGGTCGCCCTGAAAGGGCGCGATCGTGATCGAGGCCACTGGAAAGGCTTCCGGATAGGACAGGAAGCCGTGCAGGTCGGGGAGCTTAAAGATCTGTTCTGGCAGCACGATATGGGTGAGCTCGGTCCGAGAATGCACGCCGATGGCGTCACGGACATCATTGGGGCCATAGGTCATCGATTGTTCGGCGCGCAGGGTTTCGGCCTGACCAATCCAATCTGCACAGTCGCGGGCATTGTGATAATTGCCGGTGCCATAGATCACTTTGGTTCGGCAGAGCCCGGTAATCGCTTGAGTGAGGTCGGCGCCATAACGATCCCGCACCAGAGCCGGGTCCTGCACACCAAGCACGAAGGCGCCGCCATATTGACGCGCCTCCTGAAGGCCCTCGACCAGCGAAGGGATCGCGTGCAACGCGGCGAACTCGTCCAAAATGAACCAGATCGTCCGGCCGGGTTTTCGTTCCTGGCTGAGCAGTGATTTGATCGCGGTATCAAACCAGAGCGTGATCAGACCGCGCATGGCTTTCATCTGATCGGACCGGGCCGAGAGGAAGAGACAATTCTCGGCATGATCATCGCCAATCCATTCGCGGATTGAGAAGGGGTTTTTGTTGGCCACCGGCAAAAGCGTCAGGGGCCGGATGCTGGGCGCGAGTACGGCCATAATGTTGCCGCTGGTCTTGCCAAGATCGCCTGAGATCGAGCGCGCCGCGAGTGTGCCGGCGAAGAAGGCGTTGAGCTGGCGTTGATTGGCCTTGAGCAAAAAGTCGATCACTGTGCGCGTCTCCGTCACGCCTTTCGCCTTGAACTTAGCGAGCGCGGTGGCGAGGACTGAGCGGGCGCTTTCTGGCCAGAACCGGTCTTGCGATTTGTCGTCGGGAATAATGGCATGGGCCATCGTGTCGAAATCGGTATCAACCTCTGCTTCGGCAATCATGGACCAGGGCGCGCAGCGGGCATCCAGCGGGTTTAGAATCCGGTCGTCAGAGCGCTCATTGTAGAAGCGTTCAATGAAGGCGCCGGTCTTGTCAAAGATGATGGCGCGGTCACTATTCGCCCGGATCTGCGCCATTAAGTCGAAAAGGAATTGGCTCTTTCCGGTGCCCGTCGTGCCAGCGACCATGACATGGCGGTGATGTGCCCCGAGCGGCATTGCTACCCCGGCGAGACGATAGGGTTTGTTGCCTGCAAAAAACGGCTTGGTGGCGAGTTTGGCATTCGATCGCGAGACCAGGTGATCCAAGTCCTTGGCGCTGACCACTTCCGCGCCGCGTGTGCGACGTTCCTTGATCAAATCTTGGCCAAACTTTTTGAACCAGATGAAAAGGAAAATCATCGCCGTCACGGCAAGGCCGAGCGACACCCAGAACGCGTCCGTGGCGGCGCTCGCCACCCGTCGCCAGCCGGCGCTGACAGACGGGTCGGCGAGGCACCATTTCAGTTCGATATTGATGCGGCTGCCATCGGGTTTGGGACAGGAGAAAATCTGGTCCGGATTGGCATTCATGGCTTCCAGGATTTTGATATGGGTGAAGCTCAGAAAGCTATTCCGGTCGACGCCATCTGTCGTCCAGAGCACCCAGGCGGTGAACACCACAAAGCCAAGCCCAAGCGAGACCAAGAGCATGATCTTGACCAGATGGATGGTCTCGCGGACTTGTAGATTGATGGTCTGGCCGCCGCGCACAAACCGGTCCATCGGCGTGCGCATCCAATTGTTGGTCGTGTCATGTCTCGGGGAGTGACGGTTACTCATCGGATCAACGCCTCGCCTTGTGCTCAATCGCGCGCAACCTGGCAAAGTGCTCGGCCTCGCCGATCCGCTCCGCTTCGACGTCGGAGAGCATCATACGAACGAGTTCATCCAAGATGAGCAGCCGATCGACGACGAGATCTAAAGTCTCCTCGACCGAACCCTTATGGATCGCCTCGTCGAGGATCCGGCGAGCCACCACAGACGGTGACAGACCTTGCTGGGCGGCATAGCGCGCCAGCACCGAATAGGTCTTCGCCGAGGCGCGAAACATGATGCGATTGGCGTTCCCCGCCGGGATTTCCTGGACCGCCATCACATAGACCGCCCACTGTTTTTATTAAGTTTTTTATTGCTATGCAAAGTCGTCGACAGACCGTCGACACTGCCCGAAACGTCTAATGTTTTGATTTCGCAACGAAAACAGGCCCGAAAGGGCACTGTGTTTTGTGCATTGCTCCAGACACCGCGACGGCGGCAACCCACTCGGCGCTGCAAAACAACGCACTGAGTCGAGGGTTTTTCAAAGCGTTTCAAAGATATTGGAAAGGTAATTGTCTGGGTCATCTACAGTTCTCCTCAAAGGTGAGAACCGGATGGAAAGCCCGCGACGTCAGCCCCCTTAAGATGCCGACGGGGCCGGATTTGTCAACTCTATAGTCAGGGCGCACCCGGCGAGCGACCGAAAAAGAAAAGCGCGGCGCAGCCCTGATCGGGCCACGCCGCGCCTGGTCTGCGAGGGTGATTTCAGCTCGCCAATCCGCATCGTTTGACGGGCAATCCCATCTTGCGTGCGGTCTCTACGGCATGCCGTGTGAAGGCCGATTTTTCACTGAAGACCAAGACCCCTTTGGGGGCTTCAGACAGCATGCGCTCATTGCGTCGGAAGTAGCGGTCAGAGGCATGACCTTCGAGTTTATAGATCACCACATCCACGCCGTTTGCCTTAGCCCAGGACATGGCGCAGGCATCCGCGCTGCTCTTCTGACCGGTCAGCAAAAGCGCCATACGCCCATGCTTGTTTTTGACCTTGTCGAGCACGGTAGCAACCTTGGTATAGTCACTGTCATTTCGGTCCCCGAACAGGGCGATTTTCGCGCCCTCAATGACCCGGCCTTCGGCGGCCAAGATCTTCCGAGACCGGGAGAGATCCCGGGCGTCAATCATGGCCGATGTGATGATCTTTGAGGACGGCCTGGACCCGTGCATGGGACGCCATAATGTGGCGCATCTCGCCTCGTAGGTTGAGGCCCCTGCACCGCGCATCACCGACACCGCTTCTACCGCGTTTTGCAGCGCGCGAAGGCGGTCTGTTTTGCGTTCCAGTTCGACGCTCATGACTTCTGAATAGTCCTGCGCCGCGGCCGCCTCTTTCATGTCAAGCTCGGCCCGATCGGCCTGCTTTTCCAGACCTTCAATCGTGCGGTGAAGCACGTCTGTCCAGCCTTTCAAAATCCGCTCCAGCGACCCGGCCAGCGGGCCGTCTTCGAGCGCATCTGCAAGTTCGCCATAGGCGGCGCTGACAATGTGGATCAGCGCCTCATCGGGCGGGATCGCCCCAGCGAAGTCTTCTATGCCTGGCGGGTTTTGCATCGCTGCCAGCACGCCGACCAGGACATCATTTTGCGTTTCCATTGGACATCTCCTTTTAGTTGGAAAACACCCCGTCTTCGGATTTCGAAAACAGTGGACACCCCTCACCCAAGTGCGCAGACAGCCGGGTCAAGGACGCGCCAAAGGCGCGCTTCGCTGTGGGGGAAACGATTTTTGGGAGCCTCCGCCGATCGCGCCGCCAGGCCCTGTTATCTCCTGCAGGCGCGTATCCTAAGTCCGCGCTGATCAGGCTGATCGGAGGATCACAAAAATGGTGGGGCCCCGCAGTCCTTGAGGCGGCGCTGCTGCACCTTGGTAGACTACCACCACAGTTGAGAGAGAGACCATCCGATGGGCCCGCGCCCGGGACTTGGGCCGCATGGCCCAGCCCGGTTAACAGCGCGGAAGCAGCCCGTCGGATTCAGTTGAAAAAAGCCGCGTCTGCGGCTTGTCAGTGTCACTCACAATCCTTGTGCGTGGCCTTCACAGGCTTTGCCGGTCTGCGCCACGCGCCCGCGCCAGCCGAGGCAAAGCCGAGGGCATGATCGTTACCCGCAGGGACAAGACCCGCGCAGGCGGGGCTTGGGGCGCGTCAGCGCCTAGAGCACGGCCCGGAGCGAAGCGCAGGGAGGCGTCCAGCCCATGATGGAGATGCACGAGGCAACCACGCTATGAATGAACCGCAGCGCTCATCACCAATTTGGCACCCCGCTAAGACCAACCTACCCTCAGCTCAATAGGCGGGCGAACCCGTCAGACCATGTGCACGAGCCGGGCGGGCTACCGTTCGGTTATACGCGCGGTTCGTGTTTAACTGAGTGGGCCAGTCTCTAGGCGCTCATGCCAGATCAGCGCAGCCTGATCGAGGCGGTCCATGTCGCCCTCTTTCAAGAGATCGATCACATGCCTGAGGCCGTCTTCATCCGGAACCGGCTGGATCAGGAACAGCCAGGCGAGATTGTGATAACCCTTGCAAATCTCATTGATCACATGGGCCATGCCGGGGATGGCGGCGCGCCGGTCCATAAGCGTATCGACGGGAATACGAAACTGATGGGCTGAATTGCGCAAGGCGAGCAATTTGCCTTCCCCGATCCATTGCAAGATCACCGTCTGCGGCAGGCAGAGCAAGATGGCGGCATCCTTGATGTCCAGGAGCGTAAGGCCTGGATAGATATCCGCCCAATCGCCTGTTTTGATCAGACGGGCGGCTTTCTCCTCCAAAGGGCCCATCTGTTCAATGCCCATCACTTGCCCCGCCTCCGTGTCTACATGCGCCCATTCGTAGACCTGACATGCCCGCCGCGTCGACTTAACTCCGGTTCAGTATCGCAAAAAGGCTCAATGCCTAGATGATAGAGATCGCAAAAGATGAAGACGCCCATTCAGCCATGAAAAACTCATATCCACTCCACGCAAAGAGCAGACCAAAAGCACCGGTGACACCTCGGTATCTGAGCGGCTAATCAGTTTTGTAATGCTCGTCCAAGCGCGCTAAAATGCGCAAGCGCTCAGCCGCATTTCCGCGCGCTGCGCGGGCTCTGAAGCGCACTTCGGTATCGGCTTCAGCGATCACCCGAGCGGTGAGTTCTTCAAGCAATTTATTTAGACTGACGCCTTTGGCGGCGGCGAGGTCTTTCAGACGCTCATGTTGGGTGTCAGGCAGACGTAATGTAATTGTGCTCATGATTGGCTCCTAGTCTCCAGATAGCCGCCCGCGGTGACGACATTTAGGCCTTCAAAGACGAGGTCTGCGCGGGCGAAATCCTTTGTGTTCGCCGTTATGATGGCTTCGGCGTTTGCAGCGACGGCAAGTTCGATCAAATGATTGTCTCCTTCATCAGGCAGGTTTGGGCGCCACAAATAGTATATGCTCCGCCATTCAGAAACGCTGAGCAAGGCATCAAGAAGCGTGTCGATATCGCCTCGCGTGACCGGGGCTGACGCAAAAAGTTGGTCCCGCGAGAGAACGTCTTCATATTCGCGTAAAAGCGCATTGCCAAACACAGGAACAATCTGACGCTCCAATGCAAGGCGTAATACCGCTCGCGGCGCGCCGCGAGCATTCATCAGCGCAGACACAAAGATGTTGGTATCGATGACGACGCGATCCATAGATTTTGATAGCATATGTGACAGCACTCTTCAAGCAATAGTCCCATGCGAACAGCCGCCCGCGAAAGCGGGCGGTGCCTTAGGGTGTTAGGGACTAGAACGGAATTTCGTCGTAATAGTCCGACGTCGAACTTGCGGCCTCGTTGGTTTCGGTACCGGACGTGGAATCATCGCCGGGCAGATCTTCGGATCCGTAGGATGAACCCGCGCCCACCTTGTCGAGCAGGTCGATCCGGTCGGCGACAATTTCGACGCCGAAGCGTTCAATGCCGTCCTGATCGGTCCAGCGGGTGTTCTGCACCCGCCCCATGATTTGAAGGAAGGCCCCCTTCTTCACATAGGGTTGAACGAGTTTTTCCACATAAGCCTCGCCCCAACAGATCACAGAAAACCATTCGGTATATTCTACGATCTCCCCGCTTTCCTTCTGGAATTTGCGGGTTGTGGCGATCCGGAACCGGGCG